>JAODNJ010000132.1 GCA_025465155.1 Frankiales bacterium
GCTCACCGTCTCCAACGGCCTGGGCTGGTCGCCGGACGACCGGACCGTCTACCTCGCCGACTCCGGCCCGGGCCTGGTGTGGGCGTTCGACTACGACCTCGGCGACGGCACGTTCTCGCGGCAGCGCCTGCTGCTCGACTTCTCCCGCCAGGACGGCGTCGCCGACGGGTTGACAGTCGATGACGAGGGCTGCATCTGGACGGCGATCTGGGGCGGCGGCCAGGTCCGGCGCTGGTCGCCGGAGGGTGAGCTGCTGGCGGTGGTGGAGCTCCCGGTCCCGAACGTGTCCAGCTGCGCGTTCGCGGGTTCGGCGCGGGACCTGCTGGTCATCAGCACGTCCGCGGAGGGGCTGGACGAGGCCGGCCGGGCGGCGCAACCGGACGCCGGGCGGCTGTTCACGGCGCGGCCGGGCGTCACGGGCCCCGCGGCGTTCCCCTACCGCGGTCCTGTGTCAGGCCTCGCCGAGGTCCCGTAGCGCGTCCACCGCGAGCGAATCCCCGGCGTCGGCGCCGTACCGGAACTGCTCCACCGCGCCGTCGAGGTCTCCGCGCTCGGCGAGCAGCACCCCGAGATTGTGATGGCAGTACGAATCCCCCGCCGCGATGCCGGCGCGGTAGGCCTCCTCGGCCGACTCGACGTCGTCCAGCTCGTCGGCGTAGAGGTTGCCCAGCGGCAGCCAGCAGACTCCCTCGCCGAGCTTCGCGCCGCGCTCGAGCACCCAGCGCGCCTCGGGGGACCGGCCGGTCGACCGCAGCAGGTCGCCGAGATCGGCCCGGGCCGCCGGGAGGTGCTCAGCCCCTGCCCGCAGGTCGTCCTCCAGCGCGGGGTCGAGGGTGGTGCACCAGAGCCGGCAGGCGACGACCGCGGCCGCTTCGGGGTCCCCTGAGGCGGCCGCCGCACGGTACGCATCGAGGGCGGCGTCCAGCTCGCCCTGCTCCTCGAGGACCGCGCCCAGAGTCCGCCAGGCGTCGGTATCGCCGTTGGCCAGCGCGACCTCGTAGGCCGAGGAGGCGCCGTCCCACCGGCGGCGGGCGGCCAGCGCCTGACCGAGGTCGAAGGCTCCGGCGGCGTCCCCGAGTCCGGTCGCCTGCTGGAAGCACCACTCGGCGTCCTCGTGCCGGCCGACGGCGACCAGGTCGCAGCCGAGGTCGATGAGGGCTCCGGCGTCGTCGGAGGTCCGCAGACGCCGGAGGCGGGCGTCCAGGTCCTCGGGCATGGCGCCCATGATCGGGTCGCGGGACGCCGCTCGGCATGCCCCGAGAGGGTTGCCTCACCCCAACGTGTCTGGATCAGGACCCGAAAGCGTCCCGCCAGGCCGGCATGAGGGTCTGCTGAGTCCACTCGAAGAACGGCTCCTGCTGGTCGTCACCGATCTGCACGAGGGCCAGGTGGGTGAAGCCGGCGTCGGCGTATGCCGTGGCCGCCTGCAGGACGGCGTCGACGTCGTCCCCGCAGGGGATGCCCTCGGCGACGTCCTCCTCCCGGACGAACTGGCTGGCCGCGTCGAACCCGGCCGTGCCCGGCAGGTCGGCGTTGACCTTCCAGCCGAAGCCGAACCAGCGGAACAGCGAGTGCGCCCGCTTCACGGCGGCGTCCTCGTCGGCGCCGTAGCTGATCGGCATCTGCGCGATCCGGGGCTTCCCCGCGCCACCGGCCGCGTCGAACATCTCACCGAGCTCCGGCTTCGGCTCGACGGCGACCATCACGTCCGCGTACTCACCGGCCAGCCGGCAGGACCGCTCACCCGAGACGGCGATGCCGATCGGGACGCCGGCCTCCGGCCGGTCCCAGAGCTTGGCGCGGTCGACCTCGTAGTGGTCGCCGTGGAAAGTCGTGTAGCCGTCGCTGCCCAGGAGCTCCTTGACGATGTGCACGGCCTCGACCAGCATCTCGTGCCGGACGGCGACCGGCGGCCAGCCCTCCCCGGCGACGTGCTCGTTGAGGTTCTCGCCGGAGCCCAGGCCCAGCGTGAACCGGCCGTCGGAGAGCAGGGCCAGGGTCGCCGCCTGCTGCGCCACGACCACCGGCCGGTACCGGATGGTGGGGCAGGTCACGTAGGTCATGAGGTCGATCCGGCTGGTGGCCTGCGCGACCGCGCCGAGGGTCACCCACGCGTTGGGCGCGTGCCCCATCTCGTCCAGCCACGGGAAGTAGTGGTCGCTGCTGACCGCGAAGTCGAATCCCAGCTCCTCCGCGCGGACGGCGTAGGACACCAGGTCCTTCGGGCCCGACTGCTCCGTCATCAGGGTGTAGCCCAGCTGCATCGCCATGCGGCGCGGCTACCCGGCCGGCCGGCCGGCGAACCGATCAGACGCGCTCGGACCGCAGGGCCTCCCGGAGACTCGTCCTGCCGCCGGTGCGCAGCAGCGCCCCCGCATAGATCCGGCCGCCCAGGCGCACCACGAGTGCGATCGCGGCCAGCATGATCAGGACCGAGACGGCGACCTGCCACGCCGGCACGGTGCCCGCGGCTTCCCGCACCGGCATGACCAGCGGCGAGAGGCCCGGCACGTACGAGGTCACCGTGGCCAGCGTGCTGGCCGGATTGCTGGCGGCCTGGATCGCGATGACGAACGCGGCCACGAGCAGGATCGTGGTGGGCATGATCACGTTCGGCAGGTCCTCCTGGCGGCTGACCAGGGACGCCACGGCGGCGAAGACCGAGGCGTAGAAGGCATACCCGAGAACGAACCAGGCGACGATGGTGAACATCGTGCCCACGAGCTGGCCGGGGAGCGAGACGATGTCGAAGGCCAGTGCCCCGGCGACGCCCACGCCGGCGATGACGACGATCTGCGCCAACCCGAGCAGGCCGAGGCCGAGCACCTTGCCGGCGAGCAGCTGCCACGGCCGCAGCGTGGCGAGCAGGAGCTCCACCACGCGGCTGGACTTCTCCTCCACGACGCCCTGCGCGACGAACTGGCAGAACAGCGCGAGCAGGCTGTAGAGCAACGCGACGCCGATCAGCGCGGTGGCGATGCGTTCGCCCGAGCGGTCGGCGCCGGGGTTCAGCGACCGGACCGCGACCTGCGGTGAGGCGCTGAGCGAAACGCCGGCGGCGGCGAGCTGCTGGGTCAGCACCACCCGGGTGACGGCACCCTGCACCACCGCCTGCAGCGGGGCGTCCGCGGAGTTCTTCACGAGCAGCTCCGGAGGGCCGCCGGAGCCGGTGACCAGCGCGCCGTCGACGTCGCCGTTGTCGACCGCGCGGCGCGCGGCTGCGTCGTCCGCCAGCCCGCGGACCACCACGTCGACGCCGATCGCCCGGCCCTGCGCCGCCAGCGCCGGCCCCAGCGTGGCGCGGTCCCCGACCACCCCCACGGTCGTGGTGCCCGACTGCGAGCTGAGGACCACCTGGACGACGATCGCGCCCAGCACCAGCAGCACGATGACCGCCGAGCTGATGAGGAAGGTCCGGTCGCGCAGCCGCGAGGAGATCTCCCGCCCCGCGACCAGCCGGACGAGGGACGCGCTGCTCATGCCGGGGTTCGTGCCGCGCTCCCTGTCGCTGGTCATGCGGCCACCTCCGCGGGGGCCGCGACCGCGTCACGGAACAGCTCGACCAGGGTCGGCTCCCGCCAGCCGAAGTGGGTGACCCGGCCGGTGCGCAGCGCCGCGGCCAGGACCGCCTGGTCGTCGGTCCCGGGGTCCAGGGCCAGCAGCGTGTCCCCGGCCTGCTCGGAGACGACCCGGACGCCGGGTAGCCCCGCGGCCCAGCCGTGCGGCGCGTCGGGGACGACGACCCGCAGCACCCGCCCGGCCTCACGCCTGCGCAGCTCCGGGACCGGGCCCGAGGCGACGATCCGGCCGCGGGCCAGGATCCCGACCGAGTCGCAGAGCCGCTCGACGAGGTCGAGCTGGTGGCTGGAGAAGACCACCGGGACGCCCTGGCGGCACTGCTCCAGCAGCGCCTCGGCGAGCGAGTCGACGCCCACCGGGTCCAGGCCGGAGAAGGGCTCGTCGAGGATCAGCACCGCCGGCCGGCCGGCGAGGGCGGTGGCGAGCTGGACCCGCTGCTGGTTGCCGAGCGAGAGCTTCTCGACGCGGTCGCCGCGCCGCTCGGCCAGCCCCAGCCGTTCGGTCCACTCGGCGGCGGCGCGCGAGGCCGCCGGGGCGTCCAGCCCGTGCAGCCGGGCGAAGTAGGTCACCTGTTCGGCGACCCGCATCTTCGGGTAGAGGCCACGCTCCTCGGGCATGTACCCGATCCGGCGCCGGACGGCCGTGTCCAGGGGGCGCCCGTACCAGCGCACCTCGCCGGCGTCGGCGAGCGCGAGGCCCATGGCGATCCGCATCGTCGTCGTCTTGCCGGCGCCGTTGGCACCGCAGAAGCCGAACATCGACCCGGGCGCGACCGTGAAGGCGACGCCCTGCAGGACGCGGTTGTCGCCGTAGCTCTTGTGGAGGCCGTCGAACTCGAGCACTACCCCTCCGGATGCAGCGGTGGCCGGCATGCGGAACCTAGCCGTTCGCCCGGTCGCGGCCCGGCCTTTCATGCGGTGTCATCACCGCATGAGCCAGGAGAACGTGCCTGCGCAGCCACCGACCGGCGTCGGCCTCGACGGGCTGCGTGCCGCCGCCGCGGGCTGCCGGGCCTGCGAACTGTGGGAACCGGCGACCCAGACCGTGTTCGGTGAGGGGCCGGAGACCGCGCGGGTGGTGTTCGTGGGCGAGCAGCCCGGCGACCAGGAGGACCGCAAGGGAGAGCCGTTCGTCGGTCCGGCCGGCCGGCTGCTGGACCGGGCGCTGGGCGACGCCGGCATCGACCGCCGGGACGCCTACATCACCAACGCTGTCAAGCACTTCCGGTTCACCCCGACGCCGAAGCGCCGCATCCACCAGACCCCGGGGCCCGAGCACCTGAGGGCCTGCCGGCCGTGGCTCGAGGCCGAGTTCGACGTGCTCAAGCCGGAGGTCGTGGTCTGTCTGGGCGCAACTGCGGCCAAGGCCCTCATCGCGCCGTCGTTCCGCATCACGAAGGACAGGGGCCGGCTGCTGCCGTGGACGCCGCCCGGCGTGGCAGCCGCGACGGGGGCGCAGGCCGATGAGGACGAGAACGCACCGCACCAGACGTGGATGCTCGCGACGACGCACCCCTCCGCCGTCCTCCGGGTCCCGGACGAGAACCGCGCCGCCGCCTACGACGCCCTCGTCGCGGACCTGAAGGTGGTCGCCGGCGCGCTGGCCTGAGTCGCCCGGTGGTCAGCCCGAGGCCGGCAGGGACGCCCGGAACCGCCGGAACGAGGGCACCACCAGCGCGACGACGACCATCGCGACCACCACGACGACGCCCCCGGAGACCATGGCGACCGTGACCGATGCCGCGCTGGCGATCACCCCGGCGCGCAGGTCGCCGAGCCTCGGGCCACCCCCGACGACCACGAGGAAGACGCCCTGCATGCGGCCACGCATCTCCTCCGGCGCGGCCAGCTGCAGCATCGAGGTGCGCAGCACCGCGCTCACCATGTCCGCGGCGCCGGCCAGGGCCAGGCAGAACACCGCGAGCCACAGCGCCGGAGCGAAGCCGAATCCGATGATGGCGATGCCCCAGACGACGATCGCACCGAGCACCACGGCCCCCTGCCGGTCGACCCGGGAGACCCAGCCCGAGGTCAGCCCCATGGCCAGCGCGCCGATCGACGCGCCCGCGAAGAGCCACCCGAGGCTGTTCGGGGAGCCTTCGAACCGGATGTGCGAGAGCGCCGGGAAGACCGCCTGGGGCCACGCGAAGATCATCGCGATGACGTCGACGACGAACGTCATCAGCACCACGGGCTGGGTGCGGAGGTAGGCGAACCCCTCGCCGACGCCGCTCAGGGCCCCACCCAGTCGCAGCGGCCCGGCCGAGCGACCCGGCGGCAGCGGGGGCAGGCCGCGCAGCAGGAGCACGGCGGCGAGGAACCCCACGGCGTCGACGGTGTAGGCGAGGGACAGGTTCCCCGTGCCGATGAGGACGCCGGCCAGCAGCGGCCCGACGATGACGCCGGCCTGGCGGACGGTCATCGCCAGCGCGTTGGCCGCGGCGATCCCGGACGGCCCGACCAGCGCCGGGATCACCGCGCTGCGGGTGGGCTGGTTGACCGCCGCGAAGGCTGAGACGCATGCGGTCAGAACCCACAGCACCGCCAGGTGGCCGTTGCCCGGCAGCAGCGCCTGTACGGCGAGCAGCGCGCTGGTGGCCGCCGCACCGGCCGACGTCACGAGCATCAGCCGCCGGCGGTCCATGACGTCGGAGATGGCGCCGCCGAGGAGGCCGAAGGCGATCAGCGGCACCAGCGCCACGACGGACGTGACGCCGACCAGCAGCGACGACCCGGTGAGCCGGTAGACCTGGTAAGGAACTGCGACCAGCGTCATCTGCTGGCCGAGCATCGTGGCGGCGACGCCGCCGAACAGCCGCCGGAAGGCCGGGTTGCGCAACGGGGTGGTGTCGATCGCCCAGCCGCGCGGACGCGGCACCGGCTGCTCGACCGCGGCGCCGCCCTCGACCGGGCCGACGGGATGAACGGGGTCCGCCGGCTCGCTCACGGTGTCGTCCGGCGAGCTCGCGCGCTCGCTCACGGTGCCAGGCGCTGCACGACCCAGCCGCCGCCTTCCTCGTCGTCCCGGACGAACACCAGCCGGTCGTGCAGCCGGTCGGCCCCGCCCTGCCAGAACTCGACCCGCTCCGGGATCACGCGGTAGCCACCCCAGATGGGCGGGCGGGTCACCGGCCCGGGGCCGGTCTCCTCGTCGAGCAACCGCACCCGCAGCTCGAGCTCCTCGCGCGAGTCGACCACGGTCGACTGCACCGACGCGACCGCCGCCAGCTGAGCGCCGCGCGGGCGGGCCTCCCACAGCGCGTCGGAGGCGGTCTCCCCCACCCGCTCCACCCGGCCCTTGACCCGGACCTGGCGCTGCATCGCGTGCCACGGGAAGACCAGCGCCGCCCGCGGATTGACCGCGAGCTCGGCGCCCTTGGTCGAGGCGTAGCTGGTGACGAAGACGAACCCGGTGGCGTCGTAGCCCTTCATCAGCACGATGCGGGCGTCGGGAGCGTCGTCCGCCTGGGCGGTCGCGACGACCATCGCGTTGGGCTCGGGGAGCTCGGCAGCGACGGCGTCGGCGAACCAGCGGTCGAACTGCTCGACCCAGGTCGGGGCGAGCTGCTCCTCGGTGAACCTGGGGGCGTCCGGACGCTCGGAGCCGTAGTCCCTGCGCATGCGGGAGAGGTCGGGCACGGGGGCCATGCTCGCAGCCGCCCGCGCCCCCGGCCGCGTCGGGCGTGTCGACACGGCCTACTGTTCTGAAGCAGTCTGCGCGCACTTTTCAGTGCGTGCATGTCCCGCGCGCAGAGGAGCATGCGAGATGGCCGACGACTTCGTACCCGGCCTGGAAGGCGTCATCGCCTTCGAGACGACGATCGCCGAACCGGACAAGGACGGAGGCGCGCTGCGCTACCGCGGCGTCGACATCGAGGACCTGGTCGGCAAGATCACCTTCGGCAACGTCTGGGCGCTGCTGGTGGACGGCAAGTTCGGGCCCGGTCTGCCGCCGGCCGAGCCGTTCCCGATCCCTGTGCACACCGGCGACGTCCGCGTCGACGTCCAGGCGGCGCTGGCGATGCTGACCCCGATCTGGGGCTACCGGCCGCTGCTGGACATCTCGAACGAGGAGGCCCGCGAGGAGCTGGCCCGCGCCGCCGTCATGGCACTGTCCTACGTGGCGCAGTCCGCGCGCGGCATCGGCACCCCGGCGGTGCCGCAGAAGCGCGTCGACGAGGGGCAAACGATCGTCGAGCGGTTCATGATCCGCTGGCGGGGCGACCCCGACCCGCGGCACGTCGCCGCCGTCGACGCCTACTGGACCTCGGCCGCCGAGCACGGGATGAACGCCTCCACGTTCACCGCCCGCGTCATCGCCTCCACCGGCGCCGACGTCGCCGCCTCGCTCTCCGGCGCCATCGGCGCGATGTCCGGGCCGCTGCACGGCGGCGCGCCGTCCCGGGTGCTGCACATGCTCGACGGCGTGGAGGAGAGCGGGAACGCCGAGAAGTACGTCAAGGACCTGCTCGACCGGGGCGACCGGCTCATGGGATTCGGTCACCGCGTGTACCGCGCCGAGGACCCGCGCGCCCGCGTGCTGCGCAGGGCCGCCGAGGAGCTCGGCGCGCCGCGGTTCGAGTCGGCACTGGCCCTCGAGCAGGCAGCGCTGAAGGAGCTGCGCGAGCGGCGTCCGGACCGGCCGATCGAGACCAACGTGGAGTTCTGGGCGGCCATCGTCCTCGACTTCGCCGAGGTGCCCAGCCACATGTTCACCTCGATGTTCACCTGTGCCCGCACGGCCGGGTGGTGCGCGCACATCCTGGAGCAGAAGGAGACGGGCCGTCTGGTGCGCCCGTCGGCCCGCTACATCGGCCCCGGTCCACGCAAGCCCGACGAGGTCGAGGGCTTCGACACGATCCAGGTCAAGTCCATCGCCGCGACTCCGGCCTGAGGCACGCCTGAACCGCATGTCGCTCCGACGGCCCGGTCCCGCACCCCGCGGTCCCGGGCCGTCGTCGTTTTCCCCACCGTTCGATCCACGCAGGCCACCACCACCGAGAGGCACGCCCGGATGAGCATCTCCATTCCCGCCGACCTGCTCCCCGCCGACGGTCGGTTCGGCTGCGGCCCGTCGAAGGTCCGCCCCGAAGCCCTGCAGGCACTGGTGACCGACGGTGCGGCGATCATGGGCACGTCGCACCGGCAGGCCCCGGTGAAGGGCCTGGTCCGGCAGGTCCGCGAGGGCCTGACGCAGCTGTTCGACCTGCCCGACGGCTACGAGGTCGTCCTCGGCAACGGCGGTACGACGGCGTTCTGGGACGCGGCGATCTGCGGCCTGATCCGTGACCGCAGCGCCTTCGGGACCTTCGGCGAGTTCTCCGCCAAGTTCGCCTCCGGTGCCGCCGAGGCACCGTTTCTCGCCGATCCGGTCATAGCCAAAGGGGAGCCCGGGTCGCTGGCGCTGCCCTCGGCGCAGGCCGGCATCGACGCCTACGGCTGGGCGCACAACGAGACCTCGACCGGCGTGATGGCGCCCGTGGCCCGGCCGTCCGGCGCCGACGACGACGCACTCGTACTCATCGACGCGACCAGCGGCGCCGGCGGCCTGCCCGTGGACGTGAGCCAGACCGACGTCTACTACTTCGCACCGCAGAAGAACTTCGCCGGCGACGGTGGGCTGTGGATCGCGCTCATGTCGCCCACCGCGCTGGCGCGGGTGGCCGAGATCAAGGGCTCGGGGCGGTGGATCCCGGGCTTCCTCGACCTGTCCATCGCGGTCGACAACTCGACGAAGGACCAGACCTACAACACCCCCGCCGTCGCGACACTGTTCCTGCTGGCCGATCAGATCCAGTGGCTGCTCGGTCTGGGGGGTCTGTCCGGGGCCGTGGAGCGGACCCGCGAATCGTCCGGACGGCTGTACTCGTGGGCCGAGAAGTCGGAGGTGGCGATACCGTTCGTCACCGATCCCGCACAGCGCTCCTACGTCGTCGGCACGATCGACTTCGCCGACTCCGTCGACGCCGCCTCCCTCGCCAAGACGCTGCGGGCCAACGGGATCGTGGACGTGGAGCCGTACCGCAAGCTCGGCCGCAACCAGCTGCGGGTCGGCATGTTCCCGGCCGTCGATCCCGACGACGTCAGTGCCCTGACGGCGTGCGTCGACTACGTGGTCGAGCGCCTCTGAGCCCTGCGCCCCCGACCGGGCGCTCACAGCGGCGGCGGATCTGCGCCGGATCCCGGACCTTACGGCAGCAGCCAGGTGTCCTTGCTGCCACCGCCGCGGCTGGAGTTCGTCACCAGTGACTTCTGCCGCAGCGCGACGCGGGTGAGGGGAGCGGGCAGCACCCGGGTCCGCGTACCTGCCACCGAGAACACCCGCAGGTCCACGTGCCGGGGCCGCAGCCGCCCCTCGACCACCGTCGGGGCGGTCGAGAACTCGACCGGTTCCTGCGCGACGAATCGATGCGGTGCCGCCGCCACCTCCGCCTGCAGTTGCGCCAGCTCCGCCGCGGAGCACTGCGGACCGACGACGACGCCGCTGCCGCCGTAGCCGTCGACCGGCTTGAGCACCAGCTCGTGCAGCCTGTCGCGCACCTCTCCCCATTGGGAGTCGTCCGCGAGGACCCACGTGCGGACGGACTCGAGGAGCGGCTCTTCGCCGAGGTAGAACCTGATCATCGCCGGAACCCAGGCGTACATGGCCTTGTCGTCGGCCAAACCGTTGCCGGGCACGTTGGCCAGCCCGAGCCGGCCCGAGCGCACCGCCTCGGTCAGCAGGGCCACCAGCGGTTGGCCGGTCGCACCGCGGTGCGCGCCGAGCTCGGCGTCGTCGAATCGGCGGTAGAGCACGTCGATGGCGATCCGCTCCCCGTCGACACCGGCCTCGATCCCACCGTCCGCCCGGGGCCAGAGATCGGCCGCACGGACGACGACGACGCCCAGTGCGTCAGCCAGCAACCGGTGTTCGAACCAGGCGCTGTCACTCTCACCGGAGGACAGCAAGGCGCAGACCGGGTCGGCCGGGCAGGCCGGAGGAGCGGCCGCGCGCAGGGCCTCCTGCAGCAGCGGGACGGCCGTCCACGGATCCACGGGCCGGACCCCCGCGAAGAGCGAGGGCACCGCTGCTCGCAGCGTGTCCCGGTTGGCCAGGGCATAGCCGATTCCGGACGGCACGCGGAGGTTGTCCTCCAGCACCACCCACGTGCCCTGAACGGTGTGCAGCACGTCCATCCCGGCCAGGGCGGCACGCTGCTGCCCCCGCCAGGCCAGGCCCACGGCGTCCGGGTGGCGACCGGGGCTGTGCGCCACTGCCCACTCGGGCAGCACGCCGGCGCGAACCACCTCGGGCGCCCGGTCGGCATCACTGCGCCGTCGGCCGGCGGCGCGGTAGGCATCGGCGAGGAACGCGTTGAGCGCCCGGTGCCGCTGCCCGACGCCCGCAGCCACCGTCGACCAGTCGGCGGCCGACAGGAGGCGCGGTAGCGGGTCCATCGGGAACGGCCGCACGTGCTGTCGTCCGTCGCTCCAGGCGCCGAACACCACACCCCGCTTCCGCCGCTGCGCCGCAACCTCGGCCGCGGCGTCGGTCAGCCCCGTCTCGCCGAGGCGCTCGAGCGCGGGCCCCAGGACGGCGTACCCGTCCCGCACCGCGCCGGAGGAGTCGACGGCCTCGTCTCCCGCCGCACCGCGGTACCCCGCCAAGCCGCCGGTCACAGCCAGCCATCGAACCAGGCGACCGCCCGCTCGCTCAGCTCGACGAGGCGCTCCCGCCCCACGACGGTGTGCCCTTCACCCCGCAGCAGCAGGAGCTCGCTCGGCGCGCCCAGAGCGGTGAGCGCCTGATGGGCCTGGACCGACTCCGACACCGGCACGTTGGTGTCGCGGTCCCCATGCGCCAGGAGGACCGGCGAGGTGAGCCGCTCCAGCGAGGTCATCGGCGAGATGCGGGCGAGCATCTCCCGATCGATGATCGGATCCCCGTACTCGGTCACGGACGCCGCCGCCATCCATGGCTCGGTGCCGGCGAAGAACGTGCGCAGGTCGCTCATCCCGGCCAGCGAGATTCCGGCGGCGAACAGGTCGGGCCACCGGGTGAGCGCGACGAGCGTGAGGAAGCCTCCGTAGGACCAGCCGTGCGAGCCGATGCGGCCGGGCAGCGCGATCCGGTCGGCCACCAGCGCCTCGACGGTGGCGCGAACGTCCTCGAACGACGCCTCGCGGGCATCGCCGTCGTCGGCTGCCATGAAGGCCCGGCCCCGGCCGCCCGAGCCCCGGACGTTCGGCGCGAAGACTGTGAGCCCGGCGGCGACGAGCGACTGTGCGACCGGCGAGTACACCGGCCGCTCCTGGCCCTCCGGTCCCCCGTGGAAGCTGATCACGGTGCGGTTGGGGCCGTGCACGTCGGGGGGCGTGTACAGCCACCCCGAGAGTTCGAGCCCGTCGGCCGCGCGGTAGGTGTGGAGGACCGGGGTCACCAGCAGGTCCGGGTTGGGCCGGTGCGGCGCCGACGGCAACCGCACCCTGCGCGCAGATTCGGCCAGCGGCACCCACCACAGCGAGCGCGGCGTGCAGGGGCCGGTCAGCTCCGCGAGGACCGCCGTCCCGTCCGCGGACAGCGACCACCCCGGCATGACCGGCTCGGGCAGCTCGATCGCCCTCAGCACGGCACCGTCCTCGAGCCGGTGCACCCACAGCTCGGTGAGCCCGCCGGCGTTCCAGACGGCCAGCACCGTGCCGTCGGCCCGGACGGCGTACCCGTCGAGGTCCGCGTCAGGACGGCTGAGCAGGATCCGGCCGTCACCGGGGATGCCGTCCTGGGACAGCGGGACGACGACGAGGCCGGCGCGGTCGGCACCGGGTGGCCCCGGCAGTGCCGCTCGGACGTACACCGACCGTCCGTCGGGCCCGAACCGGCCGTCCTCGGAGCCGGCCCCGCCCGGAGCGTTCGGCGCCAGCACCCGCCGCTGCTCCCCCGTGCGGACATCGGCCAGGACGACGTGCCGGTGACCACGCGGGCCGCGGCGGGCCAGCACCCACCGCTCGTCGACGGAGACCGCCGTGACGGTGAGGAATCCACCGCGGGCCAGCGTGCGGTGCGCCCCGCTCTCGGCGTCGACGAGAACGACGTCGGCGTCCGGCCCGTCGCCCGGAGCGATGGAACACACGTAGTGGCCCGGCCTGGCAGTCCAGCCGCCGGCGAAGACCGTCGCGAGGGGGTCGGCGCCGGCGATCAGCCGGTGAGCCGTGCCGTCGGGGCGGACGACGTGCAGCTCGGCGCGGATCGAGCCACCGGGACTGACCAGGTACGCCAGCCGCTCGCCGTCCGGGGACCAGGCCACCGAGACGACTTCCTCCCCGGCCCCGGACACCACCGCGGGGGGCGTCTGCTGCGTCCGGGTGGCGACCTCGAGGCGGGGGATGCCGGAGCGGTCGGTGACGTAGGCGACGCGCTCGCCATCGGGCGACAGCGCGGGACACCAGGCGCCCGCGGCTCCGGCGATCTCGGCGATCGCGAGCCGCACCTCGGTGGGCAGCCCCCCGGTCCCGAGCCCACCCTCGGCGGACGCGGCGGACCACTGGTCGGTCAGGCGGACCATCGCACCTCTCTCGGGGCAGCTCTTCTGTCGGTGTGTCCGCACCGGGGAGCGGTCCGGCGGAGGGCAGGATTCCACGCCGGGTCGGCGAAGCGGCTCACGCGTGCGACCACGGCGCCGCGCCGCGCCCCAACTGTCCCTCCCCCACGTTGCGAACAGGTGACCTGCGCCGCGCCGGGCGAGCCTGCCGGGCGGCATCCGGCCGCACGGATAGCCTCGGAACCGGTCTCTATCCCGAGGCCGATCTTCAGCGTCTGGCGAAGGAGGCCGCCCGTGCGCACGCTGCGTCCCGTGGCGCTCTCCGATGACGGCAAGAGCCTGGTGCTCACCGCCGAGGACGCCGAAGGCGGCGAGGAGCGCTTCGAGCTCCCGATCGACGAGCGGGTCCGGGCCGCGGCGCGGGGCGATGCCCGGCTCGGCGCCATCGAGGACGTCGGCAACACCCTGCCGCCCCGGGTCATCCAGGCCCGGATCCGCGCGGGCGAGACCCCCGAGCAGGTCGCCGCAGCATCGGGCACCCGGGTCGAGCGGATCATGCGGTTCGCCCACCCGGTGCTGCAGGAGCGGGCGCGCATCGCCGAGCAGGCGCGGGACGCCCGGGTGCGGCTCTCCGAGGGCACGCCGACGATCGCCCTGCAGAGGTTCATGACCGAGCGGCTGCGCCTGCTCGGTGCCGACGGCGACGCCGTGCGATGGGACGCCCACCGCGACCACGACGGCTGGGTGATCACCGGCGCGTGGCGGGCCGGCGCCAAGTCGGGCACCACCGTCTGGAGCTACGACATCCCGGCCCGCGCCGTCACACCGGTCGACGCGGCCACCAGGGACTTCGCGGAAGGCACCCGTCTGGTCCGGGTCGTCCCGGACGTTCCGGGCGGCGCGGTGGCGGTCCCTGCCGTGCGGCGTCCCGTGGCGGCGGTCCCCGAACCGGAGGCCGCGGTCCAGCAGAGTGCCGACGCGGAACCGCAGGACCTGGTCCGCGACGTCACCCCGGACTCCGGCAGGCCGGCCCGTTCCGGCGAGCAGGACGACTCCCCCCCTCCGTTCGACGACGACATCGCCGAACACGACACCGTCGTGCTGGGCCGCCCCGGCGAGGACGGCGAGGCGGAGGACCCGCGTGCCCGGATCCCCGCCTGGGAGGACATCGTCTTCGGGGTCCGCCGGAACCGCTGACCCGGAC
>JAODNJ010000143.1 GCA_025465155.1 Frankiales bacterium
GCCGCGCGGAGCTCGACGCCCATCGCGCCCAGATAGCCGCCTCCGAGGAGCGCGTCACCCGCCTCGCCGACGTGGCCCGCGACACCGGCCTCCTCAAGGCGGCCGCCGTCGCCTACCTCGTCTACGGCCCGGCTGTGCTCGCCGCCGCCGCCCAGCCCGCCCCGTGGGAGCTCACCGCCCGCGAGGTGGCCGAGGAGGACCGCCACTACTGGGCCGACCGCGAGTACGAGACCGAGACCGACGACGACTGAAGAGCCCCCGATGGCCACCGAGCGCATCACTGTCTACGTCCAGATGTCCTCCGTCTCCGGCAGCACCCAGGAACTCGTGCTCGAAGGCGACGACATCCCGGCGGGCTGGGACCAGATGACCGACCAGCAGAAGTCGGACGCCATGCAGGACACCGTTCAGGCCCACATGGAGAACGAGGTCCAAGCGGGCTGGTACGAGGACTGACCCCCGACCGGCCGGGCTGCCGCTGACCACCCGTCGCAGCCCGGCTGTCCACCCCCGGCCCGACCCAAGGAGGAGGAGCCCCCCATGCCCAGCCAGGACAACGCCGCCCCGACAGCCACGATGCGAATAGTCCTCTGGCCCACCCGAGGGGACGCCGACTTCACGCGCACGGTCCTGGAGGACCCCCTCGCCGATGCGACCCACGAGGAGCGCATCAACTTCGCCGCCCAGTACGCCGACCTGTCGCTGCTGGAACTGTGGCGCCGGCTGCGCTGGGCCGAGTGGAACGCCGAGCACTACCGCACCGAGTACGAACGCATGCAGGAGTACCAGAAGCGCTACCCGCCGCTGTACCGGATCCAGGAGATGGACGCCCGTCACAAGCGGGTCCGCGCCCTGCTGGACGTGCCGCGCCGGCGGAGTATCCCCAAGGCCGAGCTGCTGGCCGCGCTCAACGACCCGGTGGAGCGGCCCGTGAAGTCCACGCCCAAACCCGACCCGACCGCCACCTGAGGAGAAGCCCATGACTACCGCCGTCGCCGCCACCTGGCGCGACTGGACCGGCGGCCGGATCACCGAAGAGACCGCCATGGAAGCCATCGGCAACGCCCTCACCGAGCTGCGCGAGGCGCAGGAAGAGGAGGCCCAGCAGTGACCGCCTACGACGCCTACCGCACCGCCCGCGCCCTCGCCGACCACGGCCTCGACTCCGACGCGGCCACCCACGCCGACCTGGACGCCGCTGCCGACTACGCCGGCGGCCGACGACCCGACGGCCCGGACGACCGGGACGCCATCCGCCTCGCCCTCGACGCGCTCGCCGCCGTCTGACCTAGGAGCCCACCGTGACCGCCCCCGACATGCTCGATCTGCCGCTTGCCCCACCCCCGGGTGGCCGGGTCCTGCACGCTTCGGCGCGGGCCACGGTCATCTGGGGCGACTGCCGCGACCCGGCCGTCATAGCCCAAGTGCCGGACTGGTACGGGCTGCTGTGCACCGATCCGCCCTACGGGGTGGCCTACGACTCCGGCCGCAGCAAGAGGTTCGGCCAGATCGCCGGAGACGACGGCACCGTCGACTGGCCCACCATCCTCGGCCAGTGGGTCGGCCCGGAGGGCACCTTCAACGGCGGCCTCGCTCCCTCCCGCCACGTGTACGTCTTCGGCTACGCCTCGAAGGATCTCGCCGGGCCACTGCGCCTGGGGGGAACGGCAGAGCTCGTGTGGGACAAGGTCGACATCGGCAGTGGCGACCTTGCAGCTTCCTGGGGTCCGAGCCACGAGCCGATCACCTTCGGCGTCCACGTGAAGCGGCGCAGCGACCGGCAGAAGGGCGCCGGGAATCTGTCAGCCCGCCTGCGCCGCGGATCGATCCTCCGCTACCAGCGACCCGGCAGGAGCTCCGCGGCCCGGCACAGTAACGAGAAGCCCGTCCCGCTGATGCAGGACTTGATCGAATCCTCGACGGTGCGCGGCGACCTGGTCGTCGACCCGTGCGCCGGGTCCGGCAGCACGGGCGTCGCCGCCGTCCTCGAGGGCCGCCGCTGCTTCCTCGTGGAGATCGACCGCAAGAACGCCGAACTCGCCGTGACCCGCGTGAAGGCCGCCGAGAAGATCGCCGACCTGATCGAAGCCGCATAGCCACCCACCCGAAGGAGCCCCGCATGTCCGATAACCCGCTGGTCGCCGCCCTGGCCCGCTTGCACGCCAAGCACCCCGACCTGCCCGTGGATGGCGGGCGGGTGTGGGAGCCGGTGCAGGACGACGAGGCCCCGCCCCAGCCCGAACAAGGAGCAGCACCGATGAAGTTCACCCTCACCGCCGAAGTCCGGCACCTGACCGGCGACCTAGAGGACGCGCCCGAGGTCACCGGCCGCAGTGGCGACCAGTTGCAGTCGGAGAGCGTCGAGATCGAGTACGCATGGGATCAGCCCGGTGAGTCGAACGCCACCGTCCTCGGCCGCGTGCCGGGTTCGGAGCGCGGCGAGCTCGTCCAGTTCCCCGCATGGGACCGGCGCGCGTGGCCCGAGTGGATCAGCGACCTCGTTGCCGAGCAGGCACCCGAGGGGTGGGACGCGTGAGCAGCACCCCGCTGGAGCGCGCCGAGCAGGCCGTGACCGTCGACCGGGCCGCGATCCTGCGGGAAGGCGCCGACGCCGTGTTCGCCCTGGACTACGACGACCAGGTCGAGGACCCCGAGAACATCGACAGCATCCGCGAGGCGTGGGACCTCGGCACGATCCACGCCACGGAGTTGCTGCGCCGCATGGCCGACGAGGCGCAGCAGCCCGCACCTTGGTTGAGCGACTCGGCACGCATCGGCCGCACCCTCATCTGGACGTGGGCCGACATCGGCAAAGGCGTCTACGGCCAGGGCTACCGGGCGGCACAGACCGAAGCGCGCACCCTGCTGACGGGCCAGCGAGACAGCGACGAGGCACAGCAGCCCGAGCCCACCCCGTGCAGCCAGCCGAGCCCCTGCGAGGACGGCGAACTCTGCGACGTGCACGAGGAGGAGCAGGCCCACGCCGACGGCGAGCACGCGTTCTGCGGCGTCAGGTGCGAGGTCCAGTTCCCCTCCGAGCCGATGCGGAACTTCATCCTCGCGAAGGGTTACCCGGGCGCGGCGGGGGCGCTCAACGAGCTGCTCCGCCGCGCCGCCGAGAGGCGGCCCGCCCCCGCCGACGCCTGCCCCGTCCACTCCCCGGACGGCTTCCTGTGCGGCTGCGGGCACGACCGTGACGCCGACTGCCACCCCAACCCGAACGGAGTTACCCGATGAACGACAACGCGACCACCGACTGGCGCCACCAGGCCGCATGCCGCGAGGAAGATCCCGAGCTGTTCTTCGCGATCGGTGAGAGCGGACCTGCGCTGCTCCAGGTCGAGGAGGCTAAGGCTGTCTGCCGTCGCTGCCCCGTCGTGGCGCAGTGCCTCCAGTGGGCGCTGGAGACCGGTCAGGACGCCGGGGTATGGGGGGCGAAGTCCGAGGACGAGCGGCGGGCCATGAAGCGCCGGGCCGCCCGCAACCGGGCAGCCAAGGTGACGGCGTGAGCGGCGCCACCGACCGCTGTGCCGCCGCGCACCGCGACGACCCGACCGAGTGCGAGGGCCCGCAGGATGCCGTGCGCAT
>JAODNJ010000346.1 GCA_025465155.1 Frankiales bacterium
GGAAGCCGAGCAGGTGCGCCAGCGCGGCCGCGATCTCGCCCGGCTCCGAGCGCCGGATCTCGTAGCGAGGCTGGTCGCGGGATCCGGGGCGGCGGGTGGCGTCCATGTCCACGACCGTGTCCGTCGCGGAGGCGGTCCGGTGTGGTGCGGAGCGATCTGTGGGAACCGGCCGGGGCTGTGGACGGCGCCCGCGGATCTGTCGGTAGCGCTCAGTCCAGCGCGCGGGCCTGGGTGGAGTAGGCCTTCTCCAGCAGTGCCGCGAACGCGGCCTGGTCGGGGGCCGCACCGTACTTGCCCGCGGTGATCAGCAGCAGCAGCCGGTCGTGGTCCTCGACCGCGCCGAGGAGCGCCGGCACCGACACCGACGTCCCGTCCGGCTTGGTCAGCGCGGTGGTCAGCTGCATCGCGGCGCTGTCACTGCCCAGCTTCTTCACGTCCACGCCGGCGAACGTCAGCGTGACGGTTCCGGATCGAGGCGTCGTGACGGTGGCCTTCGGGCAGGCGGCGATCGCTCCGCGCAGCTTCTGGGCCGCGCCCTTCGCCGGGCCGCGGGTCATCAGCGCCTCGACCGTGGCGCCGGTCGGGCTCATCGCGCTCTGTGCCGCGAGGTCGCCGACCTTGTCGTAGTTCGGCGAGGAGCCCTGGACCGCCACCGCGCACGACGGCGGGTCCACCTGGATGCCGGCCGCGGCCGCCCCCAGCTGCGACGATGTGGCCTGGCGCAACTGCTCCAGGGTCAGCCCGATGACCGTGGCGTCGGAGCCGAAGGCCGCGGCCGGCAGCAGCCCCTTCGTCAGCTTGGACCCCGTCACCGACCCCGACGACGAGGACGACGACGAGGACGACGACGAGCCGGCCGCCGTGGCCCCACCCTTCGCGCCGCCGGCGCAGCCGGCCAGGAGTCCCGCGGCGGCGACGGCGGCCACCACGGCAGCCACCGCGGCGGCGGGGAACCGGATGCTGCGCACCGTCCGGATCATGCGGACACGGTAGTGCCGCAACCGCGTCCCGGCATCCGTTCGGCTCCGGGTCCGGCGGTGCTACCTGCGGGAACGGCCCGGCGTCACCCGTCCGGGCGAACGGCGCTCAGACCTCGTACTGCACGGCGCTCCGCGCGGCCAGCCACGGCCGCGCGTGCTCGCCGATGATCTCGAGGTGGCGGGGATCGGTGGCGTACCGCCGGAATGCCGCCCCGTCGGCGAAGTCCGCGACCAGTGCGGTGTCGGCGGTGCAGAGGACCACGTGTCGCAACGTGGGCCCGTCATGGGTCGCCGCCCGTCAGGCGTTCGCCCGCACCGGCCGGAACCGGCCGCCCGCGGGTCGGGTTAGGGTCCGGCGCATGGGACGGTCGCTGCGCATCGCACTGCTGTCCTACCGGAGCAAGCCGCACAGCGGGGGTCAGGGCGTCTACGTCCGCGCCCTCTCCCGTGAGCTGACCGAGCTGGGGCACCGCGTGGAGGTGCTCAGCGGCCAGCCCTACCCGGAGCTCGACGACGGCGTGGCGCTGACCCGAGTGCCCAGCCTCGACCTCTACCGCGAACCGGACCCTTTCCGGACGCCACGGCCCTCGGAGTTCCGGGACTGGATCGACGTCGCCGAATGGGCGGCCATGTGCAGCGGCGGCTTCCCGGAGCCACTGACGTTCAGCCTCCGCGCCGCCCGGGCGCTCCTCCCCCGGGCCGACCGGCTCGACGTCGTCCACGACAACCAGTCCCTGGGCTACGGCCTGCTGCGGCTCCGCCGGGCCGGGGTGCCCACCGTGGCCACGGTGCACCACCCGGTCGCGATCGACCGCCGGCTCGAGCTGGCCGCGGCCCCCTCGCTCCGGCGGCGGCTGACCCTGCACCGCTGGTACGGGTTCACCGGCATGCAGGCGCGCGTCGTCCGGCGCCTCGACGCCGTCACGACCGTCTCGGAGAGCTCCCGGCGCGACATCCAGAGCGAGATGGGCGTCCCGGCGGCGGGTGTCGAGGTCATCCCCGTCGGGATCGATCCCAGGGTCTTCACGCCGTCGGACGCTCCGCGCGACCCCGACTCGATCGTCGTCACGACCAGCGCCGACGTCCCGCTCAAGGGGCTCGTGCACCTGCTGGAGGCGCTGGCGAAGCTGCGCACCGAGCGGCCGGTCCGGCTGACCGTCGTCGGCTCCGCACGCCCGGGCGGCCCGGCCGAGGCCGCGCTCGACCGGCTGGCCCTCCGCGACGCCGTCCGCTTCACCGGCCCGCTGCCCGAGCCCGACCTGGTGGCACTGCTCCAGCGCGCCGCGGTGGTCGCCATCCCCTCGCTCTACGAGGGATTCTCCCTGCCGGCGGTGGAGGCGATGGCCTGTGCCACGCCCCTGGTCACCACGGACGCCGGCGCGCTGCCGGAGGTGGTGGGGACCAAGGCGGCCCTGCGGGTGAAGGCCGGCGACGTCGGGGAGCTGACCGCAGCCCTGCAGCTGGTCCTCGACTCCCCGTCCCTGGGCGAGCAGCTGGGCCGGGCGGGGCGGCGGCGGGTGCTGGAGTCCTACACCTGGCGCTCGACGGCGCAGCGCACCGCAGACTGGTACGGCGAGGTCCTCGCCGGCGCGGGCCGCCCGTGCTGACCGTCGACTACGACCGGCTCGACCTGGGGCCGGGCATGACCGTGCTCGACCTCGGCTGCGGCGAGGGCCGGCACGCCTTCGAGGCCTTCCGCCGGGGCGCCTCCGTCGTCGCCGTCGACTGGGGCCGGCAGGAGGTCGAGACGACGAAGCGCCGGCTGGGCGCCATCGCCGCGGCCGGGGAGGCGCCCGAGGGCGCCCGCTTCGAGGTGGTGCGGGGCGACCTGACCGCGCTGCCCTTCCCCGACGCGAGCGTCGACCGGGTCATCGCCTCCGAGGTGCTCGAGCACATCCCGGACGACGCGACCGCCTTCGCCGAGATCGCCCGCGTGCTCCGGCCCGGTGGACGCGTCGCGGTGACCGTCCCCCGCTACGGCCCGGAGCGGATCTGCTGGGCGCTGTCGGGGGAGTACCACGCCAATGAGGGCGGTCACATCCGCATCTACCGGGGCGACGTCCTGCGCACCCGGCTGGCCACTGCGGGGCTGATCCCGGGCGGGAGCCACCATGCGCATGGGCTGCACGCCCCCTTCTGGTGGCTGAAGTGCGCCGTCGGGGTGGAGAGGGACACCGCCGCCGTCCGCGCCTACCACCGGTTGCTGGTCTGGGACCTGATGAAGCGTCCCGCGCTGACCCGCGCCGCCGAGCGGCTGCTGGACCCGGTGATCGGCAAGAGCCTGGTCGTGTACGCCGACAAGCCCGCCGTTCCGAGGCCGATGGCGGGCGCCACCTGGCAGGAGCGGGACGCTGCGGCACCCTGAGCCCGGGCGCGCCGGCCTGCCCGACCTCCCGGGTGTCCTGAGCGCGGAGCAGGTGCGGCGCACGGTCGCCGCCATCGCCCACGAGCAGGAGCGGGACGGCGCGCTCCCCTGGTTCCGCGGCGGCCAGCTCGACGTGTGGGACTCCGTCGAGGCCGCCATGGCGCTCGACGTGGGAGGTGAGCACGCGCGCGCCCGGGCCGCCTACCGCTGGCTGGCCGGCCGGCAGCGGCCCGACGGCTCCTGGGCCGCCGAGTACCGCGACGGCTCCGTGACCGCGCCCGCGGCCGAGAGCAACCACGCCGGCTACCTCGCCGTCGGCGTCTGGCACAGCTGGCTGGTCAGCGCCGACGAGCAACTGGTCGCCGAGCTGTGGCCCGCCGTGCGCCGCGGGCTGGACCTGGTGACCCGGATGCAGCTCCCCGGAGGGGCCGTCGGGTGGGCGCTGCGACCGGACGGCACGCCCGACGGCACCGCGCTGCTGACCGGCAACGCCTCGCTCTTCCAGGCCCTCCGCTGCGGCGTCGCCCTCGCCGCTCTCCAGGGGGAGCCGCAGCCGGACTGGGATCTCGCCGCGGCGGATCTGGGCGAGGCCGTGCGTACCCGACCCGAGGAGTTCGCCGACCGCTC
This sequence comes from Frankiales bacterium, assembly GCA_025465155.1. GTDB lineage: Bacteria > Actinomycetota > Actinomycetes > Mycobacteriales > Geodermatophilaceae > Geodermatophilus. The sequence continues at coordinate 3,973 of JAODNJ010000346.1, forward strand.
GCGCTACTCGATGGACTGGTACTACCCCGTCCTCGGCGGCGCCCTGACCGGGGCCGCCGCGCAGGACCGGCTGGCCTCCGACTGGGACCGGTTCGTCGTCCCCGGGCTCGGCGTGCGGTGCGTCGCCGACCGGCCGTGGGTGACCGGCGCGGAGACGTGCGAGCTCGCCCTCGCCCTGGCCGCGGCCGGGAACCGGGACGCTGCCCTGGAGCAGCTGGCCGCGATGCAGCACCTGCGGCACGACGACGGCTCGTACTGGACCGGGCTGGTCTACGCCGACGACGTCCGCTGGCCGGTGGAGCGGACGACGTGGACGGCGGCCGCGGTCGTCCTGGCCGCCGACGCGCTGGCGCGGGCGACCCCTGCCGCGGGGCTGTTCACCGACCTCGGGACCCTGCCGAGCGCGGAACCGGCGGACGCGACGCGGACCTCCGATTGGCTGCCCGGGAGTGCGGGCACCGTCCGTCCGTGACCCCCGGTTCCGCCGAACGCCCCCTGCCCGAGCCGATCTCCTCCGGCACCGACGTCGCGGTCGTCGTCGTCAGCCGCAACCGGCGTGACGACCTGCTGGCCAGCCTGCCGCGCCACGAGGCCCCGGTCGTCCTCGTCGACAACGCCTCCACCGACGACACCGTGGCGGCCGTCCGCGCAGCCCATCCCTCGGTCACGGTGCTCACCCTCGACCGGAACATGGGGGCGGGCGCCCGGACCATCGGCGTCGCGCAGGCCGGCACGCCGTTCGTCGCGTTCGCCGACGACGACTCCTGGTGGGCGCCGGGCGACCTCGCCCGCGCCGTGGTGATCATGCGGGCCCATCCGCGGCTCGCCGTGCTCAACGCCCGGATCCTGGTCGGCCCGGAGGAACTCCTCGACCAGGTCTGCGCGGAGATGGCGGCCAGCCCGCTGGGCACGGAGCCGGACCTGCCGGGCCCGTCGCTGCTGGGCTTCGTCGCCTGCGCGGCCCTGGTGCGCACCGAGGCGTTCTCGGCGGTCGGCGGGTTCGACCCCGTGGTCCGCTTCCCCGGGGAGGAGGAACGGGTCGCGATCGACCTCGCGGCGGCCGGCTGGGGACTGGCCTACGTCGACGAGGTGACGGTGCACCACCACCCCTCCCCCCGGCGGGAGGCGCCCGGCCGCCGGCAGGCGGCGATCTGGCGCAGCAGGCTGCTCACCGCGGTGATGCGCCTGCCCGGCCCGGACGTAGGCAGGCTGCTGGCCAGGGCTCTGCGCTCCCGCCGCGGCGTCGAGGGGCTGCTGCGGGCGCTGCCCGACGTCCCGGCGGCACTGCGTCGGAGGAATCCGGTCCCGGCGCAGGTGCGGGCCGGACTCCGGCTGCTGGCGGGGGACGCGGCGTGACCGCCACGGAACACCGGGGCCGCACGCAGGTGCAGGGCCACCCGGCGGTCGGGCCCGAACCACGGGTCGCCGTCGTGGTGATCACCCACCAACGGCGCGCGGAGCTGCTGCTCGCGCTCACCCGGCTGCGCGACCTCCCCGAGCAGCCGCACGTCGTCGTCGTGGACAACGGCTCGACCGACGGCACCGCCGTCGCGGTGCGCGAGCGGTTCCCCGATGTGGAGCTGATCGTCAGCCCGGCGAACCTCGGCGCGGTCGGCCGCAACCTCGGCGTCGCCCGGCTGGACACCCCGTTCGTGGCGTTCTGCGACGACGACACCTGGTGGGAGCCGGGGTCGCTCCGGCTGGCCGCCGATGCATTGGCCGCCCACCCCCGGCTGGCCGTCGTGACCGCGCGGATCGTCGTCGAGCCGTCCGGCGTGGAGGACCCGATCGTCGCCGAGCTTCGCGACTCCCCCGTGCGGGGCGCGGACTGGCTCCCCGGCCCGGCGCTGGGCTCGTTCCTCGCCGGCGCGAGCGTGCTGCGCCGCGAGGCGTTCGAACAGGTGGGCGGCTTCTCCGGGCGGCTGTGGCTGGGCGGCGAGGAGGAGCTGATGGCCGGTGATCTGGCCGCTCGCGGCTGGGAGCTGTGCTACCTGCCCCAGCTGACGGTGCACCACCAGGCCAGCCGCGCCCGCGACCCGCACCTCCGGCGCAGGGACGGCATCCGCAACACCCTGTGGACGACGTGGCTGCGCCGCCCCCTGCGTCCGGCGCTGCGACGGACGGCCCACCTGCTGCGCACGGTGCCACGCGACCGGGTGACCGCGAGCGCCCTGGTCGAGGCGGTGCGGGGGCTCCCCTGGGTGGTGCGCGAACGGCGGGTGCTGCCGCCGCAGGCGGAGGCCCGTTTCGCCGCGCTGGACCGGGCCCAGCGCCGCTCCACCGCGCGGAGGTACGTCAGCTGAGCCGGCCGGCTCAGACGACGAGATCGACCCCGGGGACGCCGTCCCGCTGCCCGCCGCCGGCCGCCGCCGCGTCGGCGTCCGCCAGCACGGCCACCGCGCGGCGGAGCACCTCGACCGGCTGGGTGTAGGGCAACCGCAGCCGGTCGTCGAGCGCGTGCCCCGTCCCGAACAGCGGCCCGGCGGCCAGCCGCAGGCCCCGCCGCTCGGCCTCGACCACGATCGCACTCGAGCGCGGCGCAGGCAGCCTGCACCACAGCACCAGGCCCCCGGCCGGCTCGGTCACCCGCCATTGCGGCAGCCGCTCGGCCAACGCCTCGCGCAACGCGGACCGCCGCTCCCGCAGCCGTTCCCGCGCCCCCTCCAGGGACGCCTCGATGCCGTCGAGGAGCATGCAGGCGGCCAGCTGCTCGACGACCGGGCCGGACATGGTGGAGCGCGCCGACAGCGCCGTCAGCCGCTGGACGACGTCGGCGCCGGCCCGGACCCAGCCGATCCGCAGGCCGCCCCAGAAGACCTTGCTGAGGCTGCCCACCGAGAGGGTGCCGGGCGCGAACGCGGCGAACGGCGCCGGTGGGAGCGCGTCCAGGCCGAGCTCGGCGAGGGTCTCGTCCACGACCGCCGTGGTCCCGGCCCGTGCCACTGCTCCGGCGAGCCGCTCGCGGCCGGCGGCGCCGAGCAGCACGCCCGTCGGGTTCTGGAAGTCCGGCATCAGGTACGCGGCGGGCGGGCGGACCGTGCGCAGCGCACCCTCGGCGGTGTCCAGCCACTCCCACGGCGCCTCGGGGTCGAGGGCGGTCGGCAACAGCCGCGCACCGAGCGCGCGGGCCGCGTCGAGCGCGTTGGGGTAGGTCGGCTGCTCGACCAGCAGCCCCCGGCCCGGTCGCAGCAGCGCCGCCAGGGCCAGCCCGACGCCGTGGAGGGCGCCGGCGGTGACGAGCACCTCCTCGGGAGCCGTCGGCAGCCCGCGCACCGTGTACCGCTCGGCGATGCGGGCACGCAGGTCGGGGAGGCCGGCGGGGTGGTAGCCGTGGCCGGGGAGGAAGCGCGGGAGCTCCGCGGCAGCGGCGGCGAAGGCGGCCGCGACCTCGGGGGGCGCGGCCGGCGCCGCATGGGCCAGGTCGATGGCCCCGTCGTCGGGGCCCGGCACCCATGCCCCGGGGTGTGGACCGGCCGGGAGGGCGGCGAACGTGCCCGCCCCCTGGCGGGCGGAGGCCCAGCCGTCCTCCCGCAGGCGGGCGTAGGCGCCGGTCACCGTGGCCCGGCTGACGCCCAGGGCGGTCGCCAGCTCCCGCTCGGCGGGGAGCCGGGCGCCCAATGGCACCCGGCCGTCCGCCACCAGCAGGCGCACCCGCGCGGCCAGAGCGGCATACCGGGGCGGCCGGTCTCCCCGGAGATCGCCGGCGAGGTCGGCGAGCCGGCGGGCCGAGATGCTGTCCACGCCACTTCCTGTCGATTGGCCTGTAGGTATCGGGCCAATCGTGCCGCATGCTGACGGGGTGCCGCACTCCCCCGTCCTCCGTCCGCTCCGGGTCTCGTGGGTGCGCCGCCTGGTCCAGCTCTACGTCGGGCTGACCCTGTACGGCGTCTCGATGGCCCTGCTCGTGCGGTCGTCGCTGGGCAACATGCCGTGGGACGTGCTGCACCAGGGGCTGGCCCGGCACCTCGGCTGGTCGCTGGGCACGGTGACCGTGGTGGTCGGCGCGCTGGTCCTGCTCGGCTGGATCCCGCTCCGGGAACGACCGGGCCTCGGCACCGTCAGCAACGTCGTCGTCATCGGCTTCGCCGTCGACGCCGCCCTCCGCGCGCTCCCCGGACCGTCCGCGCTCCCGGTGCGGATCGGCTTCGCGGTCGGCGGCATCCTGCTCAACGCAGCCGCCACCGCGCTCTACATCGGTGTCCGGCTGGGCCCCGGGCCGCGGGACGGAGTGATGACCGGGCTGGTCCGGCGGACGGGGGGATCGATCCGACTGGTCCGCACCTCGCTCGAGGTGGCGGTGGTCGTCACAGGCTGGCTGCTCGGCGGCAGGCTGGGGCCGGCCACCGTCGTATACGCACTGGCGGTCGGACCGCTGGTGCACGTACTGCTGCCCCGCCTCACCGTGCCGCTCGTGGCCGATCGGGGACCGGAGCCGGCGCAGGTCCGCGCGGACGGGGTGGCGCCCGGCCGGCCGCTCCCGATCGGCCGGCCACCGGAGCCGCAGACGCCGTGACCCGATGGCCGTCCGGTCGCCCGGTGCTCGTCCCGTCTCCTGCGGGGCCGCCGACGGCGACAGGTCGGGGAACTGGAGGACGAACGCGCTCCTCTTCGCCGTCCCGGTGACCTTCTGACCGATGTGCTCCGGCGCGGCCCTCAGCGCGCGCAGTCGATACAGGTACGGGCGGCCGGGCGGACGGCCAGCCGCTCGGCCGCGATCGGCCGGCCGCAGGACTCGCAGATGCCGTAGCTCCCCGCCCTGCGGCGGTCCTGCGCCGCCTCGACGTCGGCCAGTCGCCGCCGGGTGGCCTCGAGCAGCGCGACCACCTGCTGCCGCTCGAACGCGATCGTCGCTCCCTCCGGATCGTGCTCGTCGTCGGCATTCGAGGCCCGGGACGCCGCGACGACGGCGTCGAACTCCCGGGTCAGCGCGGCGATCTGCGCCTCTGCCGCCGCCCGTTCGGCCTCGAGCGGGTCGGTCACCGGACCCGCCGCAGCAGGCGGAGAGAGCCGGTTCCGGGGAGCTCCTCGAACTCCCCCGAGGCCAGCACCCGCGTGTAGACCCCGAACGGAGCCTGCCCGCCGTCGGCCGGGTCGGGAAAGACGTCGTGGATGGCGAGGGTCCCGCCCAGGGCGAGCTTCGCCACCCAGGCGTCCTGGTCGCGGCGGGCCGATTCCTCCGTGTGGCTGCCGTCGAGGAAGACCAGCGCCAGCGGCGTCGACCACAGCGGGGCAAGCACCTCGGAGCGCGCGATGACGGCGATGACGACGTCCTCCGCTCCGGCCGCGGCGATCGTGCGCCGGAAGCGGGGCAGCGTGTCGATCCGGCCCACCAGCGGATCGACCAGCGAGGCGTCGTGGTGCTCCCAGCCGGGCTGGTGCTCCTCCGAACCGCGGTGGTGGTCGACCGTGACCACGTGGCGGCCGGTCTCGCGGGCGGCCGCGGCGAGGTACAGCGCCGACTTCCCCATCCAGCTGCCGACTTCCAGCAGTGGCCCCTGCACGGAGACCGAACGGGCCGCCTCGTACAGGGCCCGCCCCTCCTCGGAGGGCATGAACCCGGGGGCGGCCTCGGCGGCGGCGAGCAGGTCGCCGACCACCTGGGGAACGAGGACGGCGGGGAGGTCCTCCCCCCTCTCCACGATCGGGAACCGCCGCCACAGTCCGGACAGCTGCAACGGCCGGACCACGGCCGCGGGCGGGTGCACCAGGATGACCTCCACCCCGCGGGGGGCGCCGAGTCGCTGCAACTGGACCAGAACGGCCATGCCGGCGGAGTCCATGAACGCCACCCCATGCAGGTCGAGGCGCACCTCGCGCAGGCTGTGGCTCGCCAGCAGCCAGTCGGTCATCGCCCGCACCAGCGGGCGCCGGGCAGCCTCGGTGAGATCGCCGGACACCGTCACGGTGCCCACCTCGCCGTCCAGGGACGTGCGGACCTCCGGTTCGGCCTCGTCGCCCCGCCGCGCGGCAGCTTCCGGGCCGGTCACCTCCGGGTCGGGCGCCTGCGCGTAGGTCGACTCCTCCATGCCGCTCCCCTGCCCCAACCGCCGCATCTCCACGCCTCCCAGGTTCCTCCGGCCGAACGTTTGTCTCCCGACGATGTTTACTAGGTCGGTCGTAGAAGGTAATCTGCAGTCGCCGATAGCGATTATCTCCATCGGCAACCAGTACGGCAGATCTTCTGGAGGTGCACAGCCATGGCGATGCTGACCGCCTACGACCCGTTCGCCGCCACGTCGGCCGCCTTCCGCGCGCTGGACCAGCTCACCGGTCGCACCGGCAGCATGACCGCCCGGCCCCTGTCGGGCATGCCGATGGACGCCTATCGGGTCGGCGACAACTTCGTGGCCCACTTCGACCTACCCGGAGTCGACCCCGGCTCGATCGACCTGTCGGTCGAGGGCACCACGCTGACCGTGACGGCGGATCGCTCGGTGCCCCAGCTCGACAACGCCGAGTGGGCCGTCGCCGAACGCCCCTACGGCAGCTACACCCGTCAACTGGTGCTCGGCCGCAGCCTCGACACCGACCGCCTCGAGGCCAGCTACCACGACGGCGTCCTGACCGTGAGCATCCCGGTGGCCGAGAAGGCGCGGGCCCGCAAGATCACGGTCACCCGCGCCGACGCGCCCGTCGGCCTGCAGGCGCGCACCATCGAAGGCGAGTCCGGCGGGGACGAGCGCGACGCCGTCGAGGCGTGACGATCACTGCCTGACCGGATCGACCGCGAGGGGCCGGGCCTGCGGGCCCGGCCCCTCGGCACCTGTCCACCGATGCGAGAGGGTGGCGCGCCGTGTCCGATCCCCTGCGCCGGCTCGACGACCGGGACTTCCCGGCGCTGACCATGAGCCAGGCGGCAGAGCTGCTGGGTGTGCAGGCGGCGTTCCTGCGCAGCCTCGACAGCTCCGGCGTCCTGCAGCCGCACCGCTCGCCCGGCGGCCACCGCCGCTACTCCCGCGAACAGCTGGAACTCGCCGCCCGGATGCGGACCCTCCTGGACGGCGGCCACTCCCTGGCCTCGGCCGAGGTCATCGTCGGCCTCGAGGACCAGCTCGCCGACGCGCGGGCGGACGCCGATCGACTCCAGTCCGACATCGACCGACTGCGGGCCGAGCCGGATGACACCTAGCCCGTGGACACCCCACGGGGGTATGGTTTCTCCTCGTGGGAACCGACCAGGGAACCGAGCACACCGCGGCGCACGCCCACGGCTACATCTCCCGCAAGGCCGACTACCTCACCCGCCTCCGGCGCATCGAGGGCCAGATCCGCGGCCTGCAGCGCATGGTCGAGGACGAGAAGTACTGCATCGACATCCTCACCCAGGTCTCGGCCGCGACGAAGGCGCTCCAGTCGGTCGCCCTCGGCCTGCTCGACGAGCACCTGGCCCACTGCGTCGCCGACGCGGTCGCCGTCGGCGGCCCCGAGGCCGACGAGAAGGTGCGCGAGGCCTCGGCCGCGATCGCCCGGCTCGTCCGCTCCTGACCCCGCCCGTCTGCAACGAAGGGCCCCGATGACCACCGCCACCTACACCGTCACCGGCATGACCTGCGAGCACTGCGTCCGCTCGGTCTCCGAGGAGCTCGGCGCCCTCCCCGGCGTGACCGGGGTGGAGGTCGACCTCGCCAGCGGCGGGCTGACCCTCACCAGCCAGGCCCCGGTGCCGGACGCGGACGTGCGCGCCGCGGTCGAGGAAGCCGGCTACGAGGTCGCCCCCTCCTGAGGCCGGAGGAGCGGCGCGGACGGACACCCATGAGCACGCAGGCACCCCCCGACGGCGGCGCTGTGGAACTCGCCATCGGCGGGATGACCTGCGCCTCCTGCGCCGCGCGCATCGAGAAGAGGCTCAACCGGCTCGACGGCGTGACGGCGACGGTCAACTACGCCACCGAACGGGCCCGGGTCGCCCGCACCGGCGGGGTCACGACCGAGGACCTCGTGGCCGCGGTGGAGAAGGCCGGCTACACGGCCCGCATCCCCGAGCCGGAGCGGGCCGACGAGGACCCGCTGCCGCCGCTGCGCCGGCGGCTGCTCGTCTCGGCCCTCCTGACCGTGCCCGTCGTCCTGCTCGCGATGGCCCCGGCGCTGCAGTTCCCGGCGTGGCAGTGGGTGTCGCTGGCGCTGGCCACGCCCGTCGTCGTGTGGGGCGGTCTGCCGTTCCACCGGGCGGCCTGGACCAACCTCCGGCACGGGGCCGGGACCATGGACACCCTGGTCTCCCTGGGCACCGGCGCCGCCTCCCTGTGGTCGGTCTACGCGCTGACCTTCGGCTCCGCCGGCGAGATCGGCATGCACGACCCCTTCACCTTCACGGCCATGCGCGGGGACGGCGGAGGGAGCATCTACCTCGAGGCGGCCGCCGGTGTCACGACGTTCCTGCTCGCCGGGCGCTACGCCGAGGCGCGCGCCAAGCGGCGGGCCGGCGCGGCGCTGCGCGCCCTGCTCGAGCTCGGCGCCCGCGACGTCTCCGTCCTCCGGGACGGCGGCGAGCAGCGCGTCCCCGTGGAGCGGCTCGGGGTCGGCGACCTCTTCGTCGTCCGCCCCGGCGAGCGGATCGCCACCGACGGCGAGGTGACCGACGGGTCCTCCGCCGTGGACGCCTCGATGCTGACCGGTGAGTCCGTGCCGGTCGAGGTGGGGCCGGGCGACGCCGTCGTCGGCGCGACCGTCAACGCCGGCGGCCGGCTGGTCGTCCGGGCCACCCGCGTCGGCGCCGACACCCAGCTCGCGGCGATGGCCCGGCTGGTCGAGGAGGCGCAGAACGGCAAGGCCCAGGTGCAGCGCCTGGCCGACCGGGTCTCGGCGGTCTTCGTGCCGCTCGTGCTCGGGCTGGCGGTACTGACCCTCGCCGCCTGGCTGCTACTCGGTGGCGGCACCGCAGGGGCCTTCTCCGCCGCGGTCGCCGTCGTCATCATCGCCTGCCCCTGCGCCCTCGGGCTGGCCACGCCGACGGCGCTGCTCGTCGGCACCGGCCGTGGCGCTCAGCTCGGCATCCTGATCAAGGGCCCCGAGGTCCTCGAGTCCACCCGCCGCGTCGACACCGTCGTCCTCGACAAGACCGGCACCGTCACCACCGGCCGGATGACCCTGGTCGACGTCGTCGCCGCGCCCGGCGAGGACCCCGCCCGGGTGCTGCGCCTGGCCGGGGCCGTGGAGGCCGCCTCGGAGCACCCGGTCGCGCGGGCGGTGGCGGCGGCGGCCGCGGAGTCCGGCCCCCTCCCCGCGGTCGAGGGCTTCTGTTCGATCGGCGGGCTCGGCGTGCGCGGCACCGTGGACGGGTGCGCCGTCGTGGCGGGCCGCCCCCGCATGCTCACCGAGGACGGCGCCCGGCTCACGGTCCTGCTGGAGCGCGCCCGCGCGGACGCCCAGGCCGCCGGCCGCACCGTCGTCGCCGTGGGGTGGGACGGCGCGGCGCGCGGATTGCTGATGGTCGCCGACTCGGTGAAGCCCACCTCGGCCGAGGCGGTGCGCAGGCTGCGCGGGCTCGGCCTGCATCCGGTGCTTCTGACCGGCGACAACGCGTCCGTCGCCCGCGCGGTCGCGACCGAGGTCGGCATCGACGACGTCGTCGCCGAGGTCCTCCCGCAGGACAAGGTGGACGTGGTCCGCCGGCTGCAGGCGGAGGGCCGGACCGTGGCCATGGTGGGGGACGGCGTCAACGACGCGGCCGCACTGGCCACGGCCGATCTCGGGCTCGCGCTGGGTACCGGCACCGACATCGCCATCGAGGCCGGCGACCTCACCCTGGTCCGCGGAGACCTGCGGGCCGCCGCCGACGCGGTCCGCCTGTCCCGGCGCACCCTCGCCACGATCAAGGCCAACCTGTTCTGGGCGTTCGCCTACAACGTCGCCGCGCTGCCGCTCGCGGCGTTCGGCCTGCTGAACCCGATGATCGCCGGGGCGGCCATGGCGGCCAGCAGCGTCTTCGTGGTCGCCAACAGCCTGCGGCTGCGCCGGTTCGCCCCCCTGGCGGACTGACCGGACAGCGACGCCGCGGAGACTCAGGTGACGGTGCCTACATTGGGCGACATGACCACGCGCTGGACCACCGGGGACATCCCTTCGCAGGCCGGCCGGACCGCGGTCGTGACCGGCGCCAACAGCGGCCTGGGACTCGCCACTGCACGCGCCCTCGCGGCAGCCGGAGCGCGCGTCGTCCTCGCGGTGCGGGACCCCGGGCGTGGGGCACGCGCGGCCGCGGAGATCGACGGCGCCACCGAGGTGCGCCCGCTCGACCTGGCCGACCTGGAGTCGGTCCGGTCGTTCGCCCGCGACTGGGACGGCACGATCGACGTCCTGATCAACAACGCCGGGATCATGGCGGTGCCGGCGGGCGTGACCGTCGACGGCTTCGAGCGGCAGTTCGGCATCAACCACCTGGGTCACTTCGCATTGACCAACCTGCTGCTGCCGCACGTCGTGGACCGCGTGGTCACCGTCTCCTCCGGCCTGCACCGCGCCGGCACCATCGTGCTCGACGACCTGAACTGGCGGCGCCGGCCGTATTCCCCCCAGCGCGCCTACGGCCAGTCGAAGCTGGCCAACCTGCTGTTCACCCTCGA
>JAODNJ010000145.1 GCA_025465155.1 Frankiales bacterium
GAGGTGCTGTTCTGGCAGGCCACCGTCCAGGTGGAACTCATGACCGGCCACCCGGCGCCGATCGCGGCCATGCGTGCCGCGCTCGACGCCGTCTGCTGAGCCCCGGTCGCGCTGGTGTCGTGGAGCTGTCCCCGATCGTGCTGATAGCGGGCGCCGTCCTCGTGGCTGTGGTTCTCGGCCCCTGGCTGACCCGCGTGGCGGCCCGGCTGGCCGCGCGCGACGACACGGCCGGCGCGGCACCGGTCCGGACGGCGGTCGTGACCCTGCTGCTCGTGCTCCTCCTGGCCGGGGCGGCGGCACTCGTCGGTGCACGGCCCGCGCTGGTAGGCATCGGCTGGGTCGCGGCGGCGGCCGTCGTCCTCGGTGCGGTGGACCTGGCCAGCCACCGCCTGCCCGACCGTGTCACCTATCCCGCGGCCGTCGTGTGCGCGGCCGCGCTGACCGCAGACGCCGCAGTCCTCGGCAGCTGGGACGCACTCGTCCGCGCCCTGCTGGCCGCCGACGTGTCCGGTGGGGTCGCCGCACTGGCGTGGCTCGTCGTCCCGGCGGGGCTCGGGCTCGGGGACGTGAAGCTGCTGGCCCTGCTCGGGCTGGTGCTGGGCTGGGTCGGCTGGGGTGCCCTCCTGGCCGGGATCTTCCTGGGCCTGGTCGTCGGCTCACTGGTGTCCGTCGTCCTCCTGCTCACCCGCCGGGCCGGGTGGCGGACGGCGCTGCCGTTCGGGCCGCCCTTGCTGACGGGTGCCGTCCTCGCGCTGGCCCTTCAGGGGCCGGCCTCCCTCGGCTGAGCGCGGAGGAGAAGGAGAGCCCTCGCGGGCGCCGTCCTCAACGCACACCGGTTGTATCGACGGGTGTCTCCGCGGGAGGACGCGGCGCCGGCGGCCATGGGTCGCTGATCGGCTCGGCCACGTTGCCGACGATCTCGACCGGCCTGGTGCGCGCCGGCGGCGGGGCGGGCAACGGGGCGATCCGGGACCTCCCCCGGCCCAGGCGGGTCCGCAGGATCGCCCACGACACGCGGGCAACCGTTGCGATGAGCCTGATCAGGCCGACGATCACCACCAGGCCCCAGGCCATGCTCCCGGTCACCAGGACGTACAGGATGCCTACGGCGAGCCCGAGGACGACGGCCGCGGCCAGTAGGGCGACGATCGTCTGCGCCACCATCGGCGTGAGGGGAGGACTGCTCGCCAGGACGGTCATGCCGTCTTCCCTTCGCCTCGGGCGGGTCAACGGTAGGCCCGGAGGGGGACAGCGGGGTAGCCGCGGGCGGCGCCGTTCATCGGATCGTTGCGATCCCTCACCCGGGTCCGCCCCGTGCACCGTCGATGAACGGTCGGTTCGCGGTGGGGCGGCCGGGATCGCCAGCCCGACCTGGCAGAATCCTCGACATGTTGCGCTGGCTGACCGCCGGTGAGTCGCACGGCCAGCAGCTCACCGCCATTCTCGAGGGCCTTCCTGCCGGCGTGGAGGTGCAGACCTCCGACGTCGACCTGCAGCTGGCCCGCCGGCGCCTGGGCCACGGCCGCGGTGCCCGGATGTCGTTCGAGCAGGACGAGGTGACGCTGAGCGGCGGCATCCGGCACGGCCGCACCCAGGGTGGCCCGATCGCCATCCAGATCGGCAACACCGAGTGGCCGAAGTGGACCGACGTCATGTCCGCGGACCCGGTGGACCCGGAGATCCTCGAGGGCCAGGCCCGCAACGCTCCGCTGACCCGACCGCGCCCGGGGCACGCCGACCTGGCCGGGATGCAGAAGTACGGCTTCGACGACGCCCGGCCGGTGCTCGAGCGGGCCAGCGCCCGGGAGACGGCGGCGCGGGTGGCCCTCGGCACGGTGGCGCAGGCCTTCCTGGAGCAGGCGCTCGGCGTCCGCGTGGTCAGCCACGTCGTCGCCATCGGGCCGGTGACCGTCCCCGACGGCGTGCTTCCCGGGCCGGACGACAACGAGCTGATCGACGAGGACCCGGTGCGCTGCGCCGACCCGGCAACGAGCGAGGCCATGGTCGCCGAGGTCGACGACGCCCGGAAGAACGGTGACACCCTCGGCGGGGTCGTGGAGGTCGTCGTCCACGGGCTGCCGCCGGGCCTCGGCAGCCACGTGCACTGGGACCGCCGGCTGGACTCCCGGCTGGCCGGCGCGCTGATGGGCGTCCAGTCGGTCAAGGCGGTCGAGGTGGGCGACGGCCTGGAGACCGCGCGCCGCCGCGGCTCGGTCGCCCACGACGAGATCGTCACCGAGGATGGCCGCATCACCAGGCTCACCGATCGGGCCGGTGGCATCGAGGGCGGCATGACCAACGGCGAGGTGCTCCGGGTGCGCGCCGCCATGAAGCCGATCTCCACCGTGCCGCGGGCACTCGCCACCGTCGACGTCGCCACCGGCGAGGCCGCCGTCGCGATCAACCAGCGCAGCGACGCCTGCGCGGTGCCGCGCGGCAGTGTCGTGATGGAGGCCATGGTCGCGTTGACCCTCGCCGATGCGGTCCTCGAGAAGTTCGGCGGTGACTCGGTCGCCGAGACCCGCCGCAACGTGCGGGCCTACCTCGATGGCCTCCCGTGCTCGTGAGGGGGCCGTTCACGTGACGCGGCCGCTGCTGGTCCTGGTCGGTCCGCCGGCCTCGGGCAAGACGACAGTCGGCACGGCCGTCGCGGAGGCCCTCGGGGCCGGTTTCCGGGACACCGACGCCGACGTCGAGGCGCTCGCAGGGATGTCCGTGGCCGACGTCTTCGTCGAGCAGGGGGAGGCGCACTTCCGGGCGCTCGAGGCGGACGCGGTGGTCCGCGGCCTCACCCAGCACGACGGCGTCCTGGCGCTCGGCGGCGGGGCGGTCATGAGCGACGCCACGCGGGCCGCGCTGGCGGCGTACGGAGCCCACGGCGGCACGGTCGTGCACCTGGACGTCGACCTGCACTCCGCTGCGAAGCGGGTGGGCCTGTCCCGCGACCGGCCGCTGCTGGCGGTCAACCCCCGCGCGATGCTGCGGACCATGCTCGAGGCGCGCGCCCCGCTCTACGCCGAGGTGGCCACCGCGACCGTGCCGACGGGTGACCGCACGCCCGAGGAGGTCGTCGCCGAGGTCCTCGGCATCGTCGCCGGAGCGGCACGGTGAGCGGACAGGAGGCGGTGAGCGGACAGGGGCGCGATCTGAGGCGGGTCCCCGTCGCGGGGGAGGCCCCCTACGAGGTCGTCATCGGCCCGGGGGCCACCGCCGAGCTGGGACTGGTGCTGGCCGGCACCGCCCGTGCCGCGGTCGTGCATGCGCCGCCGCTGGCGGCGGTCGCAGGTGCCGCGGTCGAGACCCTGCAGACGGCAGGGGTCGCCGCCGAGGCCGTGGTCGTGCCCGACGGGGAGGCGGCCAAGACCGCCGACGTCGCCGCCCGCGCATGGGAGGAGTTCGGGCGGCTCGGGCTGACCCGCTCGGACGCGGTCGTCGGCATCGGCGGGGGAGCGGTCACCGACCTCGCCGGCTTCCTCGCCGCGACCTGGGTGCGCGGCATCCGGGTGGTGCAGGTGCCCACGAGCCTGCTGGGCATGGTCGACGCCGCCGTCGGCGGCAAGACGGGGATCAACACCGGCTCGGGCAAGAACCTCGTCGGCGCCTTCCATCCGCCGGCCGCGGTGCTCGCCGACCCCGACGTCCTCACCGGGCTCCCCGATGCGGAGTTCCGCTCGGGGCTGGCCGAGGTGGTCAAATGCGGGTTCATCGCCGACGACCGCATCCTCGAGCTGCTGGACCAGGACCCGACCGGCCGCCGCGACACGGCGGAGCTGATCGAGCGGTCGGTCGCGGTCAAGGCCGCCGCCGTCGGCACGGACCTGTACGACACCGGACAGCGTGAGTTCCTCAACTACGGGCACACGCTCGGGCACGCCATCGAGCGGGTCGAGGACTTCGGCTGGCGGCACGGCGAGGCCGTCGCCGTCGGTCTGGTCTTCGCCGCCGAGCTGGGCGCCCAGGCCGGGCTGCTCGGCCGTGCCGACGTCGACCGGCACCGCGGGCTGGTGGCCGCGCTCGGGCTGCCGACGCGGTACGCCGGCGACTGGGCCGCACTGCAGGCGGTGATGCGGGTGGACAAGAAGGCCCGCGGGGCGTCGATGCGGTTCGTCGTCCTCGACGGGCTGGGCAATCCCATGATCCTGACCGATCCCGACCAGGCCTGGCTCGATGCAGCCTGGGCCGCCGTCTCGGAGGAAGCATGACGATCCAGGTTCTGAACGGCGCCAACCTCGGCCGGCTCGGCACGCGGGAGCCGTCGATCTACGGCGACACCACGTACGCCGAGCTCACCGCCCTGATCGAGAAGACCGCGCGGGACCTCGGTGTCGGCGTGCTCGTCCGTCAGACCGACGACGAGGCGGAGCTGCTCCACTGGATCCACGCGGCCGCCGACACCGGCGATCCGGTGGTGATCAATCCGGGCGGCTGGTCGCACACGTCGGTCGTGCTGGCGGACGCACTGGCCGCGGTGGAGGCGCCCGTGGTCGAGGTGCACATCAGCAACATCCACAAGCGCGAGGAGTTCCGGCACCACTCCTACGTCTCCTCGGTCGCCGACGGCGTCATCGTGGGGCTGGGTGTGCAGGGGTACGTGATGGCCGTGCAGTGGCTGGCCGCCGAAGGAACGACGTGAGCGATCGGGAGGCCCGACGGCGCACGCAGTTGCGAGCGACCGCCGCCGAGCGGGGGATGGACGCCGTCCTGGTCACCAACCTGCTCAACGTCCGGTACCTGACCGGGTTCACCGGTTCCAACGGCGCCCTCCTGGTCCGCCCCGGCAGCGACGACATCCTGGCCACCGACGGCCGGTACACGACGCAGGCGGCCACCCAGGCGCCGGACGTCGAGCTGCTCATCGACCGGACCACCGTGCCAGCCCTCGCACGGGAGGCGGTGCGCCGCGGTGCCGGGCGGATCGGCTACGAGTCCCACGACGTCACCGTCGACGGCCACGCGACCCTCGTGAAGGTGCTCGTCGAGGCGGCCGGCGGGGGAGCGGTGCCCGAGCTCGTCTCGGTGGGGCGTGCCGTCGAGGCCCAGCGGGCGATCAAGGACGACGACGAGATCGAGGCACTGCGGCGGGCGTGCGCGGTCGCCGACCGGGCGCTGGCCGAGCTCGCGGCCGAGGGGGCGTTCCGACCCGGGCGCTCGGAGTTGCAGGTGGGCCGGGAGCTGGACGCGCGGATGCTCGAGCTGGGGGCCGAGGCGCCGTCGTTCGAGACGATCGTGGCCGCCGGCGCCAACTCCGCGATCCCGCACCACCGGCCCGACGCGACGGTGTTGCGTGACGGCGACTTCCTCAAGCTCGACTTCGGGGCGACGGTCGACGGATACCACTCCGACATGACCCGCACCCTCGTGCTCCGCTCCGCCGCGGACTGGCAGCGGGAGATCTACGCGCTCGTCACGGCCGCCCAGGCGGCCGGCCGTGCCGCTCTCGCCAGCGGTGCCGAGGTGGTCGCCGTCGACCGCGCGGCCCGCGACGTCATCGCCGCGGCCGGCCACGCGGAGCACTTCCCGCACGGGCTCGGGCACGGGGTGGGCCTGGAGATCCACGAGGCACCGGGGATCTCACCGCTCGGCGCGGGTAGGCTGGACGCCGGTATGGCCGTCACTGTGGAGCCGGGTGTCTACCTTCCCGGCCACGGCGGTGTCCGGATCGAGGACACCCTCGTCGTCACGGCGGACGGGCCCGAGTTGTTGACCCTCACGAGCAAGGAACTGCTGGTCATCTGATGGCAACCACCAACGACCTCAAGAACGGCATGGTGCTCAACCTGGACGGCCAGCTGTGGGCCGTCACCGAGTTCCAGCACGTCAAGCCCGGCAAGGGCGGTGCCTTCGTCCGGACGACGCTGAAGAACGTGCTCTCGGGCAAGGTGGTCGACAAGACCTTCAACGCCGGCACCAAGGTCGAGACGGCCAACGTCGACAAGCGTGGCATGACGTACCTGTACCAGGACGGCGCCGACTACGTGTTCATGGACGGCGACACCTTCGAGCAGATCCACGTCCCCGCGGAGACCGTGGGGTCCGGCGCCGATTACCTGCTGGAGAACACCGAGGCCACCGTGGCCGTGCACGACGGCACCCCGCTCTACGTCGAGCTCCCGGTGACCATGGAGCTCGTCGTGCAGCACACCGACCCGGGCCTGCAGGGCGACCGTTCCACCGGCGGCACCAAGCCGGCGACCCTGGAGACCGGGGCCCAGATCCAGGTGCCGCTGTTCGTCAACACCGGCGACCGGCTCAAGGTCGACACCCGCGACGGCCGGTACCTCGGCCGCGCCAACTGACCGCGCCGCCGAGACCTCCCGAGAGACCGGACCCATGGCCGCCCGCTCCAAGGCGCGCAAGCGCGCCGTCGACGTCCTCTACGAGGCCGATCTGCGGGGCCGGGAACGGCGCGAGCTGCTCCTGGAGCGCATCGCCGACGGTCACCCGCCGGTGTCGGACTACACGATCCGGCTGGTGGAGGGCGTCGCCGCGCACGCCCCGCGCATCGACGAGTTGATCGACCTGCACGCGACCGGCTGGTCACTGGATCGGCTGCCCGACGTCGACCGGGCGATCCTGCGCATGGCGACCTTCGAGCTGCTCTGGGCCGAGGACGTGCCGGACCCCGTCGCGATCGACGAGGCGGTGGAGCTGGCCAAGGCGCTGTCGACCGACGACTCCCCGGCGTTCATCAACGGCGTCCTGGGCGCGATCGCCGACGCCAAGGGGTGACCTGGTCGCACTCGGCCACCGGCCCCGTGAGCGACGGCTGTGCGCGGATCGTGGCCATCCGCGGCGGATGGCCACCACCCGCGCACAGTCACCGGAGACTGATGGCTCAGCGCGGGTTGTGGCGGCGTTCCCAGTTCGGGTTCAGCTCGTCGTCGTCCCCGCCGTCGCCGACGATGCCCTCCATGCCGGGGGAGAGCACGCCCCACTCGATGAGCCGGGTGGTCAGCTCGTCGGGGCTCATGTCGTAGATGATCGCCAGCGACTTGAGGTCCTCGGCACGGATCGAGAGGACCTTGCCGTTGTAGTCGTGCCGCTGGGCCTGGATGGTCGAGGCGTAGCGGGCCAGCGGGCCGGCCTCGTCGGCGGGCAGCGAGCCCAGCGATTCCAGGTTCAGGACGATCTTGGTCGTCGAGGTCACGGCCGAGCTCGGCCGCGGGTCGGGCAGCAGTTCCGAGACCGGGACGCCGTAGAAGATGGCGAGCTCGGAGAGGCGCTGGACGGTGACGGCGCGGTCGCCGCGCTCGTAGGAGCCGACGACGACGGCCTTCCAGCGGCCGTGCGACTTGTCCTCCACCCCCTGCAGGGACAGCCCCTGCTGATTGCGAATCGCGCGGAGACGGGCACCGAGGGCCCGTGAGTAGTCAGTGCTCATCGCTGTCCTGCTCACTGTCCGTCGTCGTGGTCGGGGTTCGATCGTCACAGAGCGTACTGGTCTGGCCGCGTGACACAACAGGCGGAGGCCCCGTTGAAGCGGCCGATCCGGTTTCGTTGAACGAACCCTTCCTGCCGCGCTCCCGGCCGGGCAGAGAGCACCTCGAGCCGTGCGGTACCGTCCTCCGCGGTCCACCCACTCCTTTAACGACCCGTCCCGTGAGGCGGGGAAGGAGGCCTGATGGCCGGCTCGTCCCCGGCTGCGCCGAGCAATTCAGAAGCGCGCAGCCCCGCAGCACCGGGAGTGCTGCTCTCCTCCGCCGACGTCGCCCGCGTGGTCGACCGGATGGCGCATCAGCTCATCGAGCGGGTTGCCGCGGCCCCGGCAGACGGCGCGACCGAGGGGCTGGCCGACCTCGTGCTGGTCGGCATCCCGACCCGCGGCGCCCCGCTCGCCCGCCGGCTGGCCGCCCGGATCGAGGCCTTCTCCGGCACCCCTGTCGACGTCGGCACCGTCGACATCACTCTCTACCGCGACGACCTGCGGCTCCGCGGCGTGCGCGCGCTGGAGCCGACCCTGCTGCCCGACGCGGGCGTCGACGGCCGCCTGGTCGTCCTCGTCGACGACGTCCTCTTCTCCGGCCGCTCCGTGCGCGCCGCCCTGGACGCGCTGCGCGACCTGGGTCGGCCGAGGGCGGTGCAGCTCGCCGTCCTGGTGGACCGCGGACACCGGGAGCTCCCGATCCGGGCGGACTACGTCGGCAAGAACGTGCCGACGTCGCGACACCAGCAGGTGAAGGTGAGGCTGGCCGAGGTCGACGGGGTCGACGAGGTGCTGCTGACGGAGGGCCAGCAGTGAAACGCCATCTGCTGGAGGCGGCCGACCTCGACCGCGACGACGCGACGCTGGTGCTCGACACCGCGGCGCAGATCGACGCCAGCCTGGCCGGCCGCGAGGTCAAGAAGCTCCCGACGCTGCGCGGGCGCACCGTGGTCAACCTGTTCTACGAGGACTCCACCCGGACCCGGATCTCCTTCGAGCTGGCCGCCAAGCGGCTCTCGGCCGACGTCATCAACTTCTCGGCCAAGGGCAGCAGCGTCAGCAAGGGGGAGAGCCTCAAGGACACGGCGCTGACGCTGGAGGCGATGGGTAGCGACGCGATCGTCGTCCGCCACTCGGCCTCCGGGGCGCCGCACCGGCTGGCGCAGTGGGTGAAGGGCAGCGTCGTGAACGCCGGCGACGGCACCCACGAGCACCCCACCCAGGCTCTGCTGGACGCGTACACGATCAGGCGGCGGCTGGGCCGGCTCGACGGCGTGCGGGTGGGGATCGTCGGCGACGTCCTGCACAGCCGGGTCGCCCGCTCGAACGTCGGCCTGCTGCACACCCTCGGCGCGGAGGTCACCCTGGTGGCCCCCCCGACCCTCCTGCCGGTCGGCGTCGGGAGCTGGCCGGTCGAGGTGAGCTACGACCTCGACGCCGTGCTGCCGAAGGCCGACGTCGTGATGATGCTGCGGGTGCAGGCCGAGCGGATGAACGCCTCGTTCTTCCCCAGCGCCCGCGAGTACAGCCGCCGTTACGGCCTGGACGCCCGGCGGATGGCCGCGCTGACCGACGAGGCCATCGTCATGCACCCGGGGCCGATGAACCGGGGCATGGAGATCGCCGCCGAGGTGGCCGACTCCGTCCGCTCGACGATCGTCGAGCAGGTCGCCAACGGCGTGAGCGTCCGGATGGCCGTCCTCTATCTGCTGCTGGGAGGCACCCCTTCGTGACGATCCTCATCAAGGGGGCACGCCCCTACGGCGAGGACGCCGCCGACATCCTCCTGAAGGACGGCCTGATCGTCACGGTCGGTGAGCACCTCGAGGTCCCCCGCGCCGAGGTGGTGGACGCCGGCGGGCTGATCGCGCTGCCCGGCCTGGTCGACCTGCACACCCACCTGCGGGAGCCCGGCCGGGAGGACGCCGAGACCGTCGAGACCGGCAGCCGCGCTGCCGCGCTGGGCGGCTTCACCGCCGTGCACGCCATGGCCAACACCGATCCGGTTGCCGACACCGCCGGCGTCGTGGAGCAGGTGTGGCGGCTGGGCCAGGAGGCCGGGCTGGTCGACGTCGTCCCGGTCGGCGCGGTCACCGTCGGGCTGCGCGGCGAGCGGCTCGCCGAGCTGGGGGCGATGGCCGACTCCGCCGCCCGAGTGCGGGTGTTCTCCGACGACGGGCAGTGCGTCGCGGACCCCGCGCTGATGCGCCGCGCGCTGGAGTACGTGAAGGCCTTCGACGGCGTCGTCGCCCAGCACGCGGAGGAGCCGCGGCTGACCGCCGGCGCCCAGATGAACGAGGGCGACCGCTCCTCGCGGCTGGGGCTGGCCGGCTGGCCGGCCGCGGCCGAGGAGGCGGTCATCGCCCGCGACGTGCTGCTGGCCGGGCATGTCGGCGCGCGGCTGCACGTCTGTCATGTCTCCACCGCCGGGTCCGTCGAGATCATCCGGTGGGCGAAGAGCCGTGGCGTGCGGGTGACCGCCGAGGTCACCCCCCACCACCTGCTCCTCACCGACGCGTGTGCCGAGAGCTACGACCCGGTGTTCAAGGTCAACCCGCCGCTCCGGACGGACGCCGATGTGGCTGCCCTGCGGGCGGGTCTGGCCGACGGCACGATCGACGCCGTCGCCACCGACCACGCCCCGCACGCGGTCGAGGACAAGGAGAGCGAGTGGGCGCAGGCCCGGCCGGGGATGCTGGGCCTGGAGCAGGCGCTGTCGGTGGTCATCGAGACGATGGTCGAGCCGGGGCTGCTCGACTGGCGGGCGGTGGCCGACCGCATGTCGGTGCGGCCGGCCGCGATCGGCCGGCTGACCGGGCACGGCCGGCCGCTGGCGGTCGGTGAGCCGGCCAACCTGCTGCTGCTGGACCCGTCGTACCGGGGCGTCGTCGACCCGGCCGCGCTGGCCAGCCGCAGCCGCAACAGCCCCTACGCCGGCCGGGAGCTGCCCGGCCGGGTCGTCGCGACGTTCCTGCGGGGGACGGCGACGGTGATGGACGGAAAGGCGCAGAAGTGAGTGAGGCAGTGCTCGTCCTCGAAGACGGGCGGACGTTCCGGGGCGAGGCCTACGGCGCGGTCGGGACGACGGTCGGTGAGGCGGTCTTCGCGACCGGAATGACCGGCTACCAGGAGACCCTGACCGACCCGAGCTATGTCGGCCAGGTCGTGGTGATGACCGCGCCGCAGATCGGCAACACCGGCATCAACGGCGAGGACGACGAGAGCAGCCGCATGTGGGTGGCCGGCTTCGTCGTCCGCGATCCCGCCCGCCGCCCGTCCAACTGGCGGGCCACGGGCAGCCTCGACGACGAGTTGGCCGCGCAGGGCGTCGTCGGCATCAGCGGCATCGACACCCGCGCGCTGACCCGCCACCTGCGCGAGCGCGGCGCCATGCGGGTCGGGATCAGCAGCGAGCTCGGCAGGCTGGGCGAGAACGCGGCGGGCGCGCTGCTGGCGCGCGTGCGGGCCGCCGAGAGCATGGTCGGCGCCGACCTCGCGCCCGCGGTGAGCACCGCCCGGCCCTACGTCGTCCCCGCGCTGGGGCACAAGCGGTTCACCGTCGCCGCCCTCGACCTCGGCATCAAGACCGCGACCCCCCGCCACCTCTCCCGGCTCGGCGTCGAGACGCATGTCCTGCCCTCCACCGCGACGGCCGACGAGCTGCTGGCAGCGGGCCCCGACGGCGTCTTCCTGTCCAACGGCCCCGGTGACCCGGCGGCCGCCGACTACGCGGTCGAGGCCGTCCGGGGTGTGCTCGACGCCCGCCGTCCGCTGTTCGGCATCTGCTTCGGCAACCAGATCCTCGGCCGCGCGCTCGGCCTGGGCACCTACAAGCTGCGGTTCGGCCACCGCGGCCTCAACCAGCCGGTGCTCGACCGGGTCAGCGGCACGGTGCGGGTGACCAGCCACAACCACGGCTTCGCCGTCGACGCGCCGCTCGACCGCCCGACCCACACCGCGTACGGCTCGGTCGAGGTCAGCCACGTCGGTCTCAACGACGACGTCGTCGAGGGGCTGCGCTGCCTCGACGTCCCGGCGTTCAGCGTTCAGTTCCACCCGGAGTCCGCGGCCGGTCCACACGACGCGGCGCCGCTGTTCCAGCGGTTCGTCGACCTGATGGGGGAGAGGCACTAGTGCCCAAGCGGGACGACATCCAGCACGTGCTGGTCATCGGCTCGGGGCCGATCATCATCGGGCAGGCCAGCGAGTTCGACTACTCGGGCACCCAGGCCTGCCGCGTCCTCAAGGCCGAGGGGCTGCGGGTCAGCCTGGTCAACAGCAACCCGGCGACGATCATGACCGACCCCGAGGTCGCCGACGCCACCTACATCGAGCCGCTGACCCCCGAGTTCGTCGAGCGGGTGATCGCGAAGGAGCGGCCCGACGCGCTGCTGGCCACCCTCGGCGGGCAGACCGCGCTGAACATCGCGATCGGGCTCCACGCGAACGGCGTCCTGGAGAAGTACGGCGTCGCGTTGATCGGTGCCGACGTGGACGCGATCAACCGCGGCGAGGACCGCCAGCTGTTCAAGGACATCGTCCGGTCGGTCGGCGCCGACGCGCCGCGGTCGACGGTCTGCGCGTCGGTCGAGGAGGCCATCGCCACGGCCGAGGAGGTCGGCTACCCCGTCGTCATCAGGCCGTCGTTCACCATGGGCGGACTCGGGTCGGGCATCGCCACGGACGAGCCGATGCTCCGCCGCATGGCCGGCCACGGGCTGGCCGACTCGCCGGTGCACACGGTGCTCATCGAGGAATCGGTGCTCGGCTGGAAGGAGTTCGAGCTCGAGCTGATGCGCGACCGCAGTGACAACGTGGTGGTCATCTGCTCGATCGAGAACATCGACGCGATGGGCGTGCACACCGGCGACTCGGTCACCGTCGCGCCGGCCATGACGCTCACCGACCGCGAGTACCAGCAGATGCGCGACGTCGGCATCGCGGTGCTGCGCGCGGTCGGCGTCGACACCGGCGGGTGCAACATCCAGTTCGCCGTCCACCCGGGGACCGGACGGCTCGTCGTCATCGAGATGAACCCGCGGGTGTCCCGGTCCAGCGCCCTGGCGTCGAAGGCGACCGGCTTCCCGATCGCCAAGATCGCCGCGAAGCTGGCGATCGGGTACACGCTCGACGAGATCCCCAACGACATCACCGGCGTCACGCCGGCGTCCTTCGAGCCGGCGCTGGACTACGTCGTCGTCAAGATCCCGCGGTTCGCCTTCGAGAAGTTCCCGGGCGCGGATCCGCGGCTGACCACGACGATGAAGAGCGTCGGCGAGGTCATGGCCCTGGGCCGCAACTTCCCGGAGGCGCTCGGCAAGGCGATGCGGTCGACCGAGACCAAGGGCGCCGGGTTCTGGACGGCGGGGGAGGACGGCGCGACCGCGGACGAGCTGCTCGAGCAGCTGCGAACCCCCGTCGACGGCCGGCTCTACACCGCGCAGCGGGCGCTGGCCGCCGGCGCGACCGTCGAGCAGGTCGCCGCGGCCAGCGGCTTCGACGCCTGGTTCGTCGACCAGATCGCGCTGGTGACCGAGATCGGCGAGCAGATCCGGGAAGCGCCCTCGTTGACCCCCGAGCTGCTGCGGCTGGCCAAGCGGCATGGTCTGTCCGACCGGCAGATCGCCGCGCTGCGGCCGGAGCTGGCGGGCGAGGACGGCGTCCGACGGCTGCGCTGGCGGCTCGGCGTCCGCCCGGTCTACAAGACCGTCGACACCTGCGCCGCCGAGTTCGCCGCCCGCACGCCGTACCACTACTCGTCCTACGACGAGGAGACCGAGGTCGAGCCGCGGGAGAAGCCGGCGGTGCTGATCCTCGGCTCCGGGCCGAACCGGATCGGGCAGGGCATCGAGTTCGACTACTCCTGCGTGCACGCCGTCATGGCGCTGCAGGACGCCGGCTACGAGGCCGTGATGGTCAACTGCAACCCCGAGACCGTCTCCACCGACTACGACACCGCCGACCGGCTGTACTTCGAGCCGCTGACCTTCGAGGACGTCCTGGAGGTGGTCGAGGCCGAGCGCACCGCGGGGCCGGTGGCCGGGGTGATCTGCACCCTCGGCGGGCAGACGCCGCTGGGCCTGGCACAGCGGCTCAAGGACGCCGGCGTGCCGGTGCTCGGCACCGCGCCCGAGGCCATCGACGCGGCGGAGGACAGGGGTGCCTTCTCCCGGGTCCTCGCCGACACCGGGCTGACCGCGCCGAAGCACGGCATGGCGACGACGTTCCCCGAGGCCCGGGAGATCGCCGCCACCATCGGCTACCCCGTGCTGGTGCGGCCCTCCTACGTCCTCGGCGGCCGCGGCATGGAGATCGTCTACGACGACGCCACGCTCGAGGCCTACATCGCCAAGGCCACCGACGTCAGCCCCGAGCACCCGGTGCTGGTCGACAGGTTCCTGGAGGACGCGGTCGAGATCGACGTCGACGCGCTCTTCGACGGCACCGAGCTCTACCTCGGCGGCGTCATGGAGCACATCGAGGAGGCCGGGATCCACTCCGGCGACTCCGCCTGCGTGCTGCCGCCGATCACCCTCGGCGCTGCGGACCTGCTCAAGATCCGTGCCGCGACGGAGAAGCTGGCCGCCCGGATCGGGGTCCGCGGGCTGATGAACGTCCAGTACGCGGTCAAGGACGACATCCTCTACGTGCTCGAGGCCAATCCGCGGGCGTCGCGGACCGTGCCGTTCGTGTCCAAGGCGACGGCGGTGCAGCTGGCCAAGGCGGCGGCGCGGATCGCGGTGGGGGAGACCATCCCCGAGCTCCGCGCGGCCGGCGTCCTCCCGGCCACCGGTGACGGCACCGACCTGCCCGAGGACGCCCCGATCGCGGTCAAGGAGGCAGTGCTCCCGTTCCACCGGTTCCGCACCGTCGAGGGGCAGAACGTCGACACCGTCCTGGGCCCGGAGATGAAGTCCACCGGCGAGGTCATGGGCCTCGACGACAGCTTCGGGACGGCGTTCGCGAAGTCGCAGGCTGCCGCGTACGGGTCGCTCCCGACCGAGGGGACGGTGTTCGTCTCGCTGGCCAACCGGGACAAGCGCGCGGCGATCTTCCCGGTCAAGCGGCTGGCCGACCTGGGCTTCCGGGTGCTGGCCACCGCGGGCACCGCCCAGGTGCTGCGCCGCAACGGGGTCGCCTGCGAGGTCGTCGGCAAGTACAGCGACGGCCCCGGCAACTGCGTGGAGCGGATCCTCGCGGGCGACGTCGACATCATCGTGAACACGCCGTTCGGTTCCCCCGGCAACAGCGGGCCACGGCTGGACGGCTACGAGATCCGCACCGCCGCCGTCGCGGCGGGGATCCCGTGCATCACCACCGTGCAGGGCATGGCGGCGGCGGTCCAGGGCGTCGAGGCACTGCGGGCCGGCGGCATCGGGGTCCGCAGCCTCCAGGAGGTCCACGCCGCCCTCACCGCGGTCGAGGCGGGCGCGTGACGCCCCGGACCCACCAGGACGGCCATGCCGGTGGGCTGCTGACGACGCCGCCTCCTCCCGCCTCGCGGCCGCCGGTGCAGGTCGACGCCGAGGTGGTCGGCCGCCGGCCGGTGGGGGCCTACGTCCGACTGACCCTGGCCGCGCCCGGGATCGCGGCGGCCGCAGCGCCCGGGCAGTTCGTCGCGTTCGCGGTCGGCGGCCCGAACTCCGCGCTCCTGCTGCGCCGCTCGATCGCCGTCGCCGGGGTGGCCGGCGGTCACGTCACCGCCGTCGTCGCGCCGCGCGGGCCGGGCTCGACCTGGCTGGCCGGGCTGCAGCCGGGCGAGCGGGTCGACGTCGTGGGTCCGCTGGGCCGGCCGTTCCCGCTCCCGTCGCCGGGGACGCCGGCGCTCGTGGTAGGCGGTGGTTACGGCGCCGCGGCGCTGGTCGGCCTGGCCGCGCGGCTGCGCGACCAGGGCTCGGCGGTCACCGCGGTCGCCGGGGCGGCGTCGGCCGACCGGCTGTGCTCGGTCGAGGAGCTCGGCGAGGTGGCCGACGTCGTGGTCACCACCGAGGACGGCGGCGCAGGACGGCGCGGCCGGGTCACCGACGCGGTCGCCCAGGTGCTCGGCGCGGTCGGCGTCGTCTACGCCTGCGGGCCGATGGCGATGCTGCGGGCGGTGGCCGACCTGGCGACCGCCGCCGGCATCCCCTCCTACGTCGCGGTGGAGGAGTCGATGGCCTGCGGGATCGGCGTCTGCATGACCTGCGTGCTCCCGGTGGTCGGGGAGGACGGTCGCACCCGGTTGGCCCGCTCCTGCGCGGAGGGCCCGGTGTTCGGGGGCGACCGGGTGCGCTTCACCGACGTGGGCACCCTCACCGCCGATGTGGTCGGCGCGGATGCCATGGGGGTGCTGCCGGCATGACCGTCGACATGGAGACGCAGACCCAGGTGGACATGTCGACGGCGCTCGGCGACGTCCCGATCCCCGGCCCGGTGCTCACCGCCTCCGGCTGCTCCGCCTTCGGCCGTGAACTCGCGCCGTTCGTCGACCTGAGCGCGCTCGGTGCGGTGGTCACCAAGTCGGTGCAGCTGCGGCCGAGGTCGGGACGACCGACGCCGCGGATGGTCGAGACCCCGAGCGGGATGCTCAACTCGATCGGCCTGCAGGGCCCGGGCATCGACGGCCTGCTGACCGACGAGCTGCCGTGGCTGGCCGCGCGCGGCGCCCGCGCGCTCGTCTCGATCGCCGGCACCCGGGTGGAGGACTTCGCGGAGCTCGCCACTCGGCTGCGCGGCGTCCCCGGCGTCCTGGGCATCGAGGTCAACATCTCCTGCCCGAACGTGGAGAGCCGCGGCGAGGTGTTCGCCTGCGACCCGGTCGCGGCCGCCGACGTGGTCGCTGCGGTGCGGGCGGCGGCCGACCCGGGTCAGCCGGTGTACGCCAAGCTCAGCCCGGACGTCACCGACATCGTCTCGGTGGCCCGGTCCTGCGCCGGTGCGGGCGCCGACGGGCTGTCCATGATCAACACGCTTCTGGGGCTGGTCATCGACCCCGACACCATGCGGCCGGTGCTCGGCGGGGTCACGGGCGGCCTGTCCGGGCCCGCGATCCGGCCGGTCGCCCTCCGCTGCGTGTGGCAGGTCCACGCGGCGCTGCCGGAGGTGCCGATCCTCGGCATGGGCGGGATCCGCAGCGGGCTGGACGCGCTGCAGTTCGTCCTCGCCGGAGCCGGCGCGGTGTCGGTGGGGACGGCGGTCTTCAACGACCCGTCGGCTCCCGCGCGGATCGCCGCCGAGCTCGCGGCGGCGCTCGCGGCACGGGGGTTCGCACGGCTCGCCGACGCGGTGGGATACGCCCACCGGCCGGCGGAGGCGCGGGGATGAGCGCCGAGCGCGCCACCCACGCCGAGGTGGAACCGTTCGGGGCCCGGCTGGCGGCCGCGGTCGCCGACCGGGGGCCGCTGTGCGTCGGCATCGACCCGCACCGGGCCCTGCTCATCGACTGGGGCGTCGGGGACGACGTCGAGGGCTTGCGCCGGTTCACCGACCTGGTGGTCGAGGCGCTGGCCGGGCACGTCGCGGTGCTGAAGCCGCAGATGGCGTTCTACGAGCGGCACGGTGCGCGGGGGGTCGCCATCCTGGAGGAGGCCGTGGCCCGGGCCCGCGCGGCCGGGGCGCTCGTCCTCCTCGACGCCAAGCGCGGCGACATCGGCTCGACGATGGACGCCTACGGCGAGTACCTGCGCGGCGACCACCCGATGCAGGTCGACGCACTCACGGTGAGCCCGTTCCTCGGCCCCGGCTCGCTGGAACCCGCCGTCGCCACCGCCCGGAGCTTCGGCGGCGGGTTGTTCGTGCTGGCCCGGACGTCCAACCCTGAGGGGGCCGACGTCCAGCTGGCCCGCGACGGCGACCGCTCGGTCGCCCAGGCCGTCGTGGACGCCGTCGCCGCCTGGAACGCCCCCGACTGGCTGGTCGGCGACCCTCAGCCCGACCCTGCCGCGTTCGCCGAGCAGCAGGGCCGCTGGGGCTGGACCACCGGTTCGTTCGGCGTCGTCGTCGGTGCGACGTTGCCGGCCCTCGATGTCGACCTGGACGGGCTGCGGGGCCCCGTCCTGGCGCCCGGGCTGGGCGCCCAGGGCGGCTCGGTCGCGGATCTGCGGCGACTCTTCGGCAGCGGGCGGGCCGTCGTCCCGACGGTCTCTCGTGGCGTGCTGGCGGCCGGTCCCGACGTCTCCGGCCTGCGGGCCGCCGCCGACCGATGGACCACCGAGCTCACCGCCTGACCGAGCACCTCCGGCGTGTCGCGCCCAGCGTGTCGGCGAGGCGGATTCGTGGCCGACTACGGAACGCAATCGGCCGGAAGGACGCTGACCAGCGGGAATCACGCACGGTCACGGACGCGGCGAGCGAGGGGTGGATCCGCAGCACACACCTTCTTCACGATCTGCGCCGGGGGGCGCGTGACCAGCGCGTTTGCGGGAACTAGGTTGGCCGCCAGGCTCAAACACGAGCCTGTTCCGACACCCTGAGGCCCGCCGCGTGGACCACGCCGGCGACGACACGATTGGGTCTGCACCATGCCCCTCCCGAACCTGTCCCCGGAACAACGCGCCGCAGCACTCGAGAAGGCCGCCGCCGCCCGCAAGGCGCGCGCCGAGCTCCGTGAGCGGCTGAAGAGCAAGGGCACCACGGTCGGCGACGTCCTCAAGCAGGGCGACACCGACGAGGTCATCGGCAAGATGCGCGTGTCGGCGGTGCTCGAGTCCCTGCCCGGTGTGGGCAAGGCCCGGGCGGCGAAGATCATGGAGCGGCTGGAGATCTCACCGACCCGCCGGGTACGCGGGCTGGGCGCCAACCAGCGCCGCGCGCTCGAGTCGGAGTTCGGCGGCGAGAAGGTCGTCGCCGACCAGGTGCCGGAAGGTGCCGTCTGACCGACCACCGGCTGCAGGGTTCCCGGCTGACGGTCCTCTCCGGCCCCTCCGGGGTCGGCAAGGGCACCGTCGTCGCGGAGGTGCGGCGGCGGCATCCCGACGTGTGGGTGTCGGTGTCCGTGACCACGCGCCGTCAGCGTCCCGGTGAGGTCGACGGCGTGCAGTACCACTTCGTCGACGACGCCGCGTTCGACCGGCTCGTGGCCGACGAGGGCCTGCTGGAGTGGGCGGAGTACGCGGGCAACCGCTACGGCACTCCGGCCGCCCCGGTCCGCGAGCGGCTCGCGGCCGGGGCTCCGGCGTTGCTGGAGATCGAGCTGCAAGGTGCGCGCCAGGTGCGTGCGCGTGATCCGGGGGCGCAGCTGGTGTTCCTGGCGCCGCCGTCCTGGTCGGTGCTGGTCAGCCGGCTGGCCGCTCGGGGGTCCGAGCCGCCGGAGGTCCAGGAGCGCCGGCTGGCGATCGCGCAGGCCGAGCTGGACGCGGCGGGGGAGTTCGATGTCGTCGTCGTGAACGACGACGTGGCTCGGGCCGCGGATGAGTTGGTATCCTTGTTGACTGCGCCGTCGCCCGGTCTGTGCCGGGGGAGCAGCGCCCACGAGTGATGCCGCCGCCGGTGCCCGCCGCCGGCCGGTCCACTCCCGCCAACGAACGAGGAGCACGCCCACACGTGTCCGGAGTCGCACCCCACCCCGAGGGCATCACCAACCCGCCGATCGACGAGCTGCTGGAGCGTACGAGCAGCAAGTACGGCCTGGTGATCTTCGCCGCCAAGCGCGCGCGGCAGATCAACGCCTACTACAGCCAGCTCTCCGAGGGCCTGCTCGAGTACGTCGGCCCGCTGGTCGACACCGCGCCGCAGGAGAAGCCGCTCTCCATCGCGCTCCGCGAGATCAACGAGGGTCTGTTGACCCACACCGCCGGCGAGAACTGACGAAGGACCGCGTCCCCGAGCCCTTCGCAGGCTCCGGGCACGCCAGGACGGGGCCGACCCGAACTGATGACGACGCACCCGGCAGATGCTGCCGGGTGCGTCGTCGTGTCGGGAGAATGACCACGTGAGTCGGATCGTGCTCGGCGTCAGCGGGGGTGTGGCCGCATACAAGGCCGCCCTCCTGCTCCGCCTGTTCACCGAGGCGGGCCACGACGTGCGTGTCGTGCCGACCCCCGGGGCGCTGCACTTCGTCGGCGCGGCCACGTTCGAGGCGCTGTCGGGCAACCCGGTGACGACCGACGTCTGGTCCGACGTCCCGGAGGTCGCGCACGTGCGGATCGGCCAGGAGGCCGACCTCGTCGTCGTCGCCCCGGCGACGGCGGACCTGCTCGCCCGCGCGGCCGGCGGCCGCGCCGACGACCTGTTGACGGCAACCCTGCTCACCGCGCACTGCCCGGTCGTGTTCGTCCCGGCCATGCACACCGAGATGTGGCTGCACCCGGCCACCCGGGACAACGTGGCGACCCTGCGCAGGCGGGGTGCGATCGTGCTGCCGCCCGCCGTGGGCCGCCTGACCGGCCCGGACTCCGGACCCGGCCGGCTGCCCGAGCCGGCCGACGTCGCCGCGCTCGCCGGCGTGGTCCTCGCTCAGGGGAGCGCGGCGCTGGCCCCCGATCTCGCCGGGCGACGGGTGGTGATCAGTGCCGGCGGCACCCGCGAGCCCCTCGACCCGGTCCGCTACCTCGGCAACCGCTCCTCGGGCAAGCAGGGCTGGGCGCTGGCCCGGGTCGCGGCCGCGCGGGGCGCCGAGGTCACGCTGGTAGCGGCCAACGTGGACGCGCCGGCACCGTTCGGCGTGCGGGTCGTGTCCGTCGGCACCGCGGAGGAGCTGCGGACGGCGATGCTGTCGGAGGCCCAGGAGGCCGACGTCGCCGTCATGAACGCCGCCGTGGCCGACTTCCGGCCGGAGACCGCTGCCGCCACCAAGCTGAAGAAGGGCGCGGCCAGTGAGCCGAGCTCGGTTCCGCTGATCCGCAACCCCGACGTGCTCGCCGAGCTGGTCACCAAGCGCACTCCCGGACAGCTGGTCGTGGGTTTCGCCGCAGAGACCGGCGACGACGAGGCCGACGTCCTCACGCACGCGCGGGCGAAGCTGGCCCGCAAGGGCTGCGACCTGCTCGTCGTGAACGACGTCTCCGCAGGTCAGGTCTTCGGCCGCCCGGACAACGCCGTCGTAGTGCTGGCCGCCGACGGGGGAGTCACCGAGCTCCCACCCGGCAGCAAGGACGCCGTCGCCGCCGGGATCTGGACGGCGATCGCCCTCCGTCAGGCGCCGGGCGGCCGCTGAGCCCGCCGAGCCCGCCGAGCAGCCGACCCGGCTGGCCCGGGGGCGCGGCGGCCGTGCGCACGGTTGTCGCCTCCCGCCGGTACCGTTTGCGGTCGACAGCCATGTTGCGGTCGACAGCCATGCGCCTGACCGGCGCCGAGCCAGGGGAGAACCGAGTGCCACGCCGTCTCTTCACGTCCGAGTCGGTGACCGAGGGGCATCCCGACAAGATCGCCGACCAGATCAGCGACGCGATCCTCGACGCCATGCTGGCCGAGGATCCGCGCAGCCGGGTGGCGGTCGAGACCCTCATCACCACGGGCCAGGTGCACATCGCGGGTGAGGTCACCACCGCGGGCTACGTCGACATCCCGTCGATCGTTCGCGAGACCATCCTCGGTATCGGCTACGACTCGTCCCGCAAGGGCTTCGACGGCGCGTCCTGCGGCGTCAGCGTGTCCATCGGCGCCCAGTCGCCGGACATCGCGCAGGGCGTCGACACCGCCTACGAGGCGCGCACGCACGCCGGCCTCTCCGACCAGGAGGCCGAGGACGTCATCGCCCGCCAGGGCGCCGGAGACCAGGGCCTGATGTTCGGCTACGCCACCGACGAGACGCCCGAACTCATGCCGCTGCCGATCGCGCTCGCCCACCGGCTGGCCAAGCGGCTGTCCGCCGTCCGCAAGGACGGGTCGGTGCCCTACCTGCGGCCCGACGGCAAGACCCAGGTCACGGTCGTCTACGAGGACGACCAGCCGGTCGGCGTCGACACCGTCGTCGTCTCCTCGCAGCACGCCGAGGACATCTCGATCGAGACGCTGCTCGCCCCCGACGTCGAGGAGCTCGTGGTCCAGCCGGAGCTGGCCGCGCTCGGCCTGCCGACCACCGGCCACCGGCTGCTGGTGAACCCGACCGGCAAGTTCGTCATCGGCGGCCCCATGGGGGACGCCGGGCTCACCGGCCGGAAGATCATCGTCGACACCTACGGGGGCATGGCCCGCCACGGTGGTGGCGCCTTCTCGGGCAAGGACCCGTCCAAGGTGGACCGCTCGGCGGCCTACGCGATGCGGTGGGTGGCGAAGAACATCGTCGCCGCCGGGCTCGCCCGCCGCTGCGAGGTGCAGGTCGCCTACGCGATCGGCGCGGCCCACCCGGTCGGGCTGTTCGTGGAGACCTTCGGCACCGGCACCGTCGCCGACGACGTCCTCGAGAAGGCGATCGGCTCGGTGTTCGACCTGCGCCCGGGCGCCATCGTCCGCGACCTGGACCTGCTGCGCCCGATCTACCGGCCCACCGCCGCCTACGGCCACTTCGGCCGGACCGACGGCGACTTCCCGTGGGAGCGGGTCGACCGCGCCGACGCGCTCCGCTCGGCTGTCGGGGCCTGACCGCGACCAGCGCACCGGCCGTCAGCGCCGCTGACACCGCCTCCGACACCGACCCGGGCACCCGCACGGGTCTCCAGCCCCCCCACCGCCCCGTGCGCGTTGCCCGGGTCGCCGTCGACGTACCACAGGCCCATCGGGACCGCCCGTTCGACTACGCCGTGCCCGAGCCGATGGCCGCGGACATCCGGCCCGGCTGCCGGGTCCGCGTGCGGTTCGCCGGGCAGCTCGTCGACGGGTTCGTCGTCGACGTCGGTGACGACTCCGAGCACGACGGCCGGCTGGCGCCGCTGTCCAAGCTGGTCTCCGCGGAGCCAGTGCTCACGCCCGAGGTCCTCGCCCTGGCCCGCTCGGTGGCCGAGCGCTGGGGCGGAACACTGACCGACGTCCTGCGGCTCGCCGTCCCGCCGCGCCGGGCGGCGGCGGAGAAACGGGCTCCGGCGGAGCGGCCGACGGTCCCGGCACCGCCCGACCCGGCCGGGTTCGCGCGCTACCCGACCGGGCCCGCGCTGCTGGGCGCCGTCGCCGAGGGGCGCCCCGCCCGGGCGGTGTGGACGGCCCTGCCGGGCGAGGACTGGCCGGCCCGGCTGGCCGAGCTCTGCCGGGCGGCCCTCTCCGGCGGAAGGGGCGCGCTCGTCGTGGTGCCGGACGGCCGCGACCTCGACCGGCTGGAGGAGGCTGCGGCCGTCCGGCTGCCGAAGGGATCCTTCGTCGTGCTGCGGGCCGACGCCGCCCCCGACGCGCGCTACCGCCGGTTTCTCGACGCCGCCCGCGGCAGCGCGCAGGTCGTGCTGGGCACCCGGGCCGCCGCGTACGCGCCGGTGGCCGACCTCGGCCTGGTCGCGATCTGGGACGACGGAGACGACCTGCACGCCGAACCACGGGCGCCCTACGCGCACGCCCGCGACGTCCTGGTCCACCGCGCCCACCTGGCCGGCTGCGCGGCCGTCGTGGCCGCGACCGCACGCACCGCCGAGGCCGCGCTGCTCGTCGAGTCCGGCTGGGCCCACCAGCTGCTCGCCGAGCGCTCCTCGTTGCGGGCCGCCGCTCCCCGCGTCCAGGCGCTCGGGGACGACGCCGAGCTGGCCCGTGACCCCGCCGCGCGCACCGCCCGGCTGCCCAGCCTGGCGCACCGCGTCGCCCGCCAGGCGCTGGCCGACGGTGCACCGGTTCTCGTCCAGGTACCGCGGTCCGGGTACGCCCCGGGGCTGTCCTGCGAGCGGTGCCGGGCCCCCGCCCGATGCGCCGTCTGCGCCGGTCCGCTCGGTATCGCGCCGGTGCCCGGGGCCGGGGGCTCGCGCGTGCCGGCCTGCCGCTGGTGCGCCCGGCCGGCCGCGACCTTCGAGTGCCCGCACTGCCACGCGACCAAGCTGCGGGCCTCGGTGCTCGGCGCCGCGCGGACCGCCGAGGAGCTGGGGCGGGCCTTCCCCGGCGTCGCGGTCCGGGTCAGCGGCCGGGGACCGGGCGTCCTCGCGACAGTGCCCGGCGGCCCCTCGCTGGTGGTGGCCACGCCGGGCGCCGAGCCGATTGCCGAGGGCGGCTACGGCGCGGCGCTGCTGCTCGACTCCTGGGCCTTGCTCGGCCGCGCCGATCTGCGGGCCGGCGAGGAGACCCTGCGGCGCTGGATGAACGCGGCAGGGTTGGTCCGGCCGGCATCGGCGGGCGGCCAGGTGGTCGTCGCCGCGGACGCCGCGCATCCCGTTGTCCAGGCGCTGGTGCGGTGGGATCCGGCCTGGCTGGCCGAACGCGAGCTCGACGACCGTCGCGCGCTGGGCTTTCCACCGGTGACCCGCATGGCGGCACTGTCGGCGTCGCCGGGCGCCCTGGCGGAGTTCCTGGCGGCGTTGCGGCTGCCCGACGGGGCGGATGTCCTCGGGCCGGTGCCCGTGCAGCCGCGCCCGGGCCAGGAGGGGGAGCGGGAGCGCTATCTCGTGCGGGTTCCTCGGGGCGAGGGCCTCGCGCTGGCGCGGGCGCTGGCCGACGTCCAGGGCGTCCGCAGCGCGAAGAAGGTGGCCGAGCACGTCCGCGTCCAGCTCGACCCGCTCGACCTCGTCTGAACGAGGATCCCCTCGCCGAGCCCTCCAGGCTCGAGGCACGCCGGGAGGGGGCCGGGCGCGTACGTCAGGATGGGCCGGTGCGGACGATCGGGCTCCTCGGCGGGATGAGCTGGGAGAGCAGCGCGCTTTACTACCGGCTGCTCAACGAGGCCGTCCGCGACCGGCTGGGGGGCCTGCACTCGGCTCGGTGCGTCCTGCTGTCGGTCGACTTCGCGGAGATCGAGCGCCTTCAGGTGAGCGGGGAGTGGGATCGCGCCGGCGAGCTGCTCGCCGCGGACGCCGAGGCGCTGGAAGGAGCCGGGGCCGAGCTGGTCCTGCTCTGCACGAACACCATGCACCGGGTGGCACCGGCGATCGAGGCGGCGCTGACCGTGCCCCTGCTGCACATCGGGGACGTGACCGCCGACGCGGTCACGGTGGCCGGCCTGCGACGGGTGGGGCTGCTCGGCACGGCGTTCACCATGGAGCAGCCGTTCCTCTCCGACCGGCTGGCCGCCCGCGGTCTGCACGTCCTGGTCCCGGACCCCGTCGACCGGGAGCTCGTGCACCGCGTGATCTACGACGAGCTGGTCCTGGGCGTCGTCCGGGTCGAGTCGCGGCAGGCCGTCCTCGCGGTCGTCGAGCGGCTCATGGCGGAGGGCGCCGAGGGCGTCGTCCTCGGCTGCACGGAGCTCGAGCTCCTGCTCGGTCAGGACGACGTAGCGGTGCCCGTGTTTCCCACGACGAGGCTGCACGTCGAGGCTGCGGTGGCGGTCGCGCTGGGCTGATCCGGGCGCCACCTACCATCGGGCAGGCGAGCGAGCCCGCGAGCCCGCCATGAGAGAGCAGTGCCGTGAACGCGGCCGACGAGCGCCAGCGAGGAGAACGCGTGAGTGTCACCCCGATCCGCCTCATGGGCGATCCCGTTCTGCGCACCCCGGCCGCCCCCGTCGTCGACTTCGACGCCGAGCTGCGTCAGCTGGTCGCGGACCTGACCGACACCATGCACGCCGCAGGCGGGGCGGGCATCGCCGCGCCGCAGATCGGCGTGGGGCTGCGCGTCTTCACCTGGTACGTCGACGGCGAGGTCGGTCACCTGGTCAACCCCGACGTCACGCCGGTGGGGGAGGAGACCGAGGAGGACGCGGAGGGCTGCCTGTCCATCCCCGGTTTCCGGTTCGACTGCCGCCGGCACCTCTACGTCGCCGCCACCGGCTGGAACATGCACGGTGACCCCGTCCGGGTGGAGGGCTCGCACAAGCTGGCCCGGGCGGTCCAGCACGAGGTCGACCACCTCGACGGCGTCCTGTTCGTCGACCGGCTCGACACCGAGGCACGGGAGGCGGCCCTCGCCGTCCTGCGGGAGGCCGCATGGGCCGGCGAGCAGGCCTACGTTCCCGCCGGGGAGCCGACGCCCGCCCCCGTCGTCAAGGTGAGCCCGCACTGAGGCTGCTCTTCGCCGGCACCCCGGCGGCCGCCGTCCCGTCGCTCGAGGCGCTGCTCGCCTCCGAGCACGAGGTCGCCGCCGTCCTGACCAGGCCGGACGCGCCGTCCGGCCGCGGGCGCACGGTCAGCCGGTCACCGGTCGCCGAACGTGCCGACGCCGCGGGGGTCCCCGTGCTTCAGCCGCGGTCCCCGCGGGAGCCGCAGTTCCTCGCCGGGCTTGCCGAGCTGGCCGTCGACGCGGCTCCGGTGGTCGCCTACGGAGCTCTCGTGCCGCCTGCCGCCCTCGGGCTGCCCCGGCACGGCTGGGTCAACCTGCACTTCTCGCTGCTGCCGGCCTGGCGCGGCGCCGCACCGGTGCAGCACGCGATCATGGCCGGCGACGAGGTCACCGGCGCCTCGACCTTCCGGCTGGAGGCGGGGCTGGACACCGGCCCCGTGTTCGGCACCCTCACCGAGGCGATCGGAGCCCGCGACACGGCCGGCGACCTGCTCGAACGGCTGGCGGCGAGCGGGGCCCGGCTGCTGGTGGCGACCCTCGACGGCATCGCCGCCGGCACGCTGGAGCCGCAGCCCCAGCCCTCCGAGGGGGTCAGCCTGGCGCCGCGCATCGAGCCGGCCGACGCCCGCGTCGAGTGGGCGCTCCCCGCCCACGTCGTCGACCGCCGCGTCCGCGGCGTCACCCCGGCGCCGGGCGCCTGGACGACGTGGCGGGACGACCGGCTCCGGCTCGGTCCCGTCGTCCCCGTGCCCGACGTCGCCGACCTCGCGCCGGGTGAGGTCAGGGTCGAGCGGCCCGGTGTCCTCGTCGGCACCGGCCGGGGCGCGGTGCGGCTGGGCGAGGTGCAGCCGGCGGGCAGACGGATGCTGCCCGCAGCCGAGTGGGCCCGGGGCGCCCGGCCCGAGCCCGGCGAGCAGGTGGGCGGATGAGCGGGCCACGCCGCGGACCCCGGGGGAACCGGCCGGCCAGCCGGCGGTCCCGCCGTGCGGCCCCGGGCCGCCCGCTCGACGGTGCCCGCCTGACCGCGTACGACGTCCTGGACGCCGTCACGTCGCGCGACGCCTACGCCAACCTGCTGTTGCCCCAGCTGCTGCGCGAGCGCGACCTCGACGAGCGGGACGCCGCCTTCGCGACCCAGCTGGCCTACGGCACGCTCCGGGCGCTGGGCACCCTCGACGTGATCCTCGCCCGGCTGGTCGACCGCCCGCTCGGCCACCTCGACCCGCGGGTGCTCGACCTGCTCCGCCTCGGCGGCTACCAGCTGATCGACCTCCGGGTCCCGTCGCACGCCGCCGTCGACACCACCGTCGACCTCACCCGCGCCATCGTCGGGGCCGGAGCGTCGGGGCTGGTCAACGCGGTGCTCCGCAAGGTCGCCACCGGCGGCGACCGCGAGGCCTGGCTGGCCACGATCGGGGGCACCGGCGACGAGCGGCTCGCGCTGGCCACCGACCACCCCCGCTGGATCGTGCAGGCGTGGCGCGAGGCCCTCGGCGGCGACGGCGAGCTGGAGGCGGCGCTGCGAGCCGACGACACCGCTCCCGAGGTCCACCTCGTCGCCCGGAGCATTCCCCGGGACGCCCTGGTCGAGGAGTCCGGCGGAGAGCCGGGCCCGTGGTCCCCGTACGCCGTCCGCATGCACGGCGGCGACCCCGGCCGCCTCCCGTCGGTGCGCTCCGGCGCGGCCGCCGTACAGGACGAGGGCAGCCAGCTCGCCGCCCTCCTGCTCACCCGGGCGCCACTCGAGGGTCCGGATGCCTCGTGGCTCGACATGTGCGCAGGCCCCGGCGGCAAGGCCGCCCTGCTGGCCGCCGTCCGCCCCGAGGGCGTCCGCATCACCGCGGCCGACCGCGCGCCGCACCGCGCCGAGCTGGTGCGCACCGCGCTGCGGGGGCAGGCCGACACGGAGGTGGTGGTCGCCGACGGTCGCGAGCCGCCGTGGGAGCCCGGCTCGTTCGACCGGGTCCTGCTCGACGCACCGTGCACCGGGCTGGGCGCGCTGCGCCGTCGCCCGGAGGTCCGCTGGCGCCGGACGGCCGACGACGTCGCACCGCTCGCGCAGCTGCAGACCGAGCTCCTGGAGTCCGCGCTCGCCTCCGTGCGCCCGGGTGGCGTCGTCGCGTACGTGACCTGCTCACCACACGCGGCCGAGACCGTCGACCTGGTGGCGCGCGCCCTGGAACGGGACGACGTCGAGCAGCTCCCGGTGGCGCCGCTCTTCCCGGACGTCCCGGGGGCGGCGCGCGGCGAGTCGGGCCAGCTCTGGCCGCACCGGCACGGGACCGACGCCATGTACATGGCACTGCTGCGCCGCCGGTCCTGAGCAGCGGACGTCGGGGGCTTCCTCAGCTGGTGGCGTGGCCCGGCGGTAGGCCTGGTCACGAGGCATCGTCACGCCGACTCGCGCCGTGCCGGCCGCCGCCTTGCCGGCCGGGTCGTGCGTGCGGTGGTCCTGTGTGCGGTGGTCGGGTGTGCGGTGGTCGTGCGGGTCGTGGTCGTGTATTCGGTGGTCCTGGGGGCCGTGGTCGGGGCTGCCGTGGTCGGGGCTGCCGTGGTCGTGCGGGCGGTGCTCGTGGCGGCCGGCTTGGTGGCGGCCCGGCCGTTCCCCGCCGGGGCCACGGCCGCCGGGGAGTGGACGGCCGCGGGGGAGGAGGCGACGGACGGGACAGCGGCGGCGGCCCCCGCGGCGATGGCCCCGAGCCGGGTCGTCCTGGCCAGCAGGGTGACGCCCGGGCCTCGTCGGGCGGCCGGTGGAGCGGCGGGCGGATCCACCGGTGCCCGCGCCGCCGTCCCGCCGGTGCCCGCCGCCGGGGGTGCGTTCGGGGCGGGGTCGGGTTGCGGCCGGAGGGGCTCCGCGATGGTCCTCTCGATCGGCTGAACGGGGGCCCCCTGCCAAGGGACCCAGCCGGTCCAGACGGTCACCAGCACCACCAGCGCCAGCGAGGACAGCGTCAGGGCCGCCGCTCCCGCCGCCGTCCGCGCACGGGTGGTCCGCCGTGGCGGTGCGTACGGCGCCGCGACGTGCAGCAGGGTCGGCCGGTGGCGGGGATCGCGGGGCGGCTCGTACCCGTGCTCGGCCGTCGCCGGGCACCTGGGGGTCGGCCTGGCCATCACGTCTCACGCCCCCGGGCACGGAGCGGATGCAGACGCTGTTGAGCCCACAGGGCCGCCTGGGTCCGGTCGTTCGCGCCGATGCGCCGGAGGATGTGCGTGACGTGCGTCTTGACGGTGTGCTCGCTGATCCCGAGGCGGCGGGCGATCGACTTGTTGGGCTTCCCCTGACGGACCAGGTCCAGGACCTGCTGCTCGCGGTCGGTGAGCTGCTCGGAGATCGGTTGCTCCCGCATCCGCGCCAGCAGGGACGTCGCGACCACCGGGTCGACCGGGGCGGATCCCGACGCGACCGCCCGAA
>JAODNJ010000163.1 GCA_025465155.1 Frankiales bacterium
TGCGCGAGCAGCACGGACAGTTCCTCTCCGACGACATGACGATCATCGACGACCAGGCGACGGCGCTCTGCTTCCCCAAGCCGCTCACGATCAGCCACCACACCCTGCGGGCGGTGGAGGCGAGCGACCTGAGCCCCGCCGAGTGGCGGCGCCTACGGCTGCAGAGCCGGCTGCACTCGAAGGAAGGTCGTTCGCTGGCACTCGTGCTCTCCCGGTACAACGTGCCGATCATGGCGATCAACTCGCTTACGCAGATGCTCGTGCCGCCGCCGAAGTACAACGCGGACCGGCTCGTCTCCTGCCGGACGGGCGGCTCCACCACGGTGCGCGACCTGTTCCTCATCGAGCGCGGACCGGAGGGCCTCGGCGAGGTCAGCGCCGAGCAGGCGGTCGACGAACTCATGGTCAACACCGCTGACGCCTACGGCTTTCCGCCCTTCCAGTACCTCGCGCCGTCGATCGTGCTCGGAGACGGCGACTACGCGGCGCTGGAGCGGAAGGAGCGGGCGGTCCTGAGCTCCGCGATGTCGAAGATCCACGCGCGCCGGCTGGCGTCGAACACGTTCGCCTGGGCCGACACCATCCCGGCCCTGCTCGAGGGAGACCGGGCCGCTGCACGCGCCGCAGCCGAGATCTCCGGCGGTGTTCCTGCGAACGGCGTCCTCCCTCTCCCGAGACAGGAACCGGAAGGCATCGCGTCGAACGTGACCCGCATGCCGCGGCACGAGTTCGGGCGTGAACGTCCGCGGCGGAGCGCCGCCGACTGACCGGGTGGGGGCTGCGCACAGCGCAGCCCTCACTCCTCGATGTGGGCTGCGCACAGCGCAGCCCACATCGCGGTGCTCACAGGGAGCACCGCACCACATGACCGTCCCTCCACCTATGCACCTAGAGCTCAAATCAACGGGAGTCGACATGCCCGGTCACGGGTTACGAAACAGCACACCCTCAGGACGCCTCCGCGGCGGCCCGCTCGCGGAACCCATCCCCTCGCCGTCCGGCCGCCCCCGCCGGCGCCGGCCGCCCGCACGACCGCTGGCAGCCTTCCTGGGGTTCGCCCTGTTGCTGCTGGGTGTGCTGGCCTCGCCGGCGCAGGCGGCCCTCAGCGCGCCACCGTCCACGCCGGGGTCGTTCACGACCTCGTCGGTCACCTCCTCCAGCGTGAAGCTGTCCTGGACCGCATCGACCGACAACCTGGGAGTGCTCGGGTACCGCGTCTACCGGGCGCTGGGATCGGGCCCCCTGACGGTGATCACGACGACCGACGCCGGAGTCCTGACGTTCACGGCGAGCAACCTGCGGAGCAACTCGGCATACACGTTCGCCGTCGCAGCCATCGACGCCGACAACCAGGAGGCCCGCACCGCCACCAAGACCGTGACGACCACGTCGAGCACCGACACCACGGCTCCGACGGCGGTATCGGGCACCAGCTTCTCCCTGAAGGCGTTCTCGGCCACACGCATCGACATGGTCTGGTCAGCGTCCTCGTCCTCCGACGTGGCGTACTACGAGGTGCTGCGCGGCGGCACCGTCGTCGCGGCAGTCGACCGACCGCTGTCCACGAAGTACTCCGACAACGGCCTGACGGCAGCGACGACCTACAGCTACGCCGTCCGGGCGGTGGACTCGGCGGGCAACCGGTCGGCCGCGACGACGGCGAAGTCCGGCAAGACTCTCGCCGCGGGAGCGGTTCAGATCCCGCGGGGCCCCTACGCACTGAAGGTCAACAGCACATCGGCAGTCATCGCCTGGTGGACCAACGTCGCCGCGACCGGGTCGGTGGCCGTGACCGGCGGTCCCACCGTGACGGGCCCGTCGGCGACCTTCCACACGGTGACGGTGAACGGGCTGACCGCGGGGACGCAGTACGCCTACACAGTGGCCAGTGGGGGGGCGTCGGCCACGGGCAGCTTCCGGACGGCGGCACCGGCGGGGAAGCCCTTCACGTTCGCGGCGATCGGTGACT
Source organism: Frankiales bacterium (assembly GCA_025465155.1). GTDB lineage: Bacteria > Actinomycetota > Actinomycetes > Mycobacteriales > Geodermatophilaceae > Geodermatophilus. The sequence goes on from JAODNJ010000163.1 coordinate 1,970, forward strand.
TCGGCGGGGCCAGCGCGCAGGAGGGCCAGAACGCCACCCGGATCGCGGCGTACGGCAGTGACTTCCTGCAGACGGTCGGGGACAACGTCTACCCGTCGTCCGGCTTCCCGGACCCCGACTTCGCAACGCAGTACTCCGATCTCGACGCCCGCATCTTCAAGCAGTTCGGGTCCGTCCTGTCGACGCAGGGCTTCTTCCCGGCCAACGGGAACAAGGAGTACTACGGCAACAAGCAGTTCTGGAACGCGTTCCCGTCGCCCAGCACGACCAACAGCTACTACAGCTACGACTGGGGCGACGCCCACTTCCTCGTGCTCGACCCGTTCCAGCCCTACACGTCCGGTTCGGCGCAGTACAGCTTCGCCAGCTCGGACCTGGCCGCGCACCAGAACGCGGCCTGGCGGATCGTCATCGAGCACCTTCCGCCCTACAGCTCGACGAACGCCACCTCGGGCAATGTCGGGATCAAGAACAACCTCGTGCCGCTCTTCGAGGCCCAGCACGTGGACCTGGTGCTGTCCGGTGACACGCACAACTACCAGCGTTCCAAGCCGCTCATCAACGGCGCTCCGGTCACCAGCGGAGGCGTCACCTACGTGGTCACCGGCGGCGGGGGGAACGGCCTGAACTCCTTCACCACCGCCTCCATGCCGACCTGGCAGGCCGCCCGCGCCGCGGTCTACGAGACGCTGAAGGTTCAGGTGTCCCCCACGTCGCTGCAACTGAGCGCGGTCGGCGCCGACGGCTCAGCGGTCGACAGCGCCACGCTCACCAAGGGCGGCGCCACGGACACGACCGCCCCGACCACGCCCGGTACGCCCACCGCGACAGCCGGCAGCACCTCGGTGGCGCTGTCCTGGACGGCGAGCACCGACAACGTCGGCGTGGACCACTACAACGTGTTCCGGGACGGAGGGGCCACCGCGGTCGGGACTCCGACGACCAACAGCTACACCGACACGGGCCTGGCGTCGGGTTCGACCCACACGTACACGGTGTCCGCAGTCGACGCGGCCGGCAACCAGTCGGCGCAGAGCGGCTCGGTGAGCGTCACCACCACCACCGCCGGTGACACCACACCACCGTCCGCGCCCACGGGGTTGACCGCGACGCCGGGCAGCACCACGGTGCAGTTGTCCTGGGCGGCGAACCAGGCCGCTGACGGCGTGACGAGCTACAGGGTCTACCGCGGCGGGACCAACGTGGGCAGCTCGACGACGAACGGCTACACCGACACGGGCCTGGCGCCGAGCACGGCCTACAGCTACACGGTGACGGCGCTCGACGCGGCCGGCAACGAGTCGGCGCAGAGCGCAGCGGCGAACACCACCACCACGTCGGGTTCGGGTGGGGCGTCGACGGTGACGCTCACTCCCACCGACGACCGGACCATCGACCCCGCCTCCACGAGTCCCAACAACTTGAGGCTCAAGGTCGACAACTCCGCGCCGGTGAACGACCTGCTGCTGAAGTTCACGGTGCCGTCGTCGTGCGCCTCGATCACGGCGGCCCACCTGCAGCTCACGGTCGGGACGGACGCCAACGACCCGTCGGCGAAGGGTGGCGACTTCTACGCGACGTCGTCCTCGGACGCCAACGCGGGCTGGAGCGAGGCGACGGTGGTGTGGGGCAGCGCGCCGGCCAAGGCCGGCTCGCCGGTGACCCTGGCAGGCGCCGTGGCGGCGAACACGATGTACGACATCACTGTCACGTCCCTGGTGCCGTCTACCGGGGGCACCTTCACCATCCGCGGCAGCAGCACCAGTGGCGACGGTGCCGGCTACTTCTCGAAGGAGGGTTCGGCGACCAGCGCACCGAAGCTGATCCTCACCTGCGGCTGACAGTTCCGCCTCGGCGGGGACTGCCCGCTGACGAAGGCCCTCCCCGCCCGGTGCACCACCGCCGGGCGGGGAGGGCCTCTCGGCTTCCATGGGGCCGGTGATGGGGACGGCCAGCGCCGGTGCGTCGCCGGCGTGGTCGACCTGCCACGCGCGCACCGTCAGTGGCCCGACGGTGTGCGCGCCGCCGGCGCCGTTCAGCTCGGTGACCTGCCAGCCACCAACGGCCGGCGTGAGCGGGCCGACGGGTTGCACGACACTTCCTCCCCCTCATTCATAGCAGAATTCAGCCGCGCTCATGAGCGCGGAAATGTGGATCTAAGGTCACGGACCTCAGATCGGAGCCGATGCCGTGACCTTCTCGACCACCAGCGCGTTCGACCTTCCCGACCACCTCGTCCCCAAGGCCGACCCGGCGCTGATCGCCGGCGACGAGCGGCACTTCGCGGCCATCGCGGAGAGCCTGGAGCAGTCGATCGCCGACCTGTCCGACCGCCTCGATGCCGAGCGCAGGGCGCCCGGCGGTACCGGCCAGGCGGCGCTGGACCGGGACCTGGAGATCCACCGGCTGGCCGCTCGGCTGCGCACCCTGCGTCGCTTCGGTCTGGACCTGTGCCTCGGGCACATCGTCAGCGCAGACAACGCCGAGCCGGTGTACGTCGGACGACTCGGCCTCACCGACAGCGCGGGTCGTCGGCTGCTGCTCGACTGGCGCTCACCAGCGGCCGAGCCGTTCTTCGGGGCGACCCATGCCAATCCGATGGGTCTGGCGAGCCGCCGCAGGTACCGCTGGACCCGCGGCCGGATCAGCGACTACTGGGACGAGGTGTTCACCCCGGACGGCTTCGACGGGCACGCCGCCGCGCTCGACGACCAGTCCGCCTTCATCGCGAGCCTCGGCAGCAACCGGTCGGCCCGGATGCGCGACGTCCTCGGCACCATCCAGGCCGACCAGGACGCCATCATCCGCGCGGGCTCCTCGGGCGCTCTCGTCGTCGACGGCGGTCCCGGTACGGGCAAGACCGTCGTCGCCCTGCACCGCACCGCGTACCTCCTGTACTCCGACCCGCGCCTCGGCCACCACCGGGGCGGCGTGCTGTTCGTCGGCCCGCACCAGCCGTACCTGGCCTACGTCGCCGACGTCCTCCCCAGCCTCGGCGAGGAGGGCGTGCAGACCTGCACCCTGCGCGACCTCGTCCCCCAGGGAGCCGCTGCGGCAGTCGAGACCGACCCGGAGGTGGCCCGCCTGAAGTCGTCGGCGGACATGGTGGCGGCGATCGAGACGGCCGTCCGGTTCTACGAGGAGCCGCCCGCCACGAGGACGACGGTGGAGACGCCCTGGTCCGACCTCCGGCTGACCGCCGACGACTGGGCCGAGGCGTTCGAGGCGCCGGACCCCGGCACGCCGCACAACGAGGCGCGCGAGCGGGTCTGGGAGCAGCTCCTCACGATCCTGACGGACAAGGACGACGGCGACGTCCCGACCGACGAACTGCGCAGATCGCTGGAGCGGAACCGGGACCTGCGAGCGGCGCTCGACCGGGCGTGGCCGCTGCTCGACGCGGACGACCTCGTCGGGGACCTGTGGTCGGTGCCCGCCTACCTGCGGACGTGCGCCCCCTGGCTCGGTCCCGACGACGTCCGGCGGCTGCAGCGCCTGGATACCTCCGCCTGGACGGTGTCCGACCTGCCTCTCCTGGACGCGGCACGGCAGCGGCTCGGCGACCGGGAGACCGCGCGGCGCCGTCGTCGGCAGGAGACTGCGCTCGCCGCCGAGCGCGCGCGCATGGCCGACGTCATCGACGAGCTGATCGCGACCGACGACTCCGAGCTGCTGCTCATGACGACCCTGCGCCATCAGGATCTCCGGGACGCGCTGGTGGACGAGGCCGCGCTGCCGAGCGCCGACCCGGACCTGCTCGCCGGGCCGTTCGCGCACATCGTCGTCGACGAGGCGCAGGAGCTGACCGACGCGGAGTGGCAGATGCTGCTGCTCCGCTGCCCGTCCCGGAGCTTCACCATCGTCGGGGACCGCGCCCAGGCCCGGCACGGCTTCACGGAGTCGTGGCAGGACCGGCTCGAGCGGGTCGGCCTCGACCGGATCGACCTGGCCTCCCTGAGCATCAACTACCGAACGCCGGGAGAGGTCATGGCCGAAGCCGAGCCGGTCATCCGGGCCGCGCTCCCCGACGCCAACGTGCCGACCTCCATCCGCAGCGGCGGCGTCCCCGTCGTCCACGGACCTGCGTCGGATCTGGGCTCGATCCTCGACACCTGGCTCGCCGCGCAAGCGGAGGGGATCGCCTGCGTCATCGGCGATCCCGCGTTCCGGGGGACGTCCCGGGTCCGGTCGCTGACCCCGGAGCTGGCGAAGGGGCTCGAGTTCGACCTGGTCGTCCTCGTCGACCCAGAGGCGTTCGGCAGGGGCATCGAAGGAGCGGTCGACCGCTATGTCGCGATGACCCGAGCGACCCAGCGACTCGTCATCCTCACGAGCTCCTGACCGGGGTCACCCGAATGCCGCCGGACTCAGGTCAGACGGGGCAGGACCGCACACCCGGCGGCCGCGCCGGCATCAGATCCGGTCCTTCCGCCGCCGGCGGCTCACCCCGACGATCGTCACGAGGAGGATGGTCCCCACCGTGACCGAGGCGGCGATGAACGCCGTGTTCGTCGGGCCCACGCCCTGTGGCGAACTGGAGTCGGTCTCCTTGGCCGGCGGTGGCGGCGCCGCGATGAGGTCACGGACGACGTCGAGGTATCTCGTGCCGGTCTTGACGCTCGGTTCGATGAAGGTGTTCTCGCTGAACTCGTTCCACGAGATGATGCCGATGGCGTCGGGAACGGTGCTCAACGCCGCTTGCCACGAGCTGCGCAGCGTCCCGCCGTTGCGCCGGTCCACGATGCTGTGTCCGCCGACGAGGCGGGCATCGAAGCCCGGCGCCACCGGCGCGATCCAGACCCCGCACTTCGCCCGGGTGGCATTGGCCATGGCGAGCAGCGTCTTCACGTAATTGGGCGTGTGCTGAGGGTCCGGCGACGACCAGTAGTACAGCTCGCCCTCGACGGCCGCGGCGACCCGCTGGTAGCCGGCGGGATTCTTCTCGGTCGCCAGGACCATCAGCCGGGAAGCGACGGGCGCGGTCATGGACCGGATGTCCTGCTCCGAGTAGTTCCACGTGCCCGAGAGGGCCACCACCGGCCGGGATCCCAGCACCTGGAAGACGGGATCGTTACCGTACGTGTCGGCCAGCTTCTGCAGGTCGTGCTGCACCTGCGCGACCGGGAGGGGCTTCCGGCCGAAGTCCTGCGCCTGGTAGGTGATCGCGAGCTTGAAGTCGTTCGCCGCCGCGACGCCCCGGAGCGCCGCGAGCCTCGAGTCCAGGCTGGGCGTGCTCCGCCAGCCGACGATGAAGCCGTTGATTCCCGCGGAACGTGCTTCGGTCACCTGCTTGGTCATGACCTTGGTGTCGTCGCTGGAGTACCGGCCGATGGCGGGGTAGTCGATCTTCGCCCTGTTCCACGAGCTCGTGGTGAACCACTGGTAGAAGTGCGCGAGGACCGGTGCATGGTCCGGCAGAGCCGGCGCCCGGTTGGGGCACTGTGCGGCCGGCGGTGCCGCGGTCACGGAGGCGGGCGCAGGCGAGGTGGCTGAGGCGGCGGCGGAGGGGGCCGCGGGCAGGGCGACGAGCGCCAGGCCCAGCGCGCCGGCCAGTGCCGCCGCCCGCCGTCCCCTCCTGCGCCCGCGGACACCGATCATCGTGAGCCGCGGTCGGACGTGACCGCGAGGTCGGAGGACGTGTCCGCGGGAAGCGGCGCCGGCCGGACATCCTCGGCCGCAGGTCTCTGGGTGGCGAGCGCGTCGTCCGCGTGCCGCGCTCCCGGCGCGAGCCGCCGGAGGCCCCAGCGGCCGATCGGGTGCCGGCGTAGCCGCCCGAC
>JAODNJ010000216.1 GCA_025465155.1 Frankiales bacterium
GGCGCAGCAGGGAAAGACCAGTGCCGAGGTTGGGGCCGCAAACGACGGTCTACGGAGGCAGTTCATCGCCTCAGCCCGCCAGATGGGGTTCAACCAGAAGGCTGCCGAGGATCTCGCGAACCGCTACCTCGGCATCCCCAAGAACATCAAGACCGAGATCAAGGCTGACACCTCGCAGGCCGACGCTGCGATCGCCTCAGTGCAGCGACAGATCAACGGGCTGCACGACAAGACGATCACGATCGTCAGTAAGACGATTACGGCGGGCGGACAGGTCTCCGCGTCGCGCAACTTCGCCGCTCTGAACGCCCGAGGCAACATGATCCACGCCTTCGCCGATGGCGGGTTCGAGCCGATGTCCTCGAGCGTCGCCAAGATCGTCCCGCCGAACACGCTTCGGGTCATCGGTGACCGGGTCACGGACGACGAGGCATTCATCCCGATCAACAAGGATCTGCGGTCGCAGCGGATCTGGGCTGAGGCCGGGCACCGCATGGGTCTGCTCGGCAGCGGAACGGCGAGTGGCGGATCGGCTCACGTGACGGCGAACGTTCGCGTCTACGTCGGGAGCCGCGAGATCACCGACATCGCCCGCGTCGAGGCCGACGCCGTGGTCGGTGAGGCATTCGCCGCCGCCACGACCCACGGAGCGCAGCACCCGTGGGGCTAGTCGACCGGGCGCGGCGGCGTCGGATCACCCCACTCTGGCGTCTCGCCGAGTAGGACGTTCAGCACTCTGGCGATCGAGCGATAGCCGCTGGCCATTTGACTATCTGCCAATTTGACGGGAACCGACGGTGCGTCGTCTGCCTCCGCGAACTTCCGCCGAGCCTCGCTCAACGCGAAGTCTCGAGCGACGGCGATTTGGTCACGCAGGTCTGCATCCTCACTGGCCATGGGTCGAACCTACGGGCCTAACCCGGGGGCCATTACTCATGTGACGTAATAGGCTCCTGCTCATGGGCCATTGGTCGGAACTTTCGTCATGGCTGATGCCGACCGGGGCCGTTACGGAGTGGCTGACGCTGTCCGCTCTCCTGGACGAACTCGACGACTCGGACGTCCCGTGCCGCGCCGATCCCGCGGCATGGTGGCCGGACCGGAAGTACCTCAACAGCCCGACGACGAATGCCGCTGTGATGGCCTGTGAGGGCTGTCCGGCGCGGGATGCCTGCCTGGCCTATGCCCTGGCCGCGGACGAGCGTGAGGGCGTCTGGGGTGGGCTGTTGCCGGACGAGCGTCGAAAGTTCGCACTGCCAAAAGCGGCATGACATTGCAGCGCCCCCGGCCTGTGCTCAGACCGGGGGCGCGCTTGCCGGTGAAACTATCGGGACCAAGATCGTCGGGCTAGGTGGCCTTGCTCACATGCTCATCTCTGTGACACGCACGTCGGGGCCTCATTAGTTACCACCGATCGACAGCTCGGCCTTCCAGTGGTCGGCCACCAGCTTGTCGTGGGAGAAGGTCACCGTGCCGCGACGGCCCATCTCCACGCCGTACTGCTGGGCGTTGTCGGGGACCACGACGTGCATCGTCCAGACGCAGCCGAAGGAGCCCCCACCGGTGTCGGGCAGCACCGTGGAGGCGAGGATCTTGCCGTTCTCGTCCTTGACGGTGACCGGCTGACCGGGCCCGATGTCGCTGTAGCCACCGGCGCCACCGGAGCATCCGCTGTCGGCGTCGAGCAGGGCGACGTCGATGGTCAGCGGGTGCATAGTTGGACCGCTGGTCAGAAGCAGGGTCGCCGCAGTGGCCAGCCCTGCGACCAGTACGCCAGCGGCGATGAGCAGGGGCTTGCGGCGAGACGGGGCGACCGGTGCCGGAGCTACGGGGGCAGCGTCGGTGCCGGAGGCGTCCCAGCGGGCTTGGCAGTCGGGCGGGCACTTGGTGTGCACGCCGTTGGTGTGCAACTCGCGGGCCACCTCCTCGTGCCAGGGGGCCTGATCGGTCGGATGGGTCACGGTGTTCCCCTCTACTCCAGCAGCAGGTCGGTGCAGTCAATCCGCCAGAGTGACCGACCGTCGAGTCTCCGGTAGCAATCTGGTCACGACACGTCACTCGACTGGAGGAGTCGCGATCGAACGGGTGTTCGACGGGATAGACCAGTGGTGTGACTGCATCCGTCCGGCTCCTGGAGGAGCGCGGCTTCGATCCGCCCCGTGCCGTCGAGGTCGAGCACAACGGGTCCTGGTGGCCGGCGAGCCAGATCGCCTGGCGCTGCTGCGACGACGGCCGCGGCTGGATGGCCGACGTGTCGTGGACCGAGCAGCACGAGTGGGGTCCGGGCAAGTACCTGACGATGGTGCCGCCGGAGCGGGTGCGAGCAATCGAGAAGTAGAGCTATTGCGCCAACTTAGTGCGCATGACTGCAGCGGCCCTGTGGCGGTTGGGGCTCCAGTGGCGTCTGTCGGTTCGTGAGGGCTAATCGGGTGCGGAGCTTCCCGGAACCTGTGAGATCGCTGTTCTAAGGTCACCGTGCCAGCCGACCGGCTCGCCGAGCCGCTCGTCATTTTCACGGGGGATCACCCATGTCTCAGCCCACGACGCCTCAGTTCACTGACCCTAAGAGCGCGAAGGCGCAGGCAAAGGCTGACAAGGCGTACCAGAAGGCCAGTCGGCCGTTCTACAAGAAGAAGCGGTTCATCCTTCTCGCCGTGATCGCGCTCATCGTGATTATCGTCGTTGCATCGAATAGCGGTGGCGGAGGCGGCTCGTCGTCGTCATCGTCATCTTCGGGGGGCGGTTCGTCGTCCGGTGCCAAGACTGTTGGCCTGAACCAGCCTGCGCGGGACGGCAAGTTCGAGTTTACCGTGACAGGCGTTGACTGCTCAAAGAACACCATCGGCAACGACCCGGTCAGCACGAAGGCCAATGGCGTCTTCTGCATCGCGTCACTGACCGTGAAGAACATTGGCGACCAGGCCCAGACTCTGGACGCCACGTCCCAGGTCGGGTACGACGCTCAGAAGCGCAAGTACTCGACGGATACAAAGTCCGAGTTCTACCTCCCCAACCAGGGCGGGGCGCTCTTCAACCAGCTCAACCCTGGTTCCTCGGTCACGGGACAGATCGTCTTCGACGTCCCGGCCGGGACCAAGCTGACCAAGCTTGAGCTTCACGACTCAATGCTGTCGGGCGGCGTGGATGTGAACCTCGGCTGACCAGCCAATCGCTGAAGGCCCCCGTCCCGGTTCGCCGGAATGGGGGCTTTCGTCGTTCTCGTCACCCGGTGACCTCCAGGCTGTCCCAAGCCGGGAGCTTGACTCCCGCATCGAGCATCCGATAACGCAGCTCACCCCGAAGCCCCGCCGTGGCCCGGTCGAGGTGCGGGTACGGCAGTGCCGTCGTCGCGGTGAAGGTCACGGAGCCAGGGTGGCCGACCGTGGCCGGGGCGCTACGAGTTCGTCACGACTCGTCACCCGGTCGGGGGAGTTGGGATCGAACGCCCGTTCGACGGGATAGACCGTCGGTGTGAGCACCTCGATCCGCCTCCTCGACGAACGTCGCTATGACCCACCTCGTGAAGTTCAGGTCGAGCACAGCGGCTCATGGTGGCCGGCTACTCAGTCCGCCTGGCGGCTCTGCGACGACGGCCGGGGCTGGATGGCTGATGTGACGTGGGTCGAGCGGCACGAGTGGGGGCCGGGCAAGTACGTGACGATGGTGTCGCTCGAACGGATTCGGCAGTGCGGGGATAAGGCCCTCTCATAGCCAGCGGGCCCTTCGGTGCCGTGCGAGGCTTTGATCTAGGTTCTGCGCTGTGGAAACGGGGCCAACTGGCAATGTGGAGTCTCTGACCCTTCGGTTCGTCGGCGAGGAGGATGACGGCACTGTTCTGCACGAACTCCGCGCCGCCCACGTCGCTCAGGTGCTGGAGGGCCTCGTCGGGCTGACGAGCGACTTCGCGAAGGCCGGCGCCTTCGGCGATGGACCGGCCGGTTCTGAGTTGCTGGTCCGGCCCGCGCAGGACGGCTCGTTCTTGATCGAGGTCGTGCGGATCGTTCACGACCACTGGGGCGCGATCTCGGCGGGAGGCAGTTCCACAGGTATCCCCACGGTGGGCGCCATCCTGTGGTGGGCCACGCGCTCGGCTCGAGCCGACGTCAAGGACTTCAGCTACCTGGACAACGGCAACGTCAAGGTCAGCTGGCAGGACAACACGGTGCAGGAGATCCCCCGGGCGGCGTGGGACGAGCTGCAGAAACGGGAGCGGCGACGCAAGAAGCAGCTGAGGCAGATCATGGCTCCCCTGAGTGACGACCGAGTGTCCTCGCTTGAGGTTCAAAGTCCTCCGGAAGCCGAGGCCGGCCCGGCCGAGCAGGTCAAGAGCTTCACGCTCACGAAGCCCGACTACGACGCTGTTCGGCCGGACGACGAGGAGATCACCGAGGAGCAGGACATCTTCGAGATCGAGGCGCAGATGTCGGCCATCGACTTCGACAACCCCAAGAGGTGGAGGGTCAAGACCAAGGGCGCGACCCGTGCGGCCACCGTCGAGGACCAGGACTTCCTGGGACGTGTCGCCAGGGGCCTCGCCATCCGCCAGACCGACATCTTCAGACTGAGGGTGCGTCAGGATACAGTCGTGAAGAACGGTCGCGCCCGGCGCACTTGGACCGTTCTGCGGGTCGAAAGCTTCAGGAGGGCCGCGCATGACGATGACGACGCACAGTCATCGTCGCCTGGACGTAGCTAGCCTGGCGCTTCTGCTCATTGGCTTGGTCTTCGGCGCGGTGTCCTACTGGCTAATTACGGTCCACGGGCTGAGCGCGCTCATCATTGTCCCGTCGATCGTCGCGGTTACTATCGGCGCCACTCACATCACTAAGCGTGAGGCGTCGCGACAGTAGCTCTCGTGCTCCGGTGTCCAAAACCCGGGCTGCCCTCCCTGGCAGCCACTGAGCCCCGCCGTCGTCGTGACCGGCGGGGCTCAGTGTTCTTGTAGTTCAGCCGCCGAGCGACGTCACGATCCGATCGAGATCGGGCAGCAGTGCCCCGAGTTGCTCCGGCGTCAGGTCGACCTGGCCGCCGACGTCGTCGCGAACGCAGATGCGAACGCCGTCCGTCACCAACTGCACGCCGTCGTCATCGACATCTAGGCAGTCGAGCTGAGTCAGCTCGACCTTGCCGATCCACGCCCGGTGCCACCGCTGGACCTCGCCGAGGTTCTCGACGTAGGCATGGCCGGCTGGTTCCTGACACCAGGACGGGCACGGCTCGGTCGCCGTCATCACGAAGATCGAGTCGGCGATCATCGGGCACGGCTCATCCGCTTGATCTTCTCCAGGAGCTGAGTCGCCGCGAGGTGTCCCTCGGCCAGGTGCACCAACTCCTCGCCAGTCAGTTCCTCGTCCGGCAGTAGACCGGTCTCAATGATGTCCAGTTCGCCGAGACCGTCCTCGTCCTGCCAGGCGTAGATGACGGTCTGAATGTCGCGGCCGTCCTTGTGGAAGCCGGAGACCGGCAGCTTGTGGAAGATCGGGTCGCAGTGGACCCCTCCGTTACCCATCTGCGGGTGATCGCCGTTGCACCAGAAGGGGCATTGTGAGGCGAAGGCGTGGGAGGCCAACTCCTCCCGGATGGCAGTCCATGCGCCTCGCTCCTCAAAGAGCTGGCTCAGCCTCGCAGCGTCGGCCATCCAGTCGTCGGTGCGGTCGAACAGATCATCGTTCGTGATCAATGACTTCCTGAGGGCGAAGATCAGGACGTCACCGAGCTTCCGCGGGATCGCGCAGGGGCCGGTCATCCAGTACAGCGGAAAGTTCCGGTCGGTCCGGTCGAGGCTGCTCATCGCGCACCCGCCTCGGCCAGTGCGGTGAGCAGCTCGGCGCCATCCATGCGGCGGCTGATGGCCAGCAGGCGGAGGTCCTCGAAGTACACCCAGCGGCGGCCGTGGATCGGCATGTCGTCGAGGGTGATGACTTTCAGCGCATCGGAGGACTGGACCTGACAGGTCTCGTGCGTAGCGTTGCTCATGGGTCTCTCGCCTTTCTAGGACGGTGAGGGGTCAAGGCCCTGTCCCGGTCTCACACACCGAGGCGGGGCCGTTTCTGTGTGTACCCGGTACCTCTGACGGTGTCGCTCCGAGTACGGGGTGACCCTGACGCTTGTGGTCACCGTTGTCAACCGCTACCTTTACTGGCGTGTCCCTGAGATCAGCGATCTACGCCCGGCAGTCGCTTGACCGAACCGGCGAGGGCGCGGCCGTCGATCGCCAGGTTGCCGACTGTCAAGCCATAGCCGACCGTCGGGGCTGGGTTGTCGTCGAGACGATCACAGACAACGACATGTCGGCCAGCACCGGAAAGCCCCGGCCGGGCTATCAGAAGCTCCTGAGCCTCATGCGGAGTCGCTCGGTAGACGCCGTCATCGTCTGGCACGTTGACCGACTGACGCGGCGCCTCGTCGACCTCGAAGAGGTCATCACGATCTGCGAGACGACTGGCGTGCGTCTCGCCACGGTCACGGGAGACATCGACCTCGGCACGGATACCGGCCGAATGCTTGCCCGCATCTTGGCGTCGGTCGCCCGAGGTGAGGTCGAGCGAAAGGGCGTGCGTCAGCGCCGGGCGAACGAGCAACGAGCCGCTGACGGCCGGATGGGCTGGACTCGGAGACCGTTCGGCTACGACCGCCAGGACGGAGAGATCGTCGTCGTGGAGCCCGAAGCAAAGGCGCTCGAGCAGGCTGCCGAGACGATCTTGGCTGGAGGCACGCTCGCCGCTGGTGTCCGAATGCTCGACAGCACTGGACTGACTACGACGGCGGGGAAGCCCTGGAACGTGACGTCGCTGCGTCGAGCCCTGCTGAATCCGCGCTACGCCGGCAGGGTCAGTCACCGAGGGGCGGATGTCACTGAGGGCAAGTGGCCGGTCATCCTCCCCGGCGATGTCCAGGAGCGTCTGAGCGAGAAGCTCCGGGACGTGAAGCGTCGACTCCAGCAAGGGACGGAGGTCAAGTACCTGCTGTCGGGCCTGGCGAGGTGTGGGCGCTGCGGCGCTGTCATGTTCGCGACGTCTGCGGCCGTGAAGGGTCGTCGGTATCGGATCTATCGGTGCCTCTCCTGCTACCTGACCCGACGAGCGGACCTCGTTGATGAGGTCGTCGAGGGCGTGGTGATCGCCCGACTCTCGCGACCGGATGCCGCGGATCTGTTCGCAGAGGACGAGGACGTCCCGGCCTTGCGGGCGGAGTGCGCAGAGTTGCGGGGACGACGCGACGACCTGGCTGGCCTGCTCGCGGATGGACTGCTCTCCGCTTCCGCGGTGCGCGAGCGGTCCCAGGCCCTCACGCAGCGAATCAACGGCCTCGAGGATCAGATCAGCCGGGCGCTGGGGGAGTCGCCGGTGACCGCGCTCGCCGCTGCGGACGACGTCGGCGCGGCGTGGGAGGCCATGCCGCTGCGGAGTCGGAAGCAGGTTGTGGACCTTCTGATGACGGTGACGATCCTGCCCGTCGGCAAGGGGCAGCGATTCACTCCTGAGCAGGTGCAGATCGAGTGGAGGCAGCCGTGACGGACCCGTGGCTCGATCGAGAACAGCGCCGCGAGGCTCTTGTGTTGGCTTGGGGCAGCCTCACCCGGTCTCAGCGCAAGAAGGTCGCGGTCGTCGAGTACTTCTGCAAGGCGCGCAGTTGCTCGCTGCTCACGGTGTTTCGATCCCCCGAGGGCCTATTTGTTGCGCTGCCGCGCTATCGAAACTCCCCGGAGCGCAACGCGGCTACATCGGTAGAGGCCGCCCGGGTGACGCGCACGGTCGACGGCGATCGCAGATGGAAGCCGCGGGTTGGCCCATTGGAGGAGTTCGCCCAAGCGGATCTGCCGACTCTCGGCCTTGACTTGAACTGCGACCACTACTCAGGGATGCGGCCTGGGCCGGAACTACTGTCGGACGTTCGTCAAGGCCGTCCCGGCAACCCGTTTGTTCGACGCTTCTAAAACTGCTATCGTCGATAGCAGCACGTGAATGCCCGGCATGGAATGCCGAACGGGATGAGATTGGGCGACCCGGAACCCCCGAGGTTCCGCCTTGCCTGCAAACAGTCCCGCCCTCCGCCAGTCGACCGCACGCGCCGGCGCCGCTGCCCGATGGCATCGCCCTGACGCCGAAGACGCTCGACGTGATCTCGCCACCGAGCGGATCAGCTCATACGTTCAGCGCGTTCTGGCTGCCGCTCCACCCCTCACGGACGAACAGCGCACGCGCCTCGCGCTGCTCCTCAACGGTTCGACCCCCAACGGGGGTGCGGCCGCGTGAGCAACGAGAGCGGCCCGGCCCCCCTCGCCAAGGGGACCGGGCCCGAGAAGTTCGCCGCCGCCAAGCAGTCCGCTTCTGGCAGCCATTCTAACGGCCGGTCGGTGGATTCGGCACCGGTAACGCTGGCCGCTCTGAGTGCCGCCCTGCGGGACTACAACATCGCCAAGACCGACGCGAATACCGACGCCTGGTGGAAGTCGTGCGCGGACCGCGCCATCGACTATCTGGCCGCCCTCGACTACCCGTTCTCCGCCGATCATGTCGCGGCGCTGATTCCCGATCCAGACCATCCGTGTCGCTGGGGCGCCCGGTTCCACGCGGCTGTACGGGCCGGAGTGATTCGCCCCGTCGGATATGTCCTCAGCGAGCGGCCGAGTCGCCACAGGGGCGTTCAGCGGCTTTACCGGGGCGGTGCGTCTCGATGACCACGACGGCGAACGTGGTCATGGATCAGGCGTCAGCTCGTCGTCTGACGATGCGCATCCGGCTTCAACTCGATGCCCTCGCCGGCAACGTCGAGCAGGTCATCCTGCTGATCGACCAGGCGAAGACCGACAAGGTCCACGAGATCCTGAACTACAAGAGCTGGACGTCCTACGTCGCCGAGGAGTTCGGCGGGCAGCTCGCCCGGCTGACCGTGGCCGATCGGCAGCCGGTCGTCGAGATGCTCGCCGGGACGGGCATGTCGACGCGGGCCATCGCGCCGGTCGTGGGCGTCTCGCACATGACGGTGGCGCGGGACCTGGAGCAGGTGTCACACGGTGTTACACCTGCCGACGCTGCCCTGCCTGACCAAGATCTAGACACGATCTTGGTGATGGCCGACGCCACCGAGGACGGGCTCGAGAACGCCCTGAGTTCGGCGAGGGCGGAGGGCGATCTCTCCCGCGAGAAGGTGGTTGAGAAGTTCACCTCGCGGACGGTCACCGGCACCGACGGGAAGACCTACAGCGTCCCGCCACCGACGCCGCCGAAGCCTCGACGGCGGCCGTTGTCGGATGCGTACTTCGATGCCGTCTACGACCTCGAGAAGGTGCTCAACCGGCTCACGCGGCTGCACGCCGACGACCGCTTCCTCGGTAGTCGGGACTCGCTCCGAGGTCGACACCTGGCGACGGTCGAGCAGCTGTCGGAAGCGCTCCTCAAGATCGAGGACGAGCTGGGTGATGTCCGATGAGCGTCGTTCACCTGCCGCTGTCCTGGGCCCAGCAGCTCATGGAGAACGCGGGCGGATCATTCCCGCCCTACGGCTCTCAAGAATGGGTGCAGCTCGCCGACGACGATCGGCGGAAGGTGGCCGCCTGCGTCGCTGCGGCCGAGGCCTGGCGGACCCGCAACTTCCGGGCCGACGTCTTCGACTTCACGCAGAGCCGTCGTGCCCGCGAGATCGAGGAAGCGCGACGTCCGCGCCCAGGTGACTACACCGGCGGCCCGGTTCCCTGGGACCGGGACGAGAAGGGGGTCGGTACTACCGACACCGGCGGGCGAGGTGGCCGGTGAGTCGCACCGTGACCATCGAGGTCGGCAAGCGGTCCGCGTGGCTCCGGGGGCAAGGTCTCGCCGCCGTGCTGGACGAGGTGCAGTCGCCGCGCATGTGGTGCTGGCGGCAGAAGTGCCTCACCTGCCCGATCGATCGTTTAGACGATGTTCTGGCGATCCTCGAACACCGGGACCGCAGGCATGTACAGCTCGTGGCGGTGGACCGATGAGCCGGCGCACGCTCCGCGACCGCTGGTACGCCGAGATCATCCGCACAAAGCTCGTAACCGGTCCGTGCCGGGAGCTGCTGTCCCTCATGGCCGTGATGCACATGGACGACCGCGGCTACGTGAAGGTTCCTCGCGACCAGCTCGCGGACGAACTGGGCATCAGCGCTCATCGAGTGACCGTCCTGATCGGGCAGGCCACGAAGGCGGGGCTGCTCGTCAAGGTCGGCGGGGGCCACAACGGACAGACTTCGAGGTACGCCGCACAGCTCATCGAAGGGTGTCCTGAGAGGGCAACCTTCCGACTGAGTAGGTATCGGGCAGAGAGCACCCTTCAGCGACACCCTTCAGGTGGGGGCAACGAGGGCGAAGGTTGTCCTGAGCAGGCACCCATACGTGTGCGCGCTACTAAGAACAACCGCGAACAAGAACCCGCACCGGACGGCACTCGCGAGGAACGCGAGCACGACGTCACGTCACAGGCGGGCACCAACAGGAGTTGGCTGCCAACTCCTCTCAGAGCCCGTCTTCCGACTGCACAAGGTGACCGGGCATGACCCGCGAGAGCGCCCACGACAAGGGGCGTCGATACCTCGTCGAGGGCCGGCTGACGATCCGGCAGTTCAACCGGCAGCACGGCGTCATCGCGATGGTTCGCGGCGACAACGCGCTGGTCTACCGGGCCGAGTGGCAGCCCGATCTCGGTTGGTCCTGCAACTGCCCTGCTCGCAGTGATCAGTGCGCGCACCTCGTGGCCCTGCGGCTGATCACTGTGGTCGGCGAGGTTGCGTCGTGAGGGCGCTGGGAGGGGGTGGGGAGGGGGCTCCCCGGTACCCCGTCGTGGAGACCGCAACGTATTGCACCGCTTCTCTCCCCACTTTTATCCCCCGGGGCGGATCGAGTGGCGGTGCCGCATGAACGGCGCTCCTGATGCCGCTCGCTACCTCGTCGGTGGCGCTCCTCGAGCGGTGATCGTGCCGGCTCGGATCGCCCGGTTCCTCGATGCGGCGTTGGGCGCGACTCGCGTCGAATGGCGCGGGCGCGATCGAGAACTCGACGAGGTCCTCGCGGCACTTCACGAAGCGGCTATCGAGTTCTCCACTTACGGCGCCGTAAGTAGTCCGCTTACGACTCCTCGAATTGCGAGAGAATCAGATCGCCCCGTAGCTGGGTGGCTCGATTCGGCGGCCGTCGCAAGCATCCTCGGATGCGGTCCAGCAAACGTCCGTGATCTGGCCCGACGCGGACGACTCCGCGGCGGCCGTCGAATCGGTAACCGGCTCTCGTGGCCCCGAGAAGCCGTAGACGAATACCTGGCGAAACGAGAGACGAACGATGACACCACTGCAGGAAGATGACTCGGTCGACAAGGCTGCTGAGCACATCAGGCAACTGTTCAACACCGCGGTCTATCTCTACTCGTCCAACGGCGATATGACGCAGGAAGCGATCACGAGCAAGATCGCCCTGGCTTGGGTCAAGGCCAAGGACGACATGGCCGCACTCGAATCGCAGACCAGCGGCAACATCGCGGCGCGGAAGGCACAGCTCCAGCAGCAGGTATTTGGCACTGTGGGGCTGGCCGGCGACCCGGCGTCGCTGGCGATGAGCGCCCGTGATGCATCGGAGCGCGTGGCGCAGATCGACGTGACCGACTGGTATTCGGCGGAACAGCTGCTCGACCGTGCCGAGATGATCGGCGATGAGGTTCTAGCCCGCCAGATCGCAGCCGCCGCGTACGCGAATCCGCTGGGTGGCTGGTCCTCAGTCTTGGACTCGTTCCTCTCGAAGCGTCCTGCAGCGGCTCAGGCGCTTGACGAGCTGACCTCTCTCAACACGGTTTCGTCACAAAAGCGCGTGCACGACGACTTGCGGTTCGTGATCCCACTGCCGCCGCAGCTCGCCGGGATGGACGACTGGCGGATCCAGAGCCTCGCCGCGCAGGTGCAGGAATGAGCCCCCGGCGGACGGTCGAGGTTGCTGAGCCTGAGGTTCAGGCGCCGTCTGTGATCCGTCAGTGCCGGCGGTGCTTCCGCCCGCTGGAGGGTCGGCAGGTCTACTGCGGCGACGCCTGCCTGGAGACCGACGACCAGCGTGCCGCCGTCCTTGTCGAGCACGTGGCCACTCGTCGTGAGTGGATCGCCGAGCAGGTCATCGACATCGACCAGCGCATCCAGCAACTACAGGCGGACCGACGGCGCGTGGTCGGCGGTGCAGAGGCTGAGCTTGTCGAGACCGAGACCAGGCTGGCGCAGATCAGGGCCAGCCTTGAGGCGGCTCGCAGTGCGGGTGAAGTGCGCTTCGCACTGGCCAGCGACCGTCCCGCTCGATCTGCCGCGGGGCGGATGGCGTGAGCGTCCTGGCATGCGATGACCGGGGTGGGGGTCCACCCCCCACCCCCCACCACCCGGACACCGGGACGTATAGCACGCCAGGATTTACGTGCAGTGTCGGCGGGATTGTGGTGACTGCCCCGTGCGTGCGCTCAATGGCCACACGAGCCTCTGAGCAGCGCCAGGAGCGCGCCCGACGAGCTGCCCTTGCCAGGTGGGCCCGCGTAACACCGCAGGAACGCAGCGAGTCTGCTCGGGCCGCTGCCGCTGCTCGCTGGGCTGGTCACGTCGCTGCCCCGAGACCGCTGGCCAGGCAGCCGCGGGCGTGCCGGTACTGCGGTGACGTCGTGCCGATGACGAGCCGGCAGATCAAGTGCTCGAGGCCTGACTGTCATCTCGACCACAACGCGGTCCGGCGCGGAATCCGGCCTGCTCCTGAGGCATTGGCGAGCACCCCATGACCGACAAGTGCCCCACGTGCCGCGGTCTGCTGATCGGCGGCACGCACGTCATCCGTGTCGGTGACGATTGGGCACCTCGTGCCGCGCCGAGGTGCGCCGCGGTGAACGCCCGGACGGTCCCGACGGAGCCAGGGGCGACGAAGTGAACGACCTAGCTGCGGCGGTGTCCCGTTCGGGGGAGGCGGCCTCGATCGCGGTAACGATGCTGATTGCCGACGAACCGGGCTCGTTATCCGACGCATTCAAGTTGGTTTACGGCGAGGTCATCGCCGCCGTGGAGATCCCGCCCATGAATCAGCACGAATGCCCTGTGCCGCCGTGTCCGGCACTGAGCCGGGCGGTGGGCACCGCCATCGGCGCCCTACAGGGCGTTACCGGCGTCATCGCAGTGGAGCTACTCGCTGGCCTCATGGTGGCGTTACGACGGCTATCGGAGCTTGAGGGGATTTCGCCGGCCCAGGTCGTGCAGCAGTTGGTCGCCGGTATTGAGGAAGGAGCCAACTAATGGCTTACAACGTGGGCGAGGTCGAGGTCTCCGTCTTCCCGAACGCGGAGCGGTTTAACGAGATCCTCGGCGCGAAGCTCACTCCGCGTGCCCGTGGAATCGGCCGCGACATGGGCGATCAGATGGCGGACGGAATCCGCGAGAGGCTGGCCGTCCTGGGTGACGTCAACCTAGGCGTGGACACCACGAAGGCCAACCTCGAGGTCGACAAGTTCCTGGCGGAGACCAAAGCCAAGGCGGCTCTCGCTGGCGACGATGCCGGTAAGAAGCTCGGCAGCAACCTGGCTGGGTCTGCTGCCAGTAGCGCCAGGGGTGGCTCGCCACTGATCATGGCGGCCATCGCGGGCGGCCTGCTCGCCGGTGGCCCGCTGTTGATCGGTGCTGCTGGCGTGGTGTTCGGCGGGCTGGCCGCACTGATCCTGCACAACCAGCAGAACGTCGCCAACGCAGCGTCGGGCATGGCCCACGCGGTCACCGCCGAGTACACCAAGGTCGCACAGGTTGCCGTTCCGTTCCTGGTGAAGGCACTCGACGACGTGAAGGCGTCGGCGATGTCAATGTCTGGCGCCGTTGGCGAGGTGTTCAGCAACCTCGGACCTGCGGTTGACGGCGTTACCCACGGTGTCCTCGCGTTGGTCCAGAACGCCCTGCCCGGCCTTGCGGCTGCGGTCAGAACCGGAACGCCGGTGTTCCAGGGCCTCGACAACCTGTTGGCCTCCGTCGGCACCGGCCTGGGCAACATGTTCACCCTGATCAGTCAGCACGCCCCTGCCATGGGGACGGTTCTGTCCAGCCTTGGCGGCATCCTCGATGCTCTGCTGACCGGCCTGGGTTCACTCGTCTCCGCTGGTGGCGAGTTGGGTTCGGTCGTCCTGCCGCCGCTGGCTGTGGCGCTCCAGGCACTCGCTAGCGTCCTCCAGGTTG
>JAODNJ010000229.1 GCA_025465155.1 Frankiales bacterium
CGAGCGAGCGCGGCTTCTCGTAGATGACCGCCGTCCGGACGCTGGAGACATAGCCGGCGCAGAAGTCGCGGACGAGCTCCAGGGTCTTGCCGGTGTCGGCGACGTCGTCGGCCACGAGCACGTTGGCCCCGGTGAGGTCCACCCGGTCCAGGGTCGGGGGGAGGACGACGGGCAGCTCGAGCCGCTCGTTCACCCCGGTGTAGAACTCCACGTTCATCACGAACAGGTTCTTGACCTCCAGGGCGTAGCCGAGCGCCCCACCGAGGAACAGCCCTCCGCGGGCGATGGACAGGATGACGTCGGGCACGAAGCGGTCTGCCGCGACCTGCTCGGCGAGCTCCCGGCTGGCGGTGCCGAAGAGGTCATAGGTGAGGATCTCGCGCTCGCCGCTCATGCCGCGCGATGGTCGCAGCCGCGGCCGTCGCCGGTGCAGGGGGTCCCGGCGGGATCGTCAGCAGAAACCGGGCGTGCCGAGCCACGCGATCTCGGCCGGTGGGGCGTCGTCGCGGACAACGGTGGCCTCGATGAGCCCGTAGGGCCGGTCGTCCGCGTGGTAGACGACGCCGGGATTGTCCAGGCCGTAGGCCGACAGGTCCTGCAGGAAGTGGTGCCGGTTCGGCAGGGACAGCCGTACCTCGGCGACCTCGGCGAATCGCTCCAGGACCGCCCGGCCCATCGCGTAGAGGGTCTGCTGCAGGGCCAGGGAACGGGTGTCGGCGAACGTCTCCAGCAGCGTGCCGCGGACCCCGGCGAAGCACTCGCCGAAGCCCGGGTCGATACCGGTGCCGGTGTAGCGCCACCGCGCGGTGACCGCGGTGGCCAGGATCCGGTCCCGGGTCTCGGCCAGCGTCGTGTACCGGTCCCGGGGAAAGCCCCAGAACTCCGAGCCGGTGGTCTTGAGGACGACGAGGCCGGCCAGCCCGGCCAGCACGTGCTCGCGGCCGCCGTCGACGGTGACCACGGCCGTCCGGACCTCGCCGCCCGACCTGCGGAAGGAGTGGTCGTGCGGCTGCCCGCCGACGGCGATGCGTTCCCAGCCGTAGGACTCCACCGCCACCCGCGCCCCGGTGATCCACGGATGGCTGCCCGCGAAGTGGCGGGCCAGCCGGAGGCCGAACTCCTCGGGCTCGCCGACGCCGTCGCGGGCGAACGCGAAGACGGTGTTCTTCTGCGTGTCCGTCGTCAGCACATGGGCGTTGTCGCCCTCGATGTGGGCCGCGCCGAAGTCGCCGCGCAGGGTGGTGCTCACATTCAGGTCCGCCAGGGTGTGCCGGGGGCTGCTCCGGTCGACGGCCACCACCCTGACCTCTGCCTTGCCGTACTGGTTGGGCCCGAGCCGGATCGCCATGGGGGCACCTTCCTCGTCAGCCGTGCGGAGGTGTTGCGACAGGAGGGGGCGATCAGCTCCCGCGGTACGTCGAGTAGGCGAAGGGCGCGAGCAGCAGCGGTACGTGGTGGTGCTCGGCCGGCTCGAGGACGGCGAAGGTCAGCACGACCTCGGGATAGAACGCCTCCCGCCCCTGTCGCGCGAACCACGGACCGGTGGCGAACACGAGGCGGTGGGGGCCCGCCGCCGTCGGCTCCTCGGTGAGCCGGCAGCGCCCGTCGGCGTCGGTGACCTCCTCGCCGACCAGTTCGGCGCCCACCAGCAGCCGGACGCCGACGCCCTCCGCGGGGCGGCCGGTCACCGAGTCGAGGACGTGCGTGGACACGCTCACTGCAGCAGTCCCCTCACCCGGAGCCCCGTGATCTGCGCGAGCTGCTCGGTCACCTCGGCCCGCTCCCTCGTCTCGTCGTTGCCCAGCCGGCGGCGCAGCTCGGCCAGCATCTCCTCCGGTGACCGGCCCGCGGCACGAATCAGGAAGACGTGGCCGAACCGAGCCTCGTAGGCGCGGTTGCCGTCGGCAAGCGCGGTCCGGACGTCGGTGCCGGCGTCGCCCATCGAGCTCTGCTCCTGCCGCGACGCCGTCGCCTCGGCCGACGTCCCCTCCGCCCGGTCGCCGATCCGGGGATGCGCGGCGAGCGCCGCGGCCACCTCGTCCCACGGCAGGGAGCGGGCGATCCGCTCGGCGCTGGCGACCAGGGTGTCGGCGTCGGCGTACGGGCGCCCGGCGAGCACCGCGGCCGCGAACCGGGGGGCGGCGTTGCAGGCGCCGAGCATCTCGGCCGCGCGGTCCTCCGGCCCGGCGTTGAACTCGTCCAGCGCGGCCACGGTGAGAGGATGTCATCCGCTGACCACGGTCGATGCCGTCGGACGAGATCTGCACCCTGGTGCCGTTCAGGGCGCCGATGTCGGCGACTGTGCAGATCTCGCGGGGAGGGAACCGATGAGCGACGGGCTGGCCGAGGAGATCTACGCCGAGCTGGACCGCCGCCTCGGACCCGTCGACGCCGCCCGCCTGGCCGCCTACCCGGGGGAGCGGCCGGACCGCCAGCCCGTGCACACCTGTTACGTCCCGGCCGATGCCGTCGTCCCCGGCCTGGCCGAGGCGTGGGGCCGGGCGGCCCTCGCCGCCCTCGACGAGCACGGGGCCCCCGATCTCGGCCTGTCGCCGGCCACCCTCGAGGAGCTCCTTCCCCGGCTGCGGGCCAAGCTGTCCCGCGAGCCGGTCGAGGACCTCCGTGTTGATGCGGAGGACGGCTACCGCGGCCGGGCCGATGCCGAGGACGACGACGTGCGGGCCGCGGCGACCGCCCTCGCCGC
>JAODNJ010000232.1 GCA_025465155.1 Frankiales bacterium
ATCACTCGTGCGTTGTCTCGTGCGTTGTCTGGAGGGTCTTCTGCACCCACCGGGCCTCTAGCTCAATCGGCAGAGCAGCGGACTTTTAATCCGCGGGTTGAGGGTTCGATCCCCTCGGGGCCCACCCTGTCTGACCTGCACATTTGGCCCTTCGAGGGCGCTCTGCGGCTGGCTTTCCACCCCTGTGGAAGGCGTTGTGGTCGCAGTGTGGTCGCGGGCTGGCTCGGAGGCTGCAGCGAAGGCTGCGTCGAGCAGGGCGCCCATGGCGTCGGAGGCGACCCGCGACGTCTCCTCGGACAGGTGGCCGTAAGTGTCGACGGTGATGCCGATCGATGAGTGCCGCAGCATCTTCGACACGATCGCCATCGGGACGCCGGCGGCCAGCATCAGCGACGCGGCACCGTGGCGGAGGTCGTGCAGCCGGACCTGCCGGAGCCCCGCAGCCTTGCTCAGCGCGACGAACCGGCGGGTGACGTACTCCGGCCGCAGCGGCGCCCCGTTCTCCCGGGCGAAGACCAGGTCGTGGTCCTCGTACCCGTCTCCCCAAGCCTGCCGGTCGAGCTCCTGCCCGAGTCGCCACTGCGCGAGCGCCTGGACGGCGCGCTCGGTCAGCGGCACCGTCGCCTCCGATGACCGGGTCTTCGGGGTGGAGAACTCGAGACGGCCACCGACGTCGACGACGGTCTGCCTGATGCGGGCTGTCCGCTGCGTGAGGTCCAGGTCTGACCAGCGCAGGCCGAGTGCTTCGCCGCGGCGGAGGCCGCAGGCGGCGATGACCTCGAACAGCGGGCCGAGGCGGTCGGTCTCGACGTGCCGCAGGAAGGCCGCGAGCTCGCCGGCGGACCACGGCTGCACCTCGGGCCGGGTGCCATTGGGGGGTGTGACGTTACTGGCCACGTTGAACGGGAGCCGCCTCGTCTTCACCCCGTAGCTGAGTGCTGACCTGAGGGTCGCGTGGATGCGCCTGACGGTCACCGGGCCGCGGCCCTCCATGGCGCCGGCGAGCAGCTGCTCGACGTGCTCGGCGCGCAGCCGCTCGATCGGCACCTGGCCGATGGCCGGGATGATGACCTTCTCGACGTGCGCCCGGTACGAGCGCATGGTCGTCGACTTCGCCTCGCCGGCCTTCACCTGCAGCCAGCGGGTCAGGAAGGAGGCGACGGTCTCGCGGTCGTCGACCTGGACGCCCTGGCTGGCCCGGTTGGTGACGTCCGACAGGGCGCGGCTGGCGGCTGCCTTGGTGGAGAAGCCGCCGCGGCGCATCGTCTTCCGCTTCCCAGTGGTCGTCGGCAGGTCGACGGCGTAGTACCAAACCCCGTGCTTCCCGTCGGCCGCGAGCCGCGGGCAGGACTGGCCGAGCTGCTTGCCGGCGTTGTCACGGCAGGAGCAGCGGCGGTAGACGCGGCCGCGGCGGTCGCCGGTCACGCCGTCTCCTCCGTTGTCGGCCGCGGCACGTTCAGACGGTCCATGTCAGCGAGGATGTGGGTGCCGAGCTCCGGACGGGTCAGCCCCTCCTTGGCCATCTCGGCAAGCCGCTCGGAGATCTCCTCAAGCACCTTCCGCTGGAGCGACGTGAGCCGCTCTCGCTGCTGCTGCTGCACCCGCTCGATCTGCTCGAGCAGGGCCGGGTCGTCGATTGGTCGGTGCGTGCTGGCCCTGGTCAGCTCTTCGTGCAGCTCGTTGAACTCGTCGATCTTGTCCCACACCTCGCGCCAGGAGAACAGCGGCGAGCCGGCCGACGACCAGGCCGCCACGTCGCGCACGCCGCCACCTGGAACCGGAGGCGGCATCTCCCCGAGCAACCAGCGCAACGCCTGCTCGGTACCAACGGTCACCTTCGGGGCGATCTCCGCCAGTGGCTGCCCGACGAACTCCACCAGCATCGCCACCGGGGGAATCCCCAGGACGTAGGCCAGGACCAGCCACTCGTCGACACCGATCCGCTGACGCCGCCCGCGCTCGATGTTCGCGATCGCCGATCGATCAAGGGACGGCATCCCGGCGTCCGCGCAGCGGTCGGCTACCTCTTGAGCGGACCACCGGCGGTCGTCCCGGGCCCTCCGAACAGCTGAGGCGACCAGCTCGGTCACTGGCCTCGTTTGCGACATGAGAGCACAGTAGTGCGTAACGCTTGCGCATGTCCAGTCCTATGGGCAACACTCTGCCTACGTTGTGATCGCACAACGTTGAGCACTGGGAGCACAAGTGGACGACAAGCTTCTGACGACCGAAGAGGTCTCTGCTCGCTACCGCGTGTCCCGCCGGACGCTCTACCACTGGCGATCCATCGGACACGCCCCACCGGCCATCAAGGTCGGCCGCCACTTGCGCTGGCCGAAAAGGCAGCTGGAGGACTGGGAGGCGCGCCTCGCGGACGACCAGACGGCTGGCGCCGCGTGAACCGCGACGAGCTCCTGGCTCTCCCCACCACGACAGAGCTGGTCACCGCGGCCAAGGCGCTCGGCATCGGCCGGACCACCGCATACCAGTTGGCGCGCTCCGATCAGTTCCCCGTCAAGGTCCTGCGCCTCGGCGCCCGCTACCGGGTTGTCACCAGCTCGCTGCTGGCCGTGCTCGGCATTGAACCCGCTGCGGCTGACACACGCGACCCCGACCCGACGACGACCGCTTCTCTCCGGTCCGTCTCAGGGCTCTGAGAGGGGCGGTGATCCCCGGGCCTGGGGATCAGCCGCCGCCCACCACCGTCCGCCAGATCTGACCTGGAGACCCACCTATGTTCTCACCCCCGACCAGGGACTCGCTACAAGACGACCCGAACACTGTGATCGTCACGCCCCACCGGCACAGCTGCTGCCTGCACGGCGTCAACGTCCGGCGTCAGATCGCCCGCGCCGACATCCGGAGCATGTGGTCGTCGGTGGAGAAATGCTGGCTGATCCCGCTGTCCGACCTGCCGGCGTTCATACGCCAGGCCGAGAAGGACTACCGCGTCGTCCTCATCGAGGACGGCACGCCGGTCGCCGGGAGCGCGGCATGACCGCCCGGCACCTGCGGCTGGTCGACCCCGCGCAGGCCGCGCAACCAGTCACCCCCCAGGCCGCGCGCGCGGCCGTCGTCGCCTTGGGCCAGAAGTACGACCTGGAGCTCTTCGACGCCCTGCTCGCGCTCACCGCGGCCCACGACGACCCGGCCGCCGCGATCCGCGATCTACAGGACCTGCGCCGCAACGCAGTGCACGTCACCGGCTACGTCTTCGACAACGTCATCAGCCACTACGCCCAGCGTCAGCGGTGCGCCCAGTGACCGCCGCTGGTGTGCCCACCGCCGAACGGGCCTACGTCGGCGCCCTGCTCTGGCTCGACGCGCCACGGGCGACCGTCGCGCACCCGTGGCTCACTGCCGGCGACTTCGCTGACCCGCAGCTCGCCGCGATCCACGCCCTGATCGGCGCACTCGGCGCCGAGGACGTCGCACCCGACCCGGCCGCCGTCCTCACCCTGTCCCGCGCCTCAGGGATGCTCACCACCGAGCAGAGCATCCGCGGCCTCACCGACCAGCTGCTCGAGCTCTACGACCACCGGGTCACCGTGCCGGCCAACATCCGGTACTACGCCGCCGGCGCCCTGGCCGACGCCTACCGCAGGCGCACCACAGAGATGGCCACCCGACTCGCGCAGATCGCCGACCACGCCGACCTCGACGAGCTCGCCCGCGTGCGGGACCACGAAACCGAGCGGCTCGACGAACTACGAGCCCGGCTCACCACCCTGCAGCAGCCGCCCACCCTGCGATCGGTAGCCGCATGAGCGCACCAGCCCAGATCCGCGACCCCTGGGCCGACATCCCCCCGCCCGAGCACCCGCCCGACCAGCGGCCCACCGAACCCCGCAGCGGGGGCGGCCGCCGCATCACCCTCACGGCGGCGTCCGCCGTGCCACTGCGCGCCGTCCGCTGGCTGTGGGATGCGCGGCTGCCCCTCGGCTCGCTCACGCTCCTCGGTGGCCGGGAAGGGATCGGCAAATCCACCGCCGCCTACACGCTTGCAGCGGACATCACCCGCGGCCAGCTCGACGGCCACCACAAGGGCACCCCCCGGTCGGTCGTCGTCTGCGCCACCGAAGACTCCTGGGGACACACCATCGCCCCCCGGCTCCTCGCAGCCGGCGCCGACCTCGACCGCGTCTACCGCGTCGACGTCACTACCAGCGAAGGCATCGACGGCGGACTCTCCCTACCCGCCGACATCGCCGGCCTCGAACACCAGATGCGCGACGTCGACGCCGTCCTGCTCCTCCTCGACCCGCTGATGAGCCGCCTCGACGCCGCCCTCGACACCCATAAGGACTCCGAGGTCCGCCAAGCCCTCGAACCGCTCACCGCCCTGGCCGACCGCACCGGCGCCACCGTCCTCGGCCTCATCCACGTCAACAAGGGCCGCACCAGCGACCCGCTCACCTCGCTCATGGGATCCCGCGCGTTCGCCGCCGTCGCCCGCGCCGTCCTCTACGTCATCGCCGACCAGGACGACCCCGGGCTACGACTCCTCGGCCTCGCCAAGAACAACCTCGGCCGCGCCGACCTCCCCACCCTCCGCTTCCGCATCGAGTCCGCACACGTCGCCGACACCGACGAAGGGCCCATCTGGACCGGACGACTCACCTGGGCCGGTGAAGACCCCCGCAGCCTCACCGCCGTCCTCGAAGACAGCCACGACACCAGCGACAACCGCAGCGCCACCACCGACGCCGGCGAATGGCTCCTCGGCTACCTCGCCGACAACGGCGGCACCGCACCCAGCGCAGACATCCGCGCCGAAGGCCACAAGAACGGCCATAGCTACGACGCCCTCAAGCGCGCCCGCACCCGCCACGCCATCGAGTCGACCAACAGCGGCTTCCCCCGCCGCACCTTCTGGTCGCTGCCAGACACCCAGACAGGAGACCCTCAGAAGTGACCCCCCACAGTCGGAGCACCCAGTCGGAGCACAGTCAGGGGAGAACACTCTCACTGCACTCACTGCTCTCACTGAGACAGTCGGTGCAGTCAGTGCAGTCGGAGCAGTCAGCGCGCACCCCACGCGCGCGACCCCCACTGCGACCTGGCGGTGACTGCCTCCCGATCTGGCAGAACCGCGCCGGCCTGTTCGGAGCCCGCCTGTCGACGGTGACCTCGTGAACGCGGTGGACCTCATGGACGGGGGTGGGCGGCGCCCGTCGTCGTCGCCGTTCTGCACGGCACGTTCGAAGCGCACCGGCGAGCGGTGTCGGCGGCGCGTGCCTGGCGGCGGTGTCTGCCGCTTCCATGGCGGTGCTGCTGTGCAGGTGGAGCGT
>JAODNJ010000234.1 GCA_025465155.1 Frankiales bacterium
CGCAAGTCGCTGCTCCACCCGGCCGGCCTGCTCCTGTTGCTGCGGGACGCGGCACTGGGCCTGGTCCCCATGCTGCGCCTGGTGCGCAGGCACGGGCGCGACGGGGTCTACGTCAACACCACGGTCCTGCCCGCCTGGGTGCTGCTCGCCCGGCTGGCCCGCCGCCGGGTCGTGGTCCACGTGCACGAGGCCGAGTGGCCGGGGCCGACGTACCTGAAGCGGTTGCTGCTGGCGCCGCTGAAGGCCACCGATCGGGTGATCGCCAACAGCGCCTTCACCCGTACGGTGCTCACCGCGCTCCTGCCGTCGCTGGCCGAGCGGACCGTGGTGGTGGCCAATCCGGTGCGCGGCCCGGGGCAGGTGCGGTCCGCCCGGGAGCACCTCGACGGGCCGCTGCGGTTGCTCTACGTCGGCCGGTTGTCGTCGCGGAAGGGCCCTGACGTCGCCGTGGCCGCCCTCGGCGAGCTCGTCGCCCGCGGCGTGGACGTGCGGCTCACCCTCGCCGGTTCGGTCTTCCCGGGATACGAGTGGTTCGAGCAGCAGGTGCGCGCGCAGGTCGCCGCCGCCGGCCTCGGCGAGCGGGTGCTGTTCCTCGGGTTCTGTCCCGACACCTCCGCGCCGTTGGCCGAGGCCGACATCGTGTTGGTCCCTTCGGTCCGGGACGAGTCCTTCGGCAACAGCGCCGTCGAGGGCGTGCTGGCCGCTCGCCCCACGGTGGTCAGTGATCTCGCCGGCCTCCGTGAGGCCGTCGACGGCTGTGACAGCGCGCTCGTCGTCCCGGCCGGCCAGCCCGTCGCCTGGGCCGACGCGGTGGCGCGGATCGTCGCCGACTGGCCCCGCTTCCGCGCGGCCGCGCTCACGAACGCGGCCCGCGCAGAGGTCCGGCACGCCCCGGAGGGCTATCGCGAGCGGCTCGGCGACATCGTCCTCGACCACCGGCTGCCCCGCTCCCGGGGCGCGACCGTGATCCCGCCGGGCGCTCCCGTCCGCGCACGGAGCACCCGATGACGGTTCTCCAGCCGGCCCCGGCAGGGAGCTCGGCGATCGCGCCGGTCAGGATCACGGTCGCCGTCCCCACCTTCCGCCGGCCGGCCGACCTGCGCGCGGGGCTGCCGATGCTGCTCCAGCACGCGCGCGAGGTGACCGCGGCGTCCTCCGGCAGGTACGTGGCCGAGGTCCTCGTCGTCGACAACGACCCGGAGCGCAGCGGCGAGCCGGTCGTCGGCGAGTTCGCCGCCACCGACCTGCGCTACCGGTCCGAGCCCACCCCCGGGATCGCCGCGGTCCGCAACCGCGCGCTCGACGAGGCCGCGGGCTCCCGGCTGCTCGCGTTCATCGACGACGACGAGCGTCCGCTGCCGGGGTGGCTCGCTGCACTGATCGAGACCTGGGAGGCCAGCCACGCTGCCGCGGTATCCGGGCGCATCCTCGCCGACTACGGCGGCGAGCTGGACCCGTGGATCCGGGCCGGTGAGTTCTTCGTCCGCCGGAGCATGCCGACCGGCACGGCGATCGACGTGGCGGCCGCCGGCAATCTTCTGCTCGACCTCGACCAGGTCCGGGCGTTCGGGATCAGGTTCGAGTCCCCGCTCGGCATGGGCGCCGGTGAGGACACCGTCTTCAGCCGTGCGCTGGCCCGGGCCGGGGGCCGCATGGTGTGGTGCAACGAGTCCGCCGCCGTCGATTTCGTCCCGCCGCAGCGGATGACGCGCCGCTGGGTCCTCACCCGCGCGTGGAGCCACGGCAACGCGACGGTGCTCGTGCGCCTGTGGCTCAGCGGCGGGCGGCTCGAACGCTGCCGGGTCCGCCTGCAGGGCCTCACCGGGGGTGCCCTGCGCCTCGCCGGTGGGGCCGCGCGCTGGGGTCTCGGCCTCGTCATCCGGTCCCCGCGCCACCGGGCACGCGGCCTGCGGGCGGCCCTGAGGGGGGCGGGGATGATCGGCGGCGCCTGCGGACTGGTCTTCCAGGAGTACGCCCGGACCCGGCGCCGCTGGACGCTGTCCCGGGTCGGCGTCCGGTGAGCGGCACGATGCGCCCGGCGCTCGCCCGCGCGACGGGCGCGCTGGTCGGCTCGGCCACCGCGGTGCGCACCGACGCCCCGCACGTCGTCCTGACCTTCGACGACGGTCCGGAGCCGGGGGGCACCGACCGCGTCCTGGCGGCGCTGGCCGATGCGGGAGCGGGCGCGACCTTCTTCGTGCTGCTCACGCGGGTGCGGAAGTATCGCTCGCTGCTCGATGAGGTCGTGGCCGCCGGGCACGAGATCGCCTTGCACGGCACCGACCATCGGGCGCTGCCGACCCTCCCCCCCGGCGAGGTGGTCCGCCGGGTACGGGCGGGCAAGGCCGAGCTGGAGGACGCCACCGGGCTGCCGGTGCGCTGGTACCGCCCGCCGTACGGGAGGCAAACGGTGCGCAATTGGCGGGCGATCACCGGCGCCGGGATGGTGCCGGTGCTGTGGGGGACCACCGCGCTGGACTGGACCGACGCGTCGGACGCCGACCGCGTGGCGCGGTCGCAGCGCGGTCTGGCCCGGGGACTGGTCGTGCTCGCGCACGACGCCTTCGCGGGGCCCGAGGACGGCGCGTGCGACGGCCCGCCGCCGACGCTGGACCGGGGGGAGCTCGTTCGTGCCGTGCTGGACGGCTACGCCGCGCACGGCCTGGTCGCACGCTCGCTGGACCAGGCGCTCGCCGCCGGCCGGCTGGTGCGGCGGCCCTGGTTCCCCGGCTGAGGAACCGCGGCGCAGCAAGGCTCCGGCCTCAGCGGCCCACCATCTGCCGGCCCCAGGCGACCACGCCGAGCACGTCCCGGCGGATGCGTGGCACCAGCGTGGCCACGGCGTACACCGACAGGGCGGCCGCGGCGCCCGCGGCGATGCGGCCGAGCGACGGCCAGGACGCCGTCAGCGCCGACGCGGCGTGGGCGGCGGTTCCCGCGGCCGCGGCGCAGGACAGGATCCGCAGCGCCCCCAGCAGCAGCGCGCGTACGGGGATCGTGGTCACCCGCGAGAGCCACCACAGCGAGAGCGGCCACTCCAGCAGGGCGGCCGAGGCGTACCCGGCCGCGACCCCGACGACGCCGAACTGGCTGCCGGCACCGATGCAGACGGCGGACAGGCCCAGCGAGACCAGCGTGTAGCGCAGCAGCGCACCGGAGAGGCCGCGGGACAGGTAGACCCAGCTGCCCACGTAGGCCAGCGTCTGGGCGCCGGCTGCCACGGCGAGCAGCGTCAGGACCGGCGCGACGGCGGCCCAGCGGCTCCCCAGCACCAGGTGGACGACGGGCGTGGCCGTGCCGGCGGCGACGGCGAGCGCCGGAACCAGCGAGAAGCCCAGGGCCAGCTGGCTCCGCTTGAGATACTCGCCGGAGCGGACCAGGTCGTGCTGGATGCGGGCGAGGACCGGCACGGCGACGCCGGTAGCAGGGGACCGGATCTGGTTGAGCGGGCTCATCAGCAGCTGGAAGCCGCGGTTGTAGAGCCCGAGGGCCGCCGGGCCGCCCCACAACCCCAGGCTGAGAGTGTCCAGATTGTTGCCCAGGTAGTAGACGACCTGGGTTCCCGTCATCCCGGCCCCGAACCGCAGCAGTGGCCGCAGGCCCGCGTCGCGCCGGGGACGCCCGGGCAGCCAGCGGGCCAGGAGGACGACGGCGAGCAGGGTGACCACGCCCTGCGCCAGCTGCTGGGCGACGAGCGCCCAGTAACCGGCGCCCAGCGCGGCGGCGGTCACGGCGATGACGAGCGCCACCAGCTGGACGCTCACCTCGGTCACGGCGAGCGCGCCGAAGCGCAGGTCACGGCTGAGCCCGGCCCGGTACTGGGCGGTCAGCCCGTTCAGCAGGAAGGTGAACGCCAGCACCCGGACGACCGGCACCAGCGCCGGCTGCGAGAAGGCCGCGGCGAGCGGTTCCGCGGCGAGGACGGCGATGCACGTGAGCAGCGCCCCCGCGGCGGCGTTGAGCCAGAACAACCCGTCGCGCTGCGCCGACGTGAGTCCGGGGGAGCGCACGGCGGCGGTCGAGAGCCCCATGTCCCGGACGACCTCACCGATGCCGACCATCACCAGCCCGACGGCCATCAGGCCGTAGTCGCGCGGGCTGAGCAGCCGGGCCAGCACCGTCACCGAGGCGAACTGCAGCAGGATCCGGAGGCCCTGGCCGGCCAGCGTGACGCCGGCGCCGCGGGACGCCGTCCGGCCCAGCCCCTCGGTGGGCGGCGACTCCGGCGCAGGCGCGAGGTCGGAGGGTTCCGCGGGCAGCTGCCCGGTGCTCGCCATCACCTCGGGCTCAGTGGGCCGGGACACCGGAGGGCTCCACTGTCGGGCTGGACGCCGGTGCCTGCGGCGTCCGGGCGTACTCCTCGTGCACGTACCCGAAGGCGCCGACGGCCAGGCCGGCGTAGCCGGCCAGCGCGCACCGGGCGCGCCCGCGGCCGGCAGCGTCTCCGTGGGCGGCGGCGGCGAGCCACTGCACGGCGCCGAGTGCGATCCGGCCGGCCGCCTTGGTCGCGAAGACCATCCGCAGACCGGCCCGTGCGGCGACGCCGGCGGTGAGGTGCAGCGCCACGCTGCTGTACGCGCTCCCCGTCCGGAA
This sequence comes from Frankiales bacterium, assembly GCA_025465155.1. Lineage (GTDB taxonomy): Bacteria > Actinomycetota > Actinomycetes > Mycobacteriales > Geodermatophilaceae > Geodermatophilus. Next base: position 4,594 of record JAODNJ010000234.1, read on the forward strand.
GCTGCGGGCCAGCACCCAGCTGCGGGTGAGCCGTTCGGCCGGGATGAGCTCGATCGCCTCGGCCTCGTCGCACCAGCGGACCTCCTCGCCGGCGCGGATCAGCTGGCGGGTGAAGAGGCTGTCCTCCCCACCGGTCAGGCCGAACCGCTCGTCGAAGGAGAGTCCCAGTGCGCGCACCCGGCGCAGGTCGAGCAGCAGGTTGCCGGCCCCCGCGCCGTGCATACGGCGGCCGGTGGGATGCCGCATCCGGTCGAACATCCCGGAGCCGAGCACCCAGGAGTCCACCGAGCCGAGCAGCCGCGCGGTCACCGGGCCGACCACGGCGGCGCACCCCCACCGCCGCCAGGCGCCGGTCAGCTGCGCGAGCCAGTCGGGGGAGGGCAGTTCGTCGTCGTCGATGAACACGATCAGGTCGCCGCCGGCGGCCTCGGCGAGCGCCCTGTTGCGGGCGGCGGAGATCCCCGGTCGGGGCTCGTGCACGTAGCGCACCCCGCGCCCGGACCATTCGGCGACGACAACGGCGGCACTGCCGCGGGGGTCGTTGTCCACCACGACCACGTCGGCCGCCGGGGTCACGGTCCCGGCCTGGACCACCAGTTCCCGGAGGAGTGGGGGAAGCAGGTGGGCGCGCCGGTAGGTGAGCACCGCGACGACGGTGTGCAGCCGGTCACCGCGATCCGACTCGCCCAGCTCGACCTCCGGGGTGGCGACCGGCGCGCCGGGCGGCCGCTCGGCGCGGCTCATCCCCCCACCACCAGGGGCTGCCGGGGGTTCCCTGGCGCCTCCTCGGGAGTACGGGTGCGCTCTGCAACGCGGGGCGGCGCCGGCGTGCGGGTGGCCAAGACCAGGCCCAGGCCGAGGGTCAGGGCGGACACGTCGCTGGGCAGCGGGCCGAAGGCGAGGTTCCACAACCCGAGCGGCACCAGGAAGCAGACCAGCGCCGAGGCACGCCGGGCGCCCAGTCGGATGCCGAGGCCGTGCACGACCAGCGCCCCCATGGCCAGTCCGAGCACGATGCCCAAGGGCCCGAGGCTCACCCAGAGGTCGGCGACGATCGAGTGCAGCTCGAACCCGCCGTTGAGCATGTAGTGCTCCAGGTAGCCGTCGACCGTGGGGACGTGGGTGAGGGCCAGTCCCTGCCTGGCGATCGCGACGTCCGCGGCCGTGGGGACGACGCCGAGCCCGTAGCCCAGCGGCTGATGGCCCATCAACGCCCAGGTCGCCGTCCACTCGGGCCGGCCGCTGAGCAGCAGGGAACCGCTGTCCGCGATCTGCGCGACCGTGCGCTGCTGCAGCTGCGACCCCAGGACTCCTGAGACGAGCAGATGCGTCAGGAGGGAGTACCCGGCGAAGACCACCCCGGCGACGACCGGGATGCCCACCCACCGGGGTGCCCGGGGCATCCCTCCGGACGGGCGGGCCTGCCAGAGCACGAGCAGAGCCGCCAGGCCGCAGAAGCCGAGCGCGCTGCGGTAGTCGTGGAGGACGTCGATGACGCCCAGCGCGGCCAGCGCCGCGATCGTGAGCGCGGTTCGGCGCCGCGCAGCGACGATCGACAGCACGATCACCGCCACGGGGAACGACAACTCGAACTTCCAGGGGTTCTGCGACCCCGCCAGGGTCGCGAAGCCGGACAGGAGAGCGCCGAGGCCGAACGAGATCCCGATGACCGGGAGCCGTAGAACCGAGCGGGCCCAGAGGACCAGCCCCACTCCGCACACCGCGGTGGCGACCAGCACCGCCGTCCGTATGGCGTCGTGTCGCGTGAATCCGTGGTCAGCCGCCGAGAACCAGGCGAGCAGCGCGCCGGACGCCAGGCTGAGGCCGGCGAGCGCGAACAGCGTGCGCGCCCCTCGCGCCCGGCGCACCGACGGCAGCCAGACCGGCAGCAGAGCCACGGCCACCATGAGCCCGGCCGAGAGCCCCAGGGGGAGCGGACGCGTGAAGCCGAGCGCGGCGAGGGCGAGTGCCGCTGTGACCCGGGTGGTGGTGCCCGGCCGGCCATCCGTGGTGCGGAGGTCGGCGTCGCGGCCTCTGGTTTCCGCCGACCACCGTGCGTCTCCGTGGGCACCGGCCCGCAGCCACGCCCGCCAACCGGCACGGGAGGGCAGCAACCCGTCCACGACCGCGGCCACGACGGGGACGTCGATCGATTCGACGGCTTCGACGGTGGCCTGCAGCTCGCGCCTTGTCGTGTTCCGGGCGTCGGCTACGAGGAGGATTCCGTCCACGGGTCCTGCGGTGGCGATCCTCTGGACGTCGGGCACGTACACGGGCTCGACGTCGTCGCCCCTGGGTGCACCGGCCGCGAGCTCGCGGGTCAGTGTCATCACGGCCGGCGCGGATGCCGGCCCGGTGACCGCGATGCGCCGGGGTGGCCCATCCGCGTCCCCCGCGCGCAGCATCCACCGCAGTCGGGTGCACTGCTCGGTGCGCTCGGGCACGCCGGATCGGGCTGGCCGCGGGGCCCCGGCGACTCGGGCAGCGGGCAGGCACAACACCGGAGCGGAGGTCTCGAGGGCGACGTCACGCCGTCCGCGCACGCGAGGCCGGGCCAGCTCCGCCAACCCGGCCGCTACCGCGGCGAGGGCGGCTCCGGTCACCGCCCCGAGGGCGGCGCTGGTGGCCCGCGCGAGTGCCCTGACCTGCTCCCCGGCACCGGTGGCGCCGGCGGTGACCACCGTCAACAGCGGTTCGTCCGTCCGGGGGTACAGGTACTCGGCGCGCTGGGCGACCGCCTGACCCAGTGCTCCGGCGAGGACAGCGGCGTGCGCGGGTGTGTCTGCGGTGACCGACAGGACGAACAGATCGGTTTCACCCCGTACGTCGACCGTGACGGCGTCGGGCGAAGCGGACAGGCCGGTGGAGTCCGACACCTGCGCCAGCACGGATGCGGAGCGGCCCAGAGCCGCGACGGACGGGAGGATTTCCGACCGGACGAGCGTGGCGTACGCGGGGTCCTGCGGACCGTCGACCAGCGTGGCCCCGACGTAGAGCGTCACGCTCGACCGGTAGTGGACGGGCGTGA
>JAODNJ010000235.1 GCA_025465155.1 Frankiales bacterium
TGCATTGGCGTCGGGCAGCAGTAGACCGTTCTGGCCGGGATTGGTCAGCGCATACCAGGCCGTCGGCGTGCCGCCGCTGGGGCCGGTCCTCCAGATGACGCCCTGGAAAGAGTCCGAGACATAGACATTGCCCGATTTGTCGAAGGTCAGGGCATTCAGGCCGGGTGATCTCCCGGTGATGATTGTCGGCGCCTGCATGAACATCGACGTTGTGTGGGTCCTGAGGTCGACCTTCCACACCACGCCCTTGCCGAGATCGGCGATCAGCACGCTCTTGGACGATTGCTGATACACCAACCCGATCAGATGCGGGCTCGACCCGACGACTGGGAAATGGGTCGAGAGCTGGCCGTTCGGCGCGAAAACGAACAGTTCGCCATACCCGCCGAGCGCGCCGTCGCTGTTGAAGCCGTGAGAGGGCGAATAGACTGTACCATCGGGCGCCACCGCCACGCCCTCGACACCCGACGTGCACGATTTCGCGCCGTTCGGGCAGGCGGCACCGGGGCCGCTCGGAGCAAAGGTCGGGATCGTGGCGAAGTTGTCGACATCACCGCGATCCCAGGCCTCTGCGGATCCAGGTGAGAGTAAGCCGAGCATGGCGCTGAATGCCGCGCCGCCGAGCCAAAGCCGCCTCATGATGCGTCTCCTCGAGGGTCCGATCAGGCTGTCAGCCGATCCTCTTGATCGAACATCTAAATGGCAGCGACCTCGAGAGCCACCCATTGTATTCGTGAATGATCGACTTAGACTCAGAGGCACCCCTTCAAGGTCACCCCATCACGATCGCCTGAGCTTATTCGTCGGCCGCTTCCTTCGACCCGGCGCGCACGAACGACATCCTTTCGTCGTGAGGCATGATGTCAACCGCACTCTTGCTGTCGTGCAGCGAGGAAGACGGCGCGCGGGATCGGCTCTTGCCGCGCTCCGCGCCGGGGTCGTGGACGGGGCGTGGCCGAGCACGGAGCGCACAGCGGCCCTCGTTGCCGCGGCCGGGACCGGCCACGCGGGCAACGGAGGAGAAGGTGGCATTTCATCGTTGGGTGCTGTTCCTTTCCGGTCTCGCGGCGTTCTTCGCCCCGAGCTCGGCGGCGGCGGACCCGCCGGCGTGCGTCGTGATCCAGCGCGGCGCGCTGGGCGCGGTCGCGGACACGTCCGTGGTGAGCTTCGGCTCGCTCGCGGATCGGAATTACGGGCCAGATCGCCAGCTCTACGTGGGGAAGGCGCGCGCGGTGGAGTCGCGGGCGCTGATCCGGTTCGACCTCGGCGAGATCCCGCCGCGCGCCGCGATCCGATCTGCCACCGTCACGCTCGACGAGCCGACGGACACCGGCCCGATGACGATCGACGTGCGCCGGATCACCGCGCCGTGGGACGAGCGCTTCTCCACCTGGCCGCGATCCGCGGAGGCGTTCGACCCGGCGGTGGAGGCCTCCTTCATCACGCGCGGGCGAGCCGACGACCGCGCGATCCGGGTCGATATCACCCCGCTCGTGCGCGCCTGGGCCGGCGGCGCGGCCCCGAACCACGGCGTGATCCTCGCGGCCCGCGATCCCGGGCTCACGGAGCTGTGCAGCAGCGAGTACCCGGAGGCGAAGCGCCGGCCGAGCCTCGCCAAGCTCGATCCGGACGGCCGTGCGCTGTGGAGCCGGAGGGCCACCGGGAGCGGTCGGCAGGGCTTCAGCGGGATCGCCGCCGACTCGGCCGGGAACGTCGTCGTCACCGGCTCGTTCGAGGGCGACCTCACGTTCACGAGCGGGCCGCCGGCGGCGGGACCCGGGAAGGAGGAGGACATCTTCCTCGCCAAGCTCGGCCCGGCCGGCGATCTCCTCTGGGAGAAGCGCTTCGGCGGCGCCGCCACCGATCGGGCCTACGGCGTCGCGATCGGCCGCGGCGACGACATCCTCCTGACCGGGCTCGCCAGCCAGTCCATCGATTTCGGCGGCGGTCCGGTCGCGGGAGAGGCGGACTTCGACATGTTCGTGGAGCGGCTCGGCCCGGACGGCGCCCCGCGCTGGGGCCGTCGCTTCGGCGCCGCGACCGGCCGGGCGATCGCCGTCGACGCGTCGGACGACGTCATCGTCGGCATGAACCGATCGAGCGTGTTCTACGTCGGGCCGACCGCGCCGCCGAGCCCCGGAGGCACCATGGGGGTGCTCGAGCTCGACGCCGGCGGCAACGACGTCTGGATCCGGCGCTTCAGCAGCGCGGCCTACCTGCACGGCCTCGCCGTCGACGCGGTAGGGAACGTCGTGCTCACCGGCAGCATGAGCCGCGACGTCGATTTCGGCGGCGGGCCGCTGCGACACGTCGGCAAGGACGACATCTTCGTCGCCGAGCTCGATCCGGAGGGCCGGCACCTCCACAGTTGCGCGTTCGGCGATTCCGCGAGCCAGAGCGGGGACGCCGTCGCCGCCGACCGGACGGGCGGCGTCCTGCTCCTCGGCGGAGGCGAGGGCCGCACCTACTACGGCCCCGGCCTCTTCGTGGGCCCTGGCAGCTACGTCACGAAGCTCGCTTGGTAGAGGATCAGGGCGCGATCGCGGCGAGGAAGATCCCGTCGCGATCGCCGCTCGCGAGGGCGCCGGCCCCGAGGTCGAGGGTGCCGTGGAAGGTGCCGGCGAGGATCATCCGGCCCGCGCCGTCGACGACCATGGCCGCCGGCAGTCCGCCGTTCGGGAGGTCGCCTGTCCAGACCGGGGCTCCGTAGACGTCGAGCCGCGCCGCGGAGAACCCGTGCGCGGTCCGGCTCACGACGCGCACGTCGCCGGCGGCGTCGGCGCCCAGGAGCGACGCGGGCCGATCCTTGCGCCAGATCAGCTCGCCGGAGGGGGTGAGCTTGACGATCCAGGGTCCTTGGAGCGGGTTCATGACCGGATCGCCGCCGAGGTCGGCGGGGCCGCCTCCGGCGAACAGGACGTTGTCGTCGGCGTCCACCGCGACGGCGCTCGGGCCGACGTCAGGCTCGCCGGGGACGGGAGCAGGCCAGCGCCGGAAAGGCTTCCGCCACACGATGCCGCCGTTCCGGTCGAGCTTCGTGAGCGGCGCCCGCTTTCCGAGGCTGTTGTCCTCCATGACGATCACGGATCCTGCGCTGTCCGTGACCGCGGCGGCCGCGCTTTCGTCGCTGGACTGTCCGAACCTCTGCGCCCATCGGGCCTCCCCCTCGGGGCCGAGGCCGGCCGCGAAGGTGCTCCCAGCGCCGCTGATCCGCGTGCCACCGACGCGGAAGGCACCGTCGATCCAGCCCACGATCACGACGCCGCCCGCGCCGTCGGAGGTGACAATCTGCACGAGCACGTCCGGGCGACCATCCTCGGCCTGGAAGGGGAGCGGCCGGCGCCAGAGGACGGATCCACCGGGATCGATCTTCTCCAGGTACGGGCCGAGATCCCCGGCGCGCGGCACGAGGCTCACGAAGGCGTTGCCCGCCCGGTCGACCGCGAGGCCCCGGACCAGCGTCGAGGTCCGGTCGTCGACCCGGGTGCTCCAGCGCGTGGGGCCGGCGGGATCGATCCTCGCGACGAAGGCGACCTTCAGCCCGTCGCCGTGGATGGGTCCGGCGCCGAGATCGAGCGAGCCCGCGAAGGTCCCGGTGATCCAGAGGTCGCCGCCGGGACCCGAGGCGAGGCCGGTGACGGCGGGGTGGACATCCTTCCCGTCCACCGTGTGATGACCCTCTCCGACCGGGAAAACGCGGCTCCAGACGACTTCTCCGGCACGCGTGGTCTCCGCGCTTCCCGCGGGGTGCGTGTCTTCCACCGGAGAGCAGGCAGCGGTGAGCACGAGGATCCCTGCGGGGACGAGCCTGGCGATGATCTGCATGCCGGGAGAGGGGGGCGCGGCATGCCGCAGGCCAGGTGCGATCCGGGAAGGCGCGCGGTGACGCGGGCGCCAGGACAGAGCGCGCCGCGGCGCTCCCACGCTCCTGGGCGTGTTCCTCTCGCGGCTGCTCGACGCGCCGGTGCTCGACGGGATCGCTTCCATGATCATCGGCCTCGTGCTGGCCTGCGCGGCGCTCTTCCTGGCCTACGAGACGCGCGGCCTGCTCGTGGGCGAGGTGGCTGACGCGGAGCTGGTCCGCCGCGTGGTCGCCCTCGCCGC
>JAODNJ010000242.1 GCA_025465155.1 Frankiales bacterium
GCGGCGAGGCGGAAGTCGGCCACGGTGGTGTGCTCCTCAGCTGGTGGATCGGTCTGCGTGCCGGCGGACGGCGCGACGGACCCGAGGGAACACACGCACGTCGATCACGGAGCAGAGCTCCCTCGCCGGGCAACGGGACTCAGGCTACCCCAGGCGCGGATACAGGTCGGATCAGCCCTTGATCGTGTGGCTCAGCCGGCGCCGTCGAAGAGGCTGGTGACCGAGCCGTCCTCGAAAACCTCCTTGATCGCCCGAGCCAGCAGCGGCGCGATGGAGAGGACGGTCAGCTTGTCGAACAGGCGGGCCGGCTCGATCGGCAGCGTGTTGGTCACGATGACCTCGCTGATCCTGCTGTTCTTCAGGCGGTCGACCGCGGGTCCCGAGAGGACGCCGTGGGTGGCGGTGACGATGACGTCGGCGGCGCCGGCCTCGAACAGGGTCTCCGCGGCCTTCACGATCGTGCCGCCGGTGTCGATCATGTCGTCGACCAGGATGCAGACCCGGCCCTCGACCTCGCCGACCACGCGGTTGGCGACCACCTCGTTGGGCCGCATCGGGTCGCGGGTCTTGTGGATGAAGGCCAGCGGCACGCCGCCGAGCTTGTCGCTCCAGCGCTCCGACACGCGGACCCGGCCGGAGTCCGGGGAGACGACGGTCAGCTCCCGGTCGCCCCAGTGCTCGGTCACGTGCCCGACCAGCAGGTCGAGCGCGAAGAGGTGGTCCACCGGGCCGTCGAAGAAGCCCTGGATCTGCGCGGTGTGCAGGTCGACGGCCATCAGCCGGTCGGCACCGGCGGTCTTGAACATGTCAGCGACGAGACGGGCGGAGATCGGCTCGCGCCCGCGGTGCTTCTTGTCCTGCCGGGCGTACGGGAAGAACGGCGCCACGACGGTGATCCGCTTGGCCGAGGCGCGCTTGAGCGCGTCGACCATGATCAGCTGCTCCATCAACCAGGTGTTGATCGGGGCGGTGTGGCTCTGCACGACGAAGGCGTCCGAGCCGCGGACGGACTCCTCGAAGCGCACGAACAGCTCGCCGTTCGCGAACTCGTAGGCGGCCGTGGGGGTCGGCATGACGCCCAGATGACCGCCGATCTCGTCGGCCAGCTCGGGATAGGCGCGCCCCGAGAAGAGCATGAGGCTCTTGCTGTTCGTCTGGCGGATGGCGTTCATCGGCTCAACTGCCCCTACTGGTCGTCCGTGGTGGAGCCCGCGGCACGGCCCTCGTCCGAGGCGACCGTCCGGGTCTCCGCCGCTGCCGCGGCCTCCGCCGCGGGCGTCCCGGCCCGGCGGCGGCCCACCCAGCCTCCCACATTCCGCTGGTGCGACCTCGCGACGGCCATGGCTCCGGGCGGCACATCCTCCGTGATCACCGAGCCGGCCGCGGTGTACGCGCCGTCCCCGACGGTCACCGGCGCGACCAGCATCGTGTCGGAGCCGATGCGCACGTGATCGCCGACGGTCGTCCGGTGCTTGGCCACGCCGTCGTAGTTGACGAACACGGTGGCCGCGCCGATGTTCGCGTCCCGGCCGATCGTGGCGTCCCCCACGTAGGACAGGTGCGGCACCTTCGAGCCCTCGCCGACCTCGGCGTTCTTGGTCTCGACGTAGGCGCCGACCTTGGCGCCGCGGGCCAGCCGGGTGCCCGGCCGGAGGAAGCTGAACGGGCCGACCGAGGCCTCGGGACCCACGACGGCGCCCTGGCAGTGCGACCGGACCACGGACGCCCCCTCGGCCACCTCGGTGTCGGTGAGGGTGCTGTCGGGGCCGACGACGGCCCCCGTGGCCACGGTCGTCTCACCGAGCAGCTGGATTCCGGGCCGAAGCACCGCGTCGGGAGCCACGGACGCCGTCACGTCGACCCACGTCGTCGCCGGGTCGACGACCGTCACCCCCGAGAGCATGAGCCGGTCGAGGACGCGGTCGTTGAGCGTGCGGCGGCGAGCGGCCAGTTCGCGCTGGTCGTTGCAGCCGAGGACGTCCTGCGCGTCGGCGGCCGGCGAGCCACCCACCGGGCGGCCGTCGGCGACGAGCAGGGCGAGGACGTCGGTGAGGTACTGCTCCCCCTGGTCGTTGTCCTGCCCGAGCCGGGCCAGCGCATCCCGCAGGGAGACGGCGTCGCCGACGTAGACGCCGGCGTTGATCTCCCGTACGGCTCGCTGCTCGGGCGTCGCGTCGCGCTCCTCGACGATCGCCCGGACCCGGCCGGCGTCGTCCCTGATGATGCGACCCAGCCCGGTGGGGTCCGGCACCTCGGCGGTGAGCACGGTCAGGACGTCGCCGGCCGCCCGGTGGGCGTCGACGAGCGAGGTCACCGTCTCGGCGCGCAGCAGCGGCGCGTCCCCGTTGACGATGAGGACCGCCCCCTCCAGGTCGGGGACGGCGGCCAGCGCGACCGCGGCGGCGTGCCCGGAGCCGAGTTGCTCCTCCTGAACGACGGCCCTCGCCTTCGGCGCGACCTGTGCGAGGTGCGCCTCGACGGCCTCCCGGCCGGCCCCGACGACGACGACGGTGTGCTCGGCTCCCAGCGGCTCGGATGCCGCCAGCACGTGGCCCAGCATCGACCGGCCACCGAGCGGATGGAGCACCTTGGGCGTCGAGGACCGCATGCGGGTGCCCTGACCCGCCGCGAGCACGACGACGGCCGTCACCGTCGTCCCTCCGGAGGCGGATGGCTGCTGGGACGTCACGGAACTCCTCGCGAGCGGTTGGGGAACACCTGCTGGGGGACTCGGACTCGAACCGAGACTTCCCGGCTCCAAAGGCCGGCGGGCTGCCTATTACCCCATCCCCCACCACCGGTCCCGACCGCAGGCTGCGGACGGCACCGCAGGACGCCGCACAGGCGGCGCACCCGGGAAGAGCGTAGGGCGCCGCGCGCCCGGGCACCCGCAGCCCGGCGCCGAACCCGCCTCCGGCCCGCCGGGCGGCATTCCTTACGGTCACGTAAGTTACGGAATCGTAACCTACGGTCGGCGGTGGTGATCGCCGCACGGAGGGCCGGCTCGACCCCCGAACTGGAGACCCTGTGTCAGCTCCCGCACCAACCCGGCCGACGGCCCCGTCCCGCCCCGCCTCCCCAGACGCCGGACTGCCCGCGAACGCGCTCGGCAACCAGAAGGGCCTGCTCGAGCAGGTCGCCCTCTACGTCTTCGTCATCGTGCCGTTCCTCGCCCTGGCGGCCGTGGTGCCGACGGTGTGGGGCTGGGGCCTGTCCTGGCTCGACGTCGCCCTGTTCTCGGGGCTCTACGTGGTCACGGTCCTCGGCATCACCGTCGGCTACCACCGGCACTTCACGCACGGGTCCTTCAAGGCCGCCCGACCGCTGCGGATCGCACTGGTCGTCATCGGGTGCATGGCGATCCAGGGGCCGGTCGTCCAGTGGGTCGCCGACCACCGCCGGCACCACGCCTTCTCCGACCGCGAGGGCGATCCGCACTCGCCGTGGCGCTACGGGGACGACACCCGGTCCCTGCTGCGGGGCATGTTCCATGCGCATCTCGGCTGGCTGTTCGACCGGAAGCAGACCAATCCGGAGCGCTACGCCCCCGACCTCCTCAAGGACGTCGCGCTGCGGCGCACCAGTGCGCTGTTCGTCGTCTGGGCCTTCCTCGGCCTGGCGCTGCCCGCCGTCATCGGCGGCCTGGTGACCATGAGCTGGGCAGGCGCCTGGACGGCGTTCTTCTGGGCCGGCCTGGTCCGGGTCGCGCTGTCCCACCACGTGACGTGGTCGATCAACTCCATCTGCCACACGGTGGGCAGCCGGCCCTTCGCGGCGCGGGACCGCTCGACCAACTTCTGGCCGCTCGCGGTGCTCAGCATGGGCGAGTCGTGGCACAACCTGCACCACGCCGATCCGACGTGCGCCCGCCACGGCGTTCTGCGGGGGCAGGTGGACATCAGCGCCCGGGTCATCTGGCTGTTCGAGAACCTGCGCTGGGCCAGCGACGTGAAGTGGCCCGACCCCGTCCGGCTGGCCGCGAAGCGCCGCGCCACGGCGTCCGGCTGATCGCCGTCCACGCCGTCCGCGACCAGGGGGCCTCCTCCGGCCGGGGGGCACGATGACCGGCATGACGAGCGGCGGGGCGCGGCCACGGGTCCGGATGACCGGCGCCCAGCGGCGCCAGCAGTTGCTCGACATCGGCCGGGAGCTGTTCGGCCAGCGCGGCTACGAGGCCACCTCCATCGAGGAGATCGCGGCGCGGGCCGACGTCAGCAAGCCCGTCGTCTACGAGCACTTCGGTGGCAAGGAGGGCCTCTATGCCGTCGTGGTCGACAGGGAGATGCAGCGGCTGCTCGACCGGTTCGCCGCCGCCCTCTCGAGTCCCGGGCATCCCCGGGAGCTGCTCGAACAGGCGGCCCTGGTGCTGCTGGACTACATCGAGGACGACACAGACGGCTTCCGTGTGCTCACCCGGGACTCGCCGGTCACCAGCGGGACGGGCACGTTCTCCTCGCTGATCGGGGAGGTCGCCCGCAAGGTCGAGCACATCCTCGGCTCGCAGTTCGCCGAGCGGGGCTACGACCCACAGCTCGCCGAGCTCTACAGCCAGGCACTCGTCGGGATGGTCGCCCTCGTCGGCCAGTGGTGGCTGGACACCCGGGCGCCCGGCAAGCGTGAGGTCGCCGCCCACCTGGTCAACCTGGCCTACAACGGGCTGTCGAACCTGGAGCCGGACCCCGCGCCCGTCGCGCGACCACCGCGCCGGCCGACCGACCACGACTGAGCACCCGCCCGCCGTCGGTCCCGCCGACCGCCCCCGCGATCAGGCCACGAGGCGGGCGCCGGGCACGGGGCCGTGCGCGACCCGCACCGTCCGGAACACCCCCGCCCCGGCCAGCGTGGCAGCGAGCCGGATCGCGTGGTCCCCGTCGGACGCGAGGGCGGCCACCGTCGGACCCGAACCGCTCACCAGCGCCGCCTGCGCACCCGCGTCGGATGCCGCGCGCAGCGCCCGGCGCAACGCGGGGCGCAGCGAGAGTGCCGCGGCCTGCAGGTCGTTGCGGAGGGCGGCGGCCAGCGCCGACGCCGGTCCGCCCTGCAGAGCGGCCACGACGGCATCGGGGACGCCCAGGGCGATCCCCTGGTCCGGGGCTGCGGCGCGCTGCCGGTCGAGCTCCGCGTAGACCGACGGGGTGGACAGCCCCTCGGCGGCGACCCCCAGGACCCAGTGCCAGGGCCGGCGGGCGAGGACCGGCGAGAGCATCTCCCCACGGCCGGTGCCGAGCGCGACACCACCGTGCAGGCTGAACGGCACATCGCTGCCCAGTCTGGCGGCCAGAGCCGTGAGGTCCTCCCGGCCCGCGCGCGTCCCCCACAGCGCGTCCAGGGCGAGCAAGGCCGCGGCGGCGTCCGCGCTGCCCCCGGCCAGGCCGGCCGCCGCGGGGATCGACTTCTCGACGGCCAGCGCCGCGTCCGGCCGCACGCCGGCGTGCTCGGCCAGGAGTTCGGCCGCCCGCCAGACGAGGTTGCCCCGGTCGACCGGCACCTCGCCGCCGGCCCCCTCCCCTGCCAGGGTGAGCGACAGGCCGTCTCCGGGCCGGGCGGTCACGGTGTCGAACAGCGAGACGGCCAGGAAGACCGTCTGCAGCTCGTGGAAGCCGTCGGACCGCAGCGGGCCGACGGCGAGGTGGACGTTCACCTTCGCCGGCGCGCGCGCCGTGACGACGTCGTCTGGCCCGTCGGCGAGGCTCACGGGACCACCGGGGCGGTCGCCGCCAGCCGGGCGAAGTCCCCGACCGACAGCTGCTCGCCGCGCGCGGAGGGCTCGATACCGGCCGCGCGCAGCCGGTCCTCGGCGGCCGCCGGGCTGCCCGCCCACCGGGCCAGGGCGGAGCGCAGGCCCTTGCGGCGCATGCCGAACGCGGCGTCGACGGCCGCGAACGTCGCCGACCGGTCGCCCGGCGGCGGCGGCCGGCGCACCAGGGCGACCAGGCCGGAGTCGACATTGGGCTCTGGCCAGAACACGCGGCGGCCCACGGACCCGGCGCGACGGACCTCGCCGTACCAGGCGGCCTTGACCGACGGCACCCCGTAGGCGGAGCTGCCAGGGGCCGCGGCGAGCCGCTCGGCGACCTCCGCCTGGACGAGGACCAGCGCGCGGTCCAGCGACGGCAGCAGCTGGAGCAGGTGCAGCAGGACCGGCACAGCCACGTTGTAGGGCAGGTTCGCGACCAGCGCTGTCGGCTGAGGCCCGGGGAGCTCGGTCAGGCGGAGGGCGTCGGCCTCGACGACGGTCAGTCGGTCGGCGAGACCGGGGCGCCGCTCGGCGACCGTGGCGGGCAGCAGCCGGGCCAGCCGGGGGTCGATCTCCACGGCCGTCACGTGCGCGGCACACGGGAGCAGCCCGAGGGTCAGCGAGCCCAGGCCGGGGCCGACCTCGAGGACGACGTCGTCCGGGCGGACCTCCGCCGTGCGGACGATCCGGCGGATCGTGTTGGCGTCGTGCAGGAAGTTCTGCCCGAGCGACTTGGTCGGACGCAGCTCGAGCCGCTGGGCCAGCTCGCGTATGGCGGCGGGGCCCAGCAGCCCGGAGGCCTGCTCGGGGGTAGTGCTCAGCGAACTCCGATCAGCGCAGCAGCTGGGAGCCGCAGACCGGCCACGGCGAGGTCCCGCGGGCGGCGTAGGTCTTCTCGCCGATGGCGATCTGCTGCTCGCGGGTCGCCTGGCTCGGCAGCGGCGCGTAGGCCCCCCCACCGTAGGCGAGCCAGGTGCTCTGGTTGTACTGCAGGCCGCCGTAGTACCCGTTGCCGGTGTTGATCGCCCAGTTGCCGCCGGCCTCGCACCTGGCCAGCGCGTCCCAGTTCAGCCCGGAGGTCGCGGCCGGAACCGGCGCCACCTTGGTGCCGACGGTCAGCAGCTCGTCCACCGCCGGCTTGGTGACGGTGCTGGACAGCTGCTGCCGCGCGGTCTCGACGCCGTCGACGAGGGTGACTTTGAACGTACTGGTCTGCTCCCCGTCGACGCCCTTCTGGGTCACTGTCTGGGTGCCCTTGACGGCGTTGGGATCCGGGGTCGGCACGGACTTGTGCGCGATCGGCGTGGTGGCCGTGACGGTCTTGTACTGGACCCGGAAGACCTGCAGCCGCATGTTGTTCAGGAGGGCCTGGGTCTTGTACAGGCTGGTGCGGTCGTCGGGTCCGAGCGTGATGCCCTGCTGCGCCAGCAGGTCGCCGGCCGTGCCCGCCGTCGTCGTGACGACGCGCTGGGCGCCGTCGCTGATCAGGGTCACGTTCTTCGGCGTGGAGATCGTCAGCTGCATGCCGTCGAGCGGCAGACGCTCACTGCGGCTCGCCGAGAGGACCAGGTTGTCGGCGCGGTAGCCGAGCTGGGCGAGCGCCTGGTCGACGTTGCGGGCGGTGACGTAGACCTTGGTCTTGACGCCGTCGACGGTCAGGGTCAAGGGCCGCGCCCGGTTGACCACGACCGTGTCGCCGTCGCTGACCTGCGCGTCAGGACCGGGGAGGACGGCGTCGTGCGCCGCCGTCGTGAGCCCCTGGTCGGCCAGCACCTCCGACACCGTGCTGGCGTAGGTGCTGACCGTGCGGGTCTGCCCGTCGACGGTGAGGGTCAGCGACTTCTGGGCCAGGAAATAGGCACCGAGGCCGCCGACGAGCCCGAGGAGCACGACGGCGAAAAGACTGAGCTGCAGGGAACGGCGCACAACACTTCCACGAGGTCACAGAACCCGGGCAGGAGAACCGGCGCGCCGCCCGGAAGCGGCCCGCCGGCCTGGGCGCCGAATCGGGCAGCGTCCGACCCGGAGGGACGCTCCCGGTCGGTGGACGCCGTCCGGGTCGGTCTCCACCCCGGCTGTCGGTCACGACACGATAACGAACGCGGTACGAGTGGCAACGGTTCGAGAACAGGTAATCAGAGCGGTCCCGTTGCGGCTCGTGGGCGCGCCGACACATAGCGTGACCGCCGTGCCGGAAGGGGCTGCTGAGGCAGCTGGGACAGTCGCGCTCTGTGGTGTGCCGAAGGCCACAGGGTGACCCGGGCCGATCGGGGCGGCAGGGTCCGGTTCTAGCCGGCCAGGGCGCGCTCGCCGGACCGGACCGGTCGCAGCCAGGTCAGCAGGAAGACCGCCACCGCAAGGCCGGCGGCCAGCGCCGAGAAGCCACCCGCCACCAGAGCGACCGGCACGAGGTCGAAGCCCGGAGTGTTCCGGTCACCGAGCGCGATGCCCCCGGTCAGCAGCAGCGCGCCCAGCGGCAGCAGGCCCAGGACGCTCGCCGCCGCCGTGACGAGGTGGGCGGTCCAGGTCCGCAGCGCCTCGTCGACGGGCACGTCGGCCCCCTCGCCGGGCAGCGGCCGCACGAGGATCCGCAGGAGCGAGCCCTCGGCCAGGAGCCAGCAGACGACCGGCGGCACCAGGGCGACCGCCGCCACCGGAGCGGTCAGCACGCCCTGTGCATAGAGCGTGCCGTCGGTGACCACCTCGGCGACCATGACCGCGCGCATCGTCCACAGGAGCCACGGCGAGATCTGCTCGGAGCGGCGCTGCCGGCGCGGCGGGGCGGAGAGCCGCCAGCGGGGGCGCGGCCGGGTGACCTCGGCGAGCAGGACGCCGAAGAGCAGGCCCACGGCGACCGCCGGGACCCAGAGGAAGACCGATGCCTCGGCGAACATGACCACGCTGGCCACCACGGCGGCCAGCCCCAGCAGGAAGCCGAGACGCCGGACCCGCCGCCCGTGCAGCGCCTGGCGCTGCAGCGCCACCACCCCCTCCGGGGTCGGCTCGGCGAACTGGACCGCCGCCGACGCGACCGCCCGGCGCCCCGCCGCCAGCCCCCAGGCGCGGGCCAGCAGGCCACCCGGCACCAGCACGGCGACGAACAGCACGACGGCGATGAGGCGTCCCACGCGACTCAGTGTCCCCCGCGGGGCTGCGCCTGGGCTGAGGGTGGCCCGCCGCTCACTCCCAGGGTCCGAAGACCCGCTCACCGGTGGCGGTCAGCGCGTCGCACAGCTGGGCCGGATCGACCCCCGTCACCTCCGCCAGTGCCCGCACGGTGAGTGGCACCAGCCGGGAGGCGTTGGGCCGGCCCCGATGTGGCATCGGCGTGAGGAACGGCGCATCGGTCTCGACCAGCAGCTGGTCGATCGGGGTGAGCGCCGCCGCGTCGCGCAGGTAGCCGGCGTTTCCGAACGTGAGGGTTCCGGCGAAGGACAGGACGTAGCCACGCTCGACGCAGGCCCTGGCGAACGCGGCGTCACCGGAGAAGCAGTGCAGCACGGTGTGCTCGGGGGCGCCCTCGTCCTCGAGGATCCGCAGCACGTCGTCGTGGGCGTCGCGGTCGTGGATGACCAGCGCGACCCGGCGTTCCTTCGCGATCCGGATGTGCGCCCGGAAGGACGCCTCCTGCGCGGCCCAGCCCTCCTCGCCGGTCCGGAACCGGTCGAGCCCGGTCTCCCCGACCGCGCGCACCCGCGGGAGGGCCGCGAGCCGGTCGATCTCGGCGAGCGCGTCGTCGGTCGCGGCGCCGGCCTCGTTCGGG
Source organism: Frankiales bacterium (assembly GCA_025465155.1). Taxonomy (GTDB): domain Bacteria; phylum Actinomycetota; class Actinomycetes; order Mycobacteriales; family Geodermatophilaceae; genus Geodermatophilus. The sequence continues at coordinate 9,501 of JAODNJ010000242.1, forward strand.
TGCAGTGCCACCGCGGCCAGCACGGACGGGTGCCGCTCGGCCAGCGCGGCCGACCAGCGCGAGGAGGCGACGTCGACGCCGACCTGCACCAGTCGCGGGATGCCGACGGCGGCCGCGGCGGCGATCTCGGCGTCGACCGCCTCGTCGTCCGGCCAGCCCTCGTCGCCCGCACCGTGTGCGGGACGCTCGCCGACGACGATGTCGAGGTGGGTGTGGCTGTCCAGGGCGGGCGCCGGAAGCGGATCCGGGGACGGCGGCGGCTCGCCCCGCCGGTTCGCGCGGGCGCCGGCCGACCGGCTCACGCCGCTCCCTTCACCACGACGACCGGATTGGTGAGCAGGAGGCTCACGCGCCGCCCTCGCCGCCCGGATTCTTCGCCCCCGCCTCCTCCTCGAGACGCGCCAGCTCCTCCTCGACGATCGACTCGTCGAGCTTCCGGAAGACCGGCTCGGGCGGCGACAGCGGCGTGCCCGCGGCGAGCGGCCGCGAGGCCCACACCGCCTGGGCGGCGTCGTAGTCGCCGGTGATGACCGGGTAGGGCGAGCCGTCGTCCAGGTCGGTGACCTCGTCGATCCGGGGTGCCGGCGACCAGACGCCGGCCCCGCCGAGCAGCTCGTGCACCTGCTGCGCGGAGTGCGGCAGGAAGGGCGTCAGCAGCGCGTTGCAGTCACTGATCGCCTGCAGCGCGGTGAACAGGACCGTGTCCCGCCGGGCGGGGTCCTCCTTGAGCTTCCACGGGGCCTGGTCCGACAGGTACTTGTTCGCCTCCCCGACCACCCGCATGGCCTCCGTGGCCGCGGCCTTCTGCCGGTTGCGTGCCAGCAGGTCACCGATCTGGCCGAAGGCCCCGGAGGTGCTGGCCAGCAGCCCGCGGTCGGCGTCGGTGAGCTCCCCGGGGGCCGGCACCGCCCCGACGTTCTTGGCGGCCATGGAGACCGTGCGGTTGACCAGGTTGCCCCAGCCCGCGACCAGCTCGTCGTTGTTGCGCCGCAGGAACTCGGCCCAGGTGAAGTCGGTGTCCTGGTTCTCGGGCCCGGCGACGGCGATGAAGTAGCGCAGCGCGTCGGCGTCGTAGCGCGCGAGGAAGTCGCGGACGTAGATGACGACGTTCCGCGAGGAGGAGAACTTGCGCCCCTCCATGGTCAGGAACTCACTCGACACGACCTCGGTCGGCAGGTTGAGCCGCCCCAGCGAACCGGGGGTGCCGCCCTTGCCGCCCGCGCCGTTGTAGCCGAGCAGCTGGGCGGGCCAGATCTCGGAGTGGAAGACGATGTTGTCCTTGCCCATGAAGTAGTAGGCGTCGGAGTCCGGCGTCTGCCACCACTGCCGCCAGGCGTCCGGATCGCCCGAGCGGCGGGCCCACTCGATCGACGCCGACAGGTAGCCGACGACGGCGTCGAACCAGACGTAGATCCGCTTGTCCGGCCGGTCGATCCAGCCCTCCAGCGGTACCCGCACGCCCCAGTCGATGTCGCGGGTGTAGCTGCGCGGCTTGAGGTCGTCGAGGAGGTTGACGCTGAAGTTCAGGACGTTGGGCCGCCAGCTCTTGCGGGTGCCCAGCCAGTCGCCGAGCGCTGTGGTGAACGCGGGCAGGTCCAGGAAGTAGTGCTCGCTCTCGACGAACTTCGGCGTCTCGCCGTTGATCCGGCTGACCGGGTTGATCAGGTCCGTCGGGTCGAGTTGATTGCCGCAGTTGTCGCACTGGTCGCCACGGGCGCCGTCGTATCCGCAGATCGGGCAGGTGCCCTCGATGTAGCGGTCGGGCAGTGTGCGGCCGGTCGAGGGGCTGATCGCGCCGAGCGTCGTCTTCGGGAAGACGTAGCCGTTCTTGAGCAGGCCGAGGAAGATCTCCTGGCTGATCGCGGCGTGGTTGCCCGTCGTGGTGCGGGTGAACAGGTCGTAGGACAGTCCCAGGCTGGCCAGGTCGCCGACGATGATCCGGTTGTTGCGGTCGGCGATCTCCCGCGGGGTGACGCCTTCGGCGTCGGCGGCCACGGTGATCGGCGTCCCGTGCTCGTCGGTGCCGCTCACCATGAGCACCCGGTCGCCGGCCATCCGGTGGTAGCGGCTGAAGACGTCGGAGGGGACGCCGAAGCCGGAGACGTGGCCGATGTGCCGCGGGCCGTTGGCGTAGGGCCAGGCGACTGCGGTCAGGATGTGCCGATCACTCACGGAACGAGGGTACGGACCCCCGTCCACCGGATTCCGCGGGCGGCGTCGGGTTCAGTGCGCGCTGACGGCGCTCGGGGCCGTCGCCGCGCCGGAGGCCGGCGCCGGCACCAGGACGGCGACGGCCGTCAGGGCCACGGCGATGAGCCCGAGGGTCGCGGCGCACAGGCCGCGGTGGGCGGCCGCCGGATCCGGCCGACGGACCCGGACGCGCGGGCCCTGGGCCAGCCAGACCCCCGTCGACGAGGCACCCGCGAGCAGTAGCTTGCCGGCCGGAACAGTGAGAAGGGACAACGCCAGCGCCGGGAACGGGACGCCGACCCAGAGCCGGTCGAGCAGCGGCGTCAGCGTGGCGGCGGCCAGGAGCGCCACCACCAGCGCCAACTCCACGCAGGCGAGGACGTCGTAGAGCCGGCGTCCGGCGCCGTCGAGGAGGACGGCGCCACTGGAGGCGGCCAGGACCACCCACGTCGCGAGTCCGACCAGAGCCGCACCGAGCGCCAGGCCGGACGGCCGGTGACCGCTCCCGAGCAGGCCGGCCAGGACGGTGAGGGCGGCGGCCACCAGAGCCACCGCCTCGACGACGCCCGCGACCGCGGCCACGACGACCGGCGCCGGAGGCCGGCGCAGCGGCGCCGGAACGGCGGTGCACTCCAGGTCCACCGGGCGCTCGGGCAGCGGCCGCAGGGCCGGCTCGGGCAGCCGGACGCGCGGCGGCACGAACGTGTCGCGGACGTCGAGGACGCTGATAGTCACGGAGCTCTCCTGACCGGGGACGGTTGTCTCCGGTCAGGTCGGCGCGCTGGCGCCCCGCCTGGACACCCGGTCGGGTGGCCTCACCCCTGCGGGTGAGGGACCGCTCAATCGGCGGGACGCGCCCGCGCGGACTCGCGCTGGGCGGCGGTCGCCGGATCCAGGGCACCACCGGCGGCCAGCCGGCTGCGGCGCCGGCCGTAGGCGGCGTAGAGGACGACGCCGATGACCATCCACACCGCGAATCGGATCCAGGTCTCCGCGGGCAGGTTGAGCATCAGGTACAGGGATGCCAGCGCCGACAGGATCGGGAGGACGGGCACCAGGGGGACGCGGAACGGGCGGGGCAGGTCCGGCCGCGTTCGGCGGAGGATGATCACGCCGATCGAGACCAGGACGAAGGCGAAGAGCGTGCCGATGTTGACGAGTTCGGCCAGCGTTCCCAGCGGGATGAATCCCGCGAGCACCGCGACGATGATCCCGGTGATGATGGTGATCTTGTAGGGCGTCCCCCACCGCGGGTGGACCGCGGCGAGCCCCGGGGGCAGGAGGTGGTCCCGGCTCATCGCGAACAGCACCCGCGACTGGCCGAGCATCAGGATCATCACGACCGAGGTCAGGCCGGCCAGAGCGCCCACGGATATGACCCCGGAGAAGAAGGGCAGGCCGACGCTGCGGAAGGCGTCGGCGAGCGGGGCAGTGGTCGACAGCTGCGTGTACTTCTGCATGCCGACGACGACGAGCGACACCGCGACGTACAGCAGCGTGCAGATGACCAGCGAGCCGATGATCCCGCGCGGCAGGTCCCGCTTCGGGTCCTTCGTCTCCTCCGCCGCCGTCGCGACGATGTCGAAGCCGATGAAGGCGAAGAAGACGATCGCCGCGCCGGCCAGGATGCCGCCCACACCGAAGGTGCTGGGAGTGAACCCGAACAGCGACTGGATCAGCGGAGCGGTCAGCCCGGTCTCCCCCGCACCGCCCTTGGCCGGCGGCACGAAGGGGGTGTAATTCGCCGCCTTGACGTAGAAGATCCCCACGACGATCACCAGCAGGACTATCACGATCTTGATTGCGACGATGACCGAGGTGACCCGCGACGATAGCTTGATGCCGAGGATCAGGACGCCGGTCATCACCAGTGCGATGACGATCGCGGGGATGTTCACCGTCGCCGTCTCGCCCGCGATCGACGTCGGGAGCGGTATGCCGAGATCGCCGAGCAGCTGGTTGAGGTAACCCGACCACCCGACCGAGACGGTCGCCGCCCCGAGCGCGAGCTCCAGGATCAGGTCCCAGCCGATGATCCACGCGATGAACTCACCGAGCGTGGCGTAGGAGAAGGTGTAGGCCGACCCGGCCACAGGGACCGTGGAGGCGAACTCCGCGTAGCAGAGCGCGGCCAGCCCGCACACGACCCCCGCGATGACGAACGAGATGGCGACGGCCGGCCCGGCGTCGGTCTTCGCCACCACTCCGGTCAGCACGAAGATGCCGGTCCCGATGATCACCCCGACGCCGAAGACCGTGAGGTCCAGCGCGGAGAGGTTCCGGCGGAGCTGGTGTTCCGGCTCCTCGGTGTCGCGGATGCTGTCCTCGACGGACTTGATCCGGCGGGTGCTCGCGGCCACGGTCTGTCCCCTTCCCCGGCGCCCGCCGGCACGACGCAGGATCCTTCCGGCAGCGTGACACGGGTACCCGCAGTCCGCATGCCTAGGCTTGCGGGGCCCGGAGTGACCCGGGACGGGAGGAGGGACGACGATGGCCGCCACGGACGCACCCGAACCGGCGGCCGATGCCACTCCGGCGTCGTCGCCCGGCCCGCTCCAGCGGCGCGGCTCCCGGGGGCTCCGGCCGGGCCCCGCCGGGGCGCCCCGCACCCGGCCGCCCCGCCGCGACATCCCCGACCCGGTGATCGACTGCGCCGTCTACGTCGAGGGCCGCCGCCAGCCCGCGGGCGATCCCCGGGATGCGCTCAGGCTCGCCACCGAGCGCAACGGCTTCGTCTGGCTCGGCCTCTACGAGCCGACCGAGAGCGAGCTGGGGGTCTACGCGGAGGAGTACGGGCTGCACCCGCTCGCGATCGAGGACGCCGTCTACGCCCACCAGCGGCCGAAGCTGGAGCGCTACGACGACGCCGTCTTCATGGTGCTGAAGACCGCCCGGTACGTGGAGCACGAGCAGCTGACCGCGACCAGCGAGGTGGTCGACACCGGCGAGGTGATGGTCTTCCTCGGCCCGCACTACGTGATCACAGTCCGGCACGGCGACCACAGCGAGCTCCATGAGCTGCGGGGCCGGTTGGAGCAGGAGCACGACCTGCTGTGCCTGGGCCCGAGCGCCGTTCTCTACGCGGTCGCGGACCTGGTCGCGGACAACTTCCTGGACGTGGCCACCGCGGTCGAGGAGGACGTCGACGAGCTGGAGGCGTCGGTGTTCAGCCCGCAGCGCACCGACGACGTGGGGCGGCTCTACCAGCTCAAGCGCGAGCTCCTCGAGCTGCGCCGGGCGGTCCTCCCGCTCGAGCTGCCGCTCCAGCGGCTGGCCGACGGACAGGTCGACGTCGTCCCGGAGACGATGAGCTCGTACTTCCGCGACGTCCTGGACCACGCCATCCGGGTCCGCGACCAGGTCGCCGCCCTCGACGAGCTGCTCTCGTCGATCCTGCAGGCCTCGCTGGCCCGCACGGGGCTGTCCGACAACGAGGACACCCGCAAGATCTCGGCCTGGGCCGCGATCGTCGCCGTCCCGACCCTCGTCACCAGCATCTACGGGATGAACTTCCACAACATGCCGGAACTCGGCTGGGAGTACGGCTACCCCGCGGTGCTGGTCGGCATCGTGGTGATCTGCGTGCTGCTCTACCGCGGCTTCAAGCGCAACGGCTGGCTCTAGGAGCGCTCGTCCGGCGCCGTTGTGCGCGGAGCGTGGTCACGGCCTCACGATGGCCACGCTCCGCGCACAGGCGCGGGGGGCCTGTGGATGGCGCCGACGCCGCGCCGCGCCGATCGGGCACCGTGCGGCGGTGTCCCGTCCCGCACTGGTCCCCGTTCAGCTCCGGCTCCGCGCCTTCCGAGGCTCGACCGCCGTCGGGCGGGGACTGCTGACCAGGAACCAGTTGCGCGGCCCTGCCTGGCGACGGCTCTTCCCGGACGTCTACGCCGACCGGGACCTCGTACTCACCCACGCCCTGCGCGCCCGAACCGCGGCCGCGTGGGTGGTGCCGGGCGCGGTCGTCACCGGCCGCAGCGCGGCGGTTCTGTGGGGCGTGGACCTCGCGGCCGCGGACGAGGACGTCGAACTGACCCTTCCGCCGGGCTCCCATCCGCGCCGGGTACCGGGATTGCGGGTCCGCCGAGCGGCTGTCGCGGCGGCCCAGGTGCACCGTCGACTCGGCGTTCCGGTGACGAGCCCGGAGCTCACCGCCGTGCACGTGGCGGCTGCCCTTCCGCCCGACGAGGCGGTGGTGGCGATCGACCGGTTGGTCGTCGCCCGGGTCGTCGACCTCGCATCGGTGCGTCGCGAGGCGGCGCTCGGTCGAGGGCCCGGATCGGCACGGGCACGGGCTGCCTGCACCCTCGCGGACGGGCTCGCGGAATCGCCACAGGAGACCCGGTTGCGCCTGCTGATCGGCCGCGGTCCGCTCCCGGCTCCGGTGGCGCAGTACCGGATCGAGCACGAGGGACGGTTCGTCGCGCGCGTGGATTTCGCGTGGCCCGACCGGAAGATCGCGCTCGAGTACGACGGGCTGTGGCATGCCGAGCCGGGGCAGTTCGCCCGGGATCGCGACCGGCTCAATCGCCTTCAGGCAGCGGGGTGGCGGGTGGTGTTCGTGACCGCCGCGGACCTGAGAAATCCCGCGGCACTCGTGCGGCGCCTCCTCGAAGCCCTGGGCCTCGCACCTGTGCGCTGAGTGTGCTCGACGGGCGCCGGTGACCCCACTCGGTGCACAGCGGCGCCGGGTTCAGGCGTCCTTCCGGGCGACGACGGCGTCGTACACGGCGCGGCGCGGCAGCCCGGTGCGGACGACGACGGCGCGGATGGCGTCCTTGCGGCTGGCGCCCGCGGCCTCCTCGGCGGACACGGCCTCGGCCAGCTCCGCGGCAGAGACGACGACGGGCGCGGGCGTCGCACCACCGACGACGAGCGTGATCTCCCCGCGGACGCCGTCGGCGGCCCACGCGGCGAGGTCGGCGAGCGGGCCGCGGCGGATCTCCTCGTGGGTCTTCGTCAGCTCCCGGCAGACGGCCGCGGCACGGTCCGGGCCGAAGGCGGCGACGGCGTCGGCGAGCGCGTCGGCCAGCCGGTGCGGCGACTCGAAGAAGACCATCGTGCGGCGCTCGTCGGCCAGGCCCACCAGTCGGGTGCGCCGCTCCCCGGCCCTGCGCGGCAGGAACCCCTCGAAACAGAAGCGGTCGCAGGGCAGGCCGGACACCGCCAGCGCCGTCGTCACGGCCGAGGGGCCGGGCACCGAGGTGACCTCGATGCCGGCGTCGATCGCCGCGCGCACCAGCGTGTAGCCGGGGTCGGAGACCGAGGGCATGCCGGCGTCGGTGAGCAGCAGGACCATCGCCCCGTCGGCCAGGGCGGCGAGCAGGCCGGGAAGGCGGGCGCGCTCGACGGACTCGTGGAACGTGACCACCCGGCCGGTGAAGGTGACCTCGAGATCGGAGGCCAACCGGTGCAACCGCCGGGTGTCCTCGACGGCCAGCACGTCGGCCTCGGCCATCGCCCGGCGCAGCCGCGGTCCCACGTCGCCTGGCTGCCCCAGGGGCGCGCCGCCCAGCACCAGCCGTCCCGTCACGTGCCGAGCCTGTCACGGCGGGCCCCTCAGGCTGCCGCCCTACCCTGGCCGGCATGGCGGTGCTCGCGGACCCGGCGGCCGACGCGGAATCCGTGGCCCCCGAGCCGCGGCCGGCGGGGCCGGTCGCCCCCGTGCCGGTGCGCCGCCCGGCGCCTCGCCGACGCGACCTCACGCCGCCCCTGCCGGCCGACCGCCGCCGCTCGTGGCTGCTCACCGCCGCTCTGGGGGTGGCCACGCTGGTCAGCAGGCTGGTCGGCATCAGCTATCCGCCCGACCCGCTCTTCGACGAGGCCTACTACCCGCCGGAGGCGCACGACCTCCTGCGCTGGGGCTCGGAATACAACCGCGGCTACACGTTCATCGTCCATCCCCCGCTCGGCAAGTGGATGATCGCGATCGGCGAGCAGCTGTTCGGCTACAACTCCCTCGGCTGGCGGGTGCCCTCGGCGGTGGCCGGAACGGTGGCCGTCGTCGTGCTCGTCCGGCTGGCCCGCCGGCTCACCGGCTCGACCCTGCTCGGCATGGTGGCCGGCCTCCTGCTGGCCCTCGACGGCTTCTCGTTCGTCATCGCGCGGATCGGGCTGCTGGACGTCTTCCTGCAGGCGTTCGTCGTGGCGGCCGTCGCATGCCTCGTCGTCGACCGGGACCGGGTGCGCGCCCGCGTGCGCGCGGCCGCCGAGGCGGTGCCGGCGACGGGATTCCGCCTGGGCCCCCGGGGCTGGCGGATCGCGGCGGGGTTCCTGTTCGGCTGCGCCTGCGCGGTCAAGTGGAGCGGCGTGTACTTCGTCGCCTTCTTCGCCGTCCTCTCGCTGTTCTGGGACCGCGCCGCATGGCGGGAGGCAGGCGTGCCGCACCCGACCCGGACGGCGCTGCGGCGGGGGCTGCCGGGGGCCGCGTGGGCGCTGGTCGCCGTCCCGGTGCTCACCTACCTGGCGTCGTTCACCGGCTGGTTCCTCGGCGAGACGTCGCAGGGCAGGCACTGGGCCGAGCAGCATCCGGACACCGCGTTCCCGTTCATCCCGGGCGCGCTGCGGTCGCTCTGGCACATGCACGCCGAGTGGCTGCACTTCCACGACAACCTGACCAGTCCCCACCCGTGGCAGTCCGGGCCCTGGTCGTGGCTGGTCGACGGCCGGCCCATCCTGCTGTGGAACCCCCAGGGCCTCACCGACGCGGCGGGGAACGCGGTGGTCCGGTACATCCTCATGGTCGGGACGCCGACGCTCTGGTTCCTCTTCGCGCCGGCGACGGTGTGGCT
>JAODNJ010000246.1 GCA_025465155.1 Frankiales bacterium
GGGCTGAAAGCGCTGGAGTTCGTCGTCGAGAGGTAGAGGTAGTCGGCGAAGGTGGGGATCCAGTCCGCCTTCTCGCTGGATCCGGCAGCAACCTCGATGACGGTGTCGGCGTCCTCGTCGTGGGAGAACCGGAAGTCCGCGAGCGGCAGTTCCTTCCGGGCCACCCGGGCACGGGAGACCGGACCACCGCGGTCGAGCTCCCAGTAGAAGAGCCCGAACGCGATCACGTTGGTCGCCCAGACCTGCAGGGCGGCCAGGAGCAGCTCCCCGCCGCCCGCCTGCGAGCCGCTCACCAGCTGACTGACCAGAAGGCCCAGGGCCACCAGGTTCGTGCCCCCGACGAGGGCGGAGAGCACCAGCGAGGCGGCACGGGAGAAGCGGGTCTGCCGGGTCAGCCGGCGTGGATTGGTGACCACGAGCGCGACCAGCAGTGCCCCCTCGAGAGCGGGGATGAGCAGCCGCGGGCCGAGCAGCAGGCCCTCGGGGAGCAGCGCGTACAGCACGGCCGCGAAGACGACGGCCGCTGCGGGCGGGATCCGGTTCTCGCCGCGCTTCTCGTGACGGATGGTGTGGCCGCGGTAGGCCCCTCCGGAGGCGGCCGGATGCTGCTCACGGCGATCCATGACCCGATGATGCCGGACGGCATTCGCGATCAGGCCCGTCCCGCCGGGTGCCTCACTCCTCGGGGGCGGGCTCGGCGCCCGATCAGGCAGATGCCGCGGCGAGTCGTTTCACCGCGGCGACCAACAGCGCCACGAGGGCAGCCCCCACGGCCTCGGCAAGCACTGCCAGGAACAACTCGGACACGGCAACCCTCCCCTATCGGACCGGCACCTGATGGTGGACGCGGGACGAGTCGAGGAACTGGACGCACGGCATCGAGCCGATGAACACCAAGCGGAGCACACTGGGCAGGCGCTCCGCTGTCCGGCGATCGGCAGAGCGGGCAGTGGACACCACCGCGCGGGCGCCCCAGCCGACCGGCCGCGCGACCGACGAAGGGAAGGCTGCGATGCCTCCTACGCGCAGGACGACGAAGTCGACCGGCACCACTCTCTCGCCCCCCGCTGCCACGGACACCCCGGCGCCGCTCACCGCGTCCTCCGAGCAGGACCGGCTGGCCGCCGCGGCCAAGCCGTCACCCGACGACGCTCAGCCGAGCACGCTGACCCTGCGGCTTCCGTTCCTCACGGTGTCCATGACCCGCCCTCCTGCCGGGTCGGACACCCCCGCGGACGGTGCCGCGCACGCCGGGGACGGCGGCCGGACCCCGACCGGGAGTTCCGGGCTCGAGCGCCTGGTGTTCTACGGCGGGATCACGGCTCTCGGCGTCGCCGGAATCGTGGATTGGCCGGTGGCGGCCGCGATCGCGGCGGGGACGTACATCGCCTCCCGCACCCGCGGGACGCCGAAGGCCACCGCGGCCTGAGCGGAGCGGGCCCGCCCCTCAGCCCGGTCTCAGGCCACGGCGTCGAGGGCCTCGCCCAGCGCCCGGAGGGTGCGGTTGTGCCGGTCGTCGGTCAGCATGTGCCCGAGGCCGGTGAGCACGGCGACCGGCCAGTCGATGACGCCGAGCGCCGCGACGGCCGCCAGGCCGGCGTAGAACGCGAGCTTGTCCGGGGGCGGGAGCTCGAGGTGCACCTCCGTCCGGCCGACGTGGAAGTCCAGCTGCGTGGTGTTGGCCGCGACCGCGCGCGCAGCTGCGCGCTTGTGCCGACCTCCGCTCCCGTGCGCACCGGCCGGGTGGCCCCGCGCGGCGGGCTCCCGCCGGTCGGCCCTCGGCGCGCCGGCCGACCTGCTCGCGTGCGGTGCGGCGGTGCGGGGGACGGCGGACGTCGGACCGCTGGTCATGCGGTTCTCCTGGAGTTCTCCTGCACCGCGGGAAGAAGCCGGCCGGCCACGGCCGCCAGCACGGTCGTTCCGGCGGCGCAGCCGGCGACGGTCAGCCAGGCGACCGGATCCAGCGGCGTGCAGCCGAAGAACTGACTGATGACGGGTATCTGGATGATGCCGACGAGCACCGCGGTCGACCCCAGGCCCGTGGCCAGGACCAGCGGATTGCGACCGCCGACGAGGAACGTCTGACCCAGCTGGGTGCCGACGAGGGCGGCCAGAGCCATGGTGCTGGCCCGCCGCCGCGTGCCGGTGAACCGGCCGATCTGCCAGGCGGCCAGCGAGCCGACGCCGGTTGCCACCCCGCGGACGGCGATGTCACGGAGCAACGGCGCTCCGAGCGACGGCACTCCCCCGCTCAGCAGGCGACTGCGCTCGGCCGGCTCCTCCGGGGTCGGGGCGAGCGCGATGGCCATCGACGGCAGGAGGTCGGTGAGCATGTTGACCAGCAGGAACTGCCGCGTCCCGATCGGGGCCCGCCCGGCCAGGGCGGTCCCCGCCACGGTGAACCCCACCTCTCCCGCGTTGCCGCCCAGCAGGATCGCCACGGCGTCACGGACCCGCCCCCACATGGCTCGGCCCTCGACGAGCGCCTCCGGGAGGAGGCTGAGGTCGGGATCGGTGAGGACGAGGTCGGCGGCGGTCCGGGCCGACGTCGAACCGCGGGCGCCCATGCCGATCCCGACGTCCGCGAGCCTGATCGCGGCGGCGTCGTTGGCGCCGTCCCCTGTCATCGCGACCACCCGGCCGCTGTGCTGCAGTGCCGTGATGATGCGTAGTTTCTGCTCCGGGGAGACCCGCGCGAACACGCCGGCCCCGGCGACGAGCCGCGTGCGGGCCCCCTCGTCCAGCCGGGCGAACTCGGGTCCGGTCACCACCCGCTCGGCGGGGATCCCCAGTCCCGCGGCAACGGCTCTGGCCGTCACCGGGTGGTCCCCGGTGATCATCACGGTGGAGAGGCCGGCGGCGCGTAACGCGGCCACGGTGGGCGCCGCCTCCGCCCGAGGGATGTCGGCCAGGGCGACGAAGCCCAGCAGGGTCAGGTCCTCGGTGAGTTCCTCCGGGTCCGGCATGTCCGGCGGGTCCGCGAACTCCGGAATGACGTCACTGACGTTGCGCCTCGCCACCGCGAGGACGCGCAGCCCCTGGGCCGCCAGGTCGTGGACGGTCCGCAGGGCCCGGTCCCGGCCGGCCCGGTCCAGGCGGCGCTTCCCGGTGCCGTCGCGCTGATGGGTGCAGCGCGGCAGCAGCACCTCGGGAGCGCCCTTCACCACGAGCCGGACGTTCGTGCCGGTGCGCCCCAGGGCCGCGGAGAAACCACGGTCGGACTGGAACGGCAGCTCGGCCAGCTCCTGCCACTCCGCGCCGTCGCCGGGCCCCAGGATGTCCCGCGCGGCGTCGATGATGGCTTGGTCCGTGGCGTGCGCCAGGGGCCGATCGTCGTCCGGCAGCGGGCAGGCGCGCGCCGCGGCCCGCAGCACGCGGCGCCCGTCGGGAGCCTCCGGGGGCCACTCGCGGTCGGGACCGGCCAGGCGGGCCAGGCGCAGCCGGCCCTCGGTGAGGGTTCCGGTCTTGTCGAAGCAGACCGTGTCCACCCGGCCGAGCGCCTCCACCGTGCGAGCGGAGCGGACGAGCACGCCGCGGGTCGACATCCGCCGGGCCGCCCCCAGCTGCGCGACCGTGGCGACCAGCGGCAGCCCCTCCGGTACCGCGGCGACCGCGACGCTGACCCCCGACGCGAGCGCACGCGCCAGTGGCTGGCCACGCAACAACGCCAGCCCGGTGACGGCCGCCCCACCGAAGAGGGTGATCGGCAGCCCGCGGCGGGTGAGCTCCTCCAGCCGCGCCTGCATCCCCGCCGGCGCACCCGCGCGGCCGGCCAGAGCCAGGGCCCGCCCGGCCTCGGTCGCCCCGCCCACCGCCACGACGATCGCCGTTCCGGTCCCCGCCAGCACCGTGGTGCCCTCATAGAGCATGCACGTGCGGTCGGCCAGCTCGGCACCAGGTGTGGCGTCGGTGCTCTTGTCGATCGCCACCGATTCACCGGTCAGCGTCGCTTCGTCGACCTCCAGCCCGTCGGCGTGCAGCAGCCTCGCGTCGGCGGGCACCACGTCACCGGCACGCAGTTCGATGAGCTCGCCGACCCGCAGCGTTCCGGCGGACACCAGGCGCGTCGGGCCGGCCGGCGCCCACAGCAGCCGCTCCCGGCCGTCACGGTCGGAGCCGCCCTCGGGATCGGGGTCCTCGACGTGCAGGACCCGGGCGGGCAGCTGTTCGCCGACGAGCAGCCGGTGCAGTGCCCGGTCGGCACGCAGTCGCTGGGCGCCGCTGATCAGGGCATTGGCGGCCAGCACGCCGCCGACCAGCAGCGCATCCGTCGGTGAGCCGATCACCGCGGACGCCGCCGCTCCGGTGCCCAGAACGGGGGTCAGGGGATCGCCGAGCTCGGCCAGCACGTTGCGGACCAGCGCGGCGACCGGAGCCGGCACCGACGCCCACCCGAGCCTGGCGTCCGCGGCGCCCGGCTCGTCGAGCGGGCGCGGCAGGCGGGCCAGGACGTCGTCGGGTTCGAGGGCGTGCCAGGGCGTGTGCAGGACCGGCCGGGGTGGCGGCTGCCGGCAGACTCCCCGAGCGCTCAGGGTCCCCGCGACCAGAGCGGCGCCGGCCGCTGCGGTGACCGGCAGGACCGCCCGGGAGCTGCCACCCCGTCCCCCGACGGCGGTCAGCAGCCCACCGAGGAACGTGGCCGCCGTCGCCGAGGTCACCCCCCGGGAGCTGACCGCGCGAGCCCGAGGGACCGCGGACAGCAGGCGGGGCACGTCGGCCAGCCCCGGCCCGAGCAGCACGTCGGCCGCCCACGGGACCCGTCCCCGCCGGGGCACGATCCCGAGTCCGACGTCGGCCGCGGCCAGCGCCTCCTCGGACGACGCGACGACGGCGACGACCCGGCCGTCCGCCTGCAGCCGGCGCACCTGCCCGAGCAGAGCCGGACCGCCGTCCACCACCTCGTCGGCCCTGCCGGTCAGCTCCGGTGCGGCCGGGTCCACCGTGAGGACGAGGGTCGCCCCGCCGGCCTGGGCACCGGTCAGCACCGCGTCGGCCAGGGGGTCCAGCTCGTTGCCGACCAGCACCTCGCCCACCGGGACGTCGTCCTCGGTGAGCATCAAGCGGGACAGGCCCGGCGGAGCTGTGCCCGCCGTGTCCGCCGGTTCCGGCCACTCGGCCAGCGCCAGGCGGTGGCGGTGCCGGCCGCGAGGCGGCGGGATCGCCAGGGCGCCCGCCCGCGGGAGCAGTCGCTGGGCGGCTCCCCAGACGTGCTCTGCGGTCCAGGAATCGGCCAGCGGTCGCGCCGCGACGATCAGCGGGCGGCCGCCGTGCAGGACGGGGCTGTCGATCAGCACGGTGTCGACCCGGTCCAGCCGGCGCAGCGCCGCGGGATCCAGGACGACGACGCCGCGGCCCGACAGGCCGCGCACGAGGGTGTCGGCGAAGGCTTCCTTGGCGGCGCGGGCAGCCTTGGGTGCCCCGACGAGGATCGCCCGGCCGGCCAGGTCCGGGTTCCCGGTAGCGGCGAGGAGACCGCCGGCGGCCAGGAGCGAGCCGGTCGCGGCCCGATCGGCGTAACGCTCGACGGGTCCAGGCGGCAGCGGCACGGGTCGGGCGCCCGCGGCAACGGGCTCGTGCCGGCCCGGCCGGTCCGCGTCCCACAGGTGCGCCTCCCGCGCGTCGAAGGCCGACCGCCGGGCACGCTCGGCGGCGACGGCTTGGGCCCGCTGGCCGGCGTCGACCGCCAGCGACGCGCTGCCCTGGGTCAGTCCGAGCGTGACCGCGTTCGACACGGCCAACAGCAGGTCGGTGACCGGTGTGCCCAGCCTGCTCTCGAACATCCGGCGCAACCGCGGCTGGTTGTCGATCAGCACCGAGACGGCGGCGACGCTGCCCGGCAGCGCCGGCACCCGGGTCAGGCGCCCGGCGACGGCGGCCGACAACCCCACCAGATCCGCGGCCAGCGCGACGGTCTCCTGCGCGATGGGCCGGGAGTCCCCGGGGAAGTCCAGGCCGTGGTGTTGCCAGGTCCTCGCCTCGACGCCGGCAGCCCGCTCGCCGCGCACCACCGCCGCGACGACGTCGTCCTCGGTGAGCTGCCCGGGGTCGAAACGCACGACCGCCCGGCGGGTCACCACGTCGACCCGCGCCCACTCCACCCCGTCCACGGCCTTGACCGAGTCCTCGACGGCAGTGGCCACGATCGCCGCCGCCGCCCCGGTCAGCCCCCACACCTCGACGTGCGCCCTGCCGGCCGCAGACCAGATCCTCCGTCCGGCCCGCCGGTCCAGCCGCCCCGCGACCTCGCGCGCGACCGAGCGGGTCGCTCCGGTGGCCGCGCGGGGAACGGCCAGGGCGGCGCCGGCCGCGGTCGCGCCCAGCCGCACCAGCCGGGTGGCCGATCCCAGCCGCCCGGCCATCAGCACAGAACCGACCGCGAGGCCGTTGTCATCGCGCACCACCTACAAGAAGGACGCAAGCGAACCGTCCGATCCTCCTCGGCCGGAGCCGGCTCCGGGAGGCCCTCGCGGCCCATCTCCGGGGCTCGTCGTCGTGCGCCACTGCTCGGCGCACTCCGCATCCTCTACCAGGGACCGGCAGCTCGCCCGCCCGCCGCGGAACCTGAACGTCGGCCGGACGGAGGCTGCATGTCCCGCGGCAATGTCCGGATGTCCCGCCGAGATGTCCGGCGAGTTGTCCGGGCGAGACGGGCGCCCCCCGGTATCCGGCGGGCCACCGGCTCCCTGGCGTCGGTACCGTTCGGGCATGACTTCGGCCGGTGCATCCGCGCACGCCCTGCCCGTCACGACCGCCTTCGAACTGCCCCGTGCCCGCGTGGTCGACAGCCGGGGAGCCTGCTTCGGGCTGGTGGTGCGCAGCATGGGTCTGGCCAAGGGCGTCACGGCGGCTTTCCAGACGATGCGCCAGGGTGAGGTGCCGCAGTACACCGAGCTGCTAGAGGACAGCCGCCGCCATGCGATCGACCGCATGGTCGACAATGCCCAGCTTCTGGGCGCCAACGCCATCGTCGGGATGCGCTTCGACTCCTCCGAGATCGGCAACTCGCTCACCGAGATCGTGGCCTATGGCAGCGCTGTGGTCGTCGAGTTCGATGTCTGAGGACGACGGGCCGGTCAGCGAGGAGGAGCAGGAGCGACTCCTGCAGGCGCTGCTCCGCCACCTCGCCGACGGTCGCCTCGAACTCGAGCAGTTCGACGCGCGTGCGGCCCGGCTCTACGGCGCCGGCACCCGCACGGCTGCCCGGGCCGCGCTCGACGGCCTCCCGTTCCTGGACATGCAGCCGTCGGGCGGGCGACGTCCCCGGCGCCGGCACGGCGAAGGGAACGCGGTGCAGCCGCACTGGGTCGCCACCGATGAGGTGTTCCGCGACCCGACCAGCGGCCGGGTGATGCGCGTGTGGGTCGATCCCACCACCGGAACCCGGCACTACGCCCAGTCGGACGGTTGATCACCCGCT
>JAODNJ010000258.1 GCA_025465155.1 Frankiales bacterium
CACCGGCACCGTGCCGGGCGCGCCGACCCCGGCGCCGCAGATCCGAGGAGCGCCGTGAACGACACCGAAGTCACCGTCGTCGGCAATGTCGTCGACTCACCCCGCCGCGTGCGGCTGGAGAACAACAGCGTCACCAATTTCCGGCTGGCCTCGACCGCCCGCCGCTTCGACTCGGCCAAGCAGGAGTTCGTCGACGGCGGCACGTTCTGGGTGGACGTCGAGAGCTGGGGTGAGCTCGGCGGCAACGTCGCCCGGAGCATCAGCAAGGGCGATCCCGTCGTCGTCCGCGGGACGCTCACCACCCGCAGCTGGGACTCCGAGCAGGGGCGCCGCAGCGCGCCCCAGATCAAGGCGTTCGCCGTCGGGCACAACCTGGCGCGTGGCTGGACCGACTTCCACCGGCCCAACCGTGCCGTTCAGTCGGCCGACGGCGCGCCGGAGTCCGGCGCGGTGGAGCCGACGGCCGCCGAGGAGGAGCTCGCCCGCGAGATCGCCGAGGAACGGGCCGCGCAGCAGGAGTACGCGGGGGGTGCCGGAGCGTTGTACGAGGTGGACTCCGACGACTCCCGCCCGGAACCGGCTCTCCGCTAGCCGCCGCGAACCTGGGAGGATCGGAGCGAAGACCGCCGGGGGCGGCGCCGGACGAGCGCCGGCCCGCCCCCGTACGCGAGACGACGGAAGGCTCGGCAAGCCCAGTGGCTCAGTACATCTACTCGATGGTCCGTGCGCGCAAGGCGCACGGCGACAAGGTGATCCTGGACGACGTCACCTTGGCGTTCCTCCCCGGCGCCAAGATCGGTGTGGTCGGCCCGAACGGCGCCGGCAAGTCCACGGTCCTCAAGATCATGGCGGGTATGGAGCAGCCCTCCAACGGCGAGGCGATCCTCTCGCCGGGCTACTCCGTCGGGATGCTCCAGCAGGAGCCGCCGCTCAACGAGGCGCTCGACGTCCGCGGCAACGTCGAGGAGGCGGTCAAGCCCCTCCGCGACGCCCTGACCCGCTTCGAAGAGGTCAGCGCGGCGATGGGGGAGCCCGACGCCGACTTCGACGCGCTCATGGCCGAGCAGGGCGAGCTCATGGAGGTCATCGAGAACGCCGACGGCTGGGAGCTCGATGCCCGCATCGAGCAGGCCATGGACGCGCTGCGCTGCCCGCCCGGCGACGCCGACGTCACGGTCCTCTCCGGTGGTGAGCGCCGCCGCGTCGCGCTGTGCAAGCTGCTGCTGGAGGCGCCCGACCTCCTGCTGCTCGACGAGCCGACCAACCACCTCGACGCCGAGAGCGTCGCGTGGCTGGAGCAGCACCTGGAGAAGTACGCCGGCACCGTCGTGGCGGTGACGCACGACCGGTATTTCCTCGACAACGTCGCCGAGTGGATCCTCGAGCTCGACCGCGGTCGCGCCTATCCGTACGAGGGCAATTACTCCACCTACCTGGAGACCAAGGCCAACCGGCTCAAGGTCGAGGGCGCCAAGGACGCGAAGCGCGCCAAGCGCCTCAAGGACGAGCTCGAATGGGTGCGCTCGGGTGCCAAGGCCCGCCAGGCCAAGAGCAAGGCGCGGCTGGCCCGCTACGAGGAGATGGCCGCGGAGGCGGACAAGTTCCGCAAGCTCGACTTCGAGGAGATCCAGATCCCACCGGGCCCCCGGCTCGGTAGCGTCGTCGTCGAGTCCAAGGACCTCACCAAGGGCTTCGGCGACCGGCTGCTCATCGACGACCTGTCCTTCACGCTGCCACGCAACGGCATCGTCGGCGTGGTCGGGCCCAACGGCACCGGCAAGACCACGCTGTTCAAGATGCTCGTCGGCGAGGAGAAGCCCGACGACGGCGAGATCAAGGTCGGCGAGACGGTCAAGGTCTCCTACGTCGAGCAGAACCGCAGCGGCATCGACCCGAAGAAGACCCTGTGGGACGTCGTCTCCGACGGCCTGGACCACATCAAGGTCGGCAACGTCGAGATGCCGTCCCGGGCGTACGTCGCGGCGTTCGGGTTCAAGGGCCCGGATCAGCAGAAGCCGGCCGGCATCCTGTCCGGTGGTGAGCGGAACAGGCTCAACCTCGCGCTGACCCTCAAGCAGGGCGGCAACCTGCTCCTGCTCGACGAGCCCACGAACGACCTCGACGTCGAGACGCTGACCAGCCTGGAAGGCGCGCTGCTCGAGTTCCCCGGCTGCGCCGTCGTGGTCAGCCACGACCGCTGGTTCCTCGATCGGGTGGCGACGCACATCCTCGCCTACGAGGGCGACTCGAAGTGGTTCTGGTTCGAGGGCAACTTCGCCGACTACGAGAAGAACAAGGTGGAGCGGCTCGGTCCCGAGGCGGCGCGGCCGCACCGGGCGACCTACCGCAAGCTCTCCCGCGACTGAGCGACCCGCGGCACGCGACGGCCGGCCGGGGCACCGCTCCGCGCCGGCCGTCGCCGTCCCGAGCCGGTCGGGACCGCGGCTGCGTCGGCTGGAAGGCTGGCCAGCGTGCCGAACGAGAACCGGGAACGTCCGCTTGCCGAGCTCCGGGCGACCGCCCTTCTGGAGCCGGCACTCACCGACGGGGGGCGTGAACGCGAGGGGCTCGCCCTGGCCCTCACCGCCTGTGCGCAGCACCTGCCCCGCTACCGGCGTTCGGTCGCCGACTACCCCGACCTGCTGCTGGAGGAAGCACCCGCGACGGGGGGCCGGCCGTGAGGCACACCGTGCACATCCCGATGCGCTGGTCGGACATGGATGCCTACCAGCACATCAACAACGTGACGTTCCTCGACTACTTCGAGATGGCGCGGGTCAGCCTCTTCTTCGAGCACCCCACCCATGACGAGAAGACCGGGATGCGCCGCGGCCTCGTCGTCGCCTCCCACGACATCCGGTACAAGCGCTCGGTGGTCTACGACGCCGAGCCGCTGGAGGTCCAGGTCTGGGTCTCCAGCGTGCGCGCGGCGGCGTTCACCTGCC
>JAODNJ010000290.1 GCA_025465155.1 Frankiales bacterium
CGCAGAGCCAGGACGCCCTGACCCTTGAGGACGCCGAGCAGCATCAGCCCGTCGTAACCGCGCCACCGGCGGCCGGAGAGGAACGTGCCGCCGCTGGTGGCGATGGTGGTCTCCCCGGAGGACCACACCGCCGCGACGGCTCCCGGCAGCGACAGGTCGGTCATCGGCACGCTCTCGTCGTAGCTGCCGCCCGCTCCGTCGGGGTCGTAGCCGTAGTTGCCGCCTGCGCGCAGCAGGTTGACCTCGTCATCGCGGGACGTGCCCTGCTCCACCGCGTACACGTCCGTCGTCCCCGGCCGCACGGCCAGCCCCTGCACGTTCCGGTGCCCGTACGTCCAGACGTAGGCGGCGTTCCCGCCGGAGAACGGGTTGCCGGTTGCGGGGCGACCGGTGGCCGCGTCGATCCGCAGCACCTTGCCCGCCAACGAGGACCGGTCCTGCGGATTGCTGCCGACGGCGTTGTCGCCCGTGCTGACCAGCAGGGCGCCGGCCGGGTCGAAGCGCAGCCGGCAGCCGCCGTGCCGGCCGGAGCTGCGGTTGACCGGGATGTCACCGAGGAGGGGGTCGGCGACGCGGGTGGCCGCCGACCAGTCCGCGGCCATCGTCCAGGCCACGACCTCCATGTCGGGGCCACCGTCCGCGGCGCCGTCCCGTACTCCCTGGCAGGTGTAGAAGCGCCGGCTCGTGGCGAACGCGGGGTCGAGCACGAGCCCCTCGAGGCCGGTCTCCCCCGTGGCGAAGAGGTCGTCGAAGTCGGCCGCCACGCGGTGCACGCCGGCCGGGCGGGCGGCGATCAGCCCGCCCGCGCGCTGGTCGACCAGCAGCGTGCCGTCCGGCGCCTGTGCGACGTCCCACGGGTGGTCCAGGCCGTCGGCCACCACCTGCACCTGGAGCCGGGGTGCACCGGTGGCCGCCGGTCCGGCGGTCGGAGCCGGACCGGATCCGGCGGCCGTCGTGCAGCCGGCGAGCAGGAGCACCGCGCCGATCAGCCCCGCCGGGATCCGCATCGGCCCAGGATCCCCTCAGCTGGTCCGCGTCACCACGTAGTCGCAGAGTGCGGACAGCGCGTCGTGCACGTCACCGGCCGGAACCCCGGCCAGCCGCTCACGAGCGCGGCCGGCGTAGTCGCCCAGCACCTCGTTGGCCCGGGCCAGGGACCTGGAACCGCGCAGCAGGGCCAGTGCCTCCGCGTGCTCCTCATCGTCGGTGACGGGCGCCGACGCCAGCTCGCGCAGCCGCGCCTCCGCCGGGTCGTCTCCGGCCAGCGCCAGCAGCACGGGCAGCGTGGCGATGCCCTCCCGCAGGTCGGTCCCCGGCGACTTCCCCGAGGCGCCGTCCTGGCTGACGATGTCGAGCAGGTCGTCGGAGAGCTGGAAGGCGACCCCGACCTCCTCGCCGAAGGCGGTGAGCGCCCGCACCAGCGGCTCGTCGACCCCGGCGAAGGAGGCGCCGAAGCGGGCCGACGTAGCCACCAGCGAGCCGGTCTTGTCCGCCAGCACCTCCAGGTAGTGGGCGACGGGGTCGTCCCCCTCCTGCGGGCCGACGGTCTCGCGGATCTGCCCGGTGACCAGCCGCTCGAAGGTCTGGGCCTGGATGCGCACGGCCTCGGGCCCCAGGTCGGCCAGGAGGTCCGACGCGCGGGCGAAGAGGAAGTCGCCGGTCAGGATCGCGATGCTGTTGGTCCACCGGCTGTTGGCGCTCGGCGCCCCCCGGCGGACGGCGGCCTCGTCCATGACGTCGTCGTGGTAAAGCGTGGCCAGGTGGGTGAGCTCGCACACGACCGCGGCGCTGACCACCTCGGGCGCACCGGGGTCGCCCAGTTGCGCGGCCAGCAGCGCCAGCATCGGGCGGAACCTCTTGCCGCCGGCGGCCACGAGGTGACCCGCGGCCTCCCGGACGAACGGGTGGTCACTGCCCACGGCGGTGGCGAGGCCGGACTCGACGCGCGCGAGCCCCTCGGCGAGCGAGTCCCCCAGGGCACCCTCGGGCAGCCACGGTCCGATGGTCGACGCGGGCGTCGGGATCCGGTGCCGGACCTCGAACGGTGTTCCGTGGTCGACAGCGGCGCGGGCTCCGGTCATCAACCGACGAAGATAGCCGCCGAGCGGGCAAGGTCGAGAACCGCCCCGGGAACGATCCCCAGGACGAGGGTCGCCGTGGCGGTGATCGCGAGCACCAGCGTGGTGGGCAGCCCGGGCACGCCGACCGTCGGGCCGTCCGCGGTGGGCGCGGAGAAGTACATCAGGACGATCACCCGCAGGTAGAAGAACGCGGCCACCGCGCTGGCCAGCAGCGCCACCAGGACCAGGGGCCACGCGCCGTCCTGGATCGCCGCCCGGAAGACGGCGAACTTGGCGGTGAACCCGCTGGTGAGCGGGATGCCGGCCAGGGCCAGGAGGAACAGGCTCATGACCGCGGCGGTGAGCGGAGAGCGCTGCGCCAGCCCTGCCCACTGGGACAGGTGCGTGGCCTCGCCGTCGCCGTCGCGGACGAGGGTCAGCACCCCGAAGGCGCCCAGCGTCGTGACCCCGTAGGCGAGCAGGTAGAACAGCGTCGCCGGCAGCCCGGTGCCCGAGGCGCCGGTGCCGATCCCGAGCACGCCGGTGAGGAGGAACCCGGCGTGCGCGATCGACGAGTACGCCAGCATCCGCTTCAGGTCCGTCTGCGTCAGGCCGAGGACGGCCCCGACGACCATGGACACGATGGCGATGCCGTAGATCAGCGGGCGCCAGGTCCAGGCGTCGGTGCCGAAGCCGACGTAGAGCAGCCGCAGGATCGCCCCGAAGGCGGCCACCTTGGTGCACGCGGCCATGAACGCGGTGACCGGGGTCGGTGCTCCCTGGTAGACGTCCGGCGTCCAGGTGTGGAACGGCGCGACGCTCGCCTTGAACATCAGGCCGACGACGAGCAGCCCCAGCCCGAGCACCAGCAGCACGCCCGTGCCGCCGGTGGAGACCGCCGCACGGACGGCGGAGAGCCGGACGCTGCCCGTGGCGCCATAGACCAGGGCCAGCCCGTAGAGGAAGAACCCCGAGGCGAACGCGCCCAGCAGGAAGTACTTGACCGCCGCCTCCTGGGAGAGCAGCCGGCGGCGGCGGGCCAGGCCGCTGATCAGGTACAGCGGCAGGCTGAGCACCTCGAGCGCCACGAACATGATGAGCAGGTCGTTGGCGGCGGTGAAGAGCATCATGCCGCCGATGGCGAAGGTCGCCAGCGGATAGACCTCGGTCTGCACCCGGGTAGAGGTGAGCAGTTCGGCGTCCCGGGGGCTGCCCGCCGGGACAGCGGCCTCGGCGACGAACGCCGACCGGGCCGGGTCGAGGGCGCGCTCGGCGAACAGCAGGACCGCCAGCGCGCCGAGCCCCGCCACCGTCGCCTCGAGGAAGAGCGCCGGGCCGTCGACCGCGAGCGCGCCGCCCGCCGTGACCTCTTTCCTTCCGGCCAGCAGCAGCGTGCTGACCAGCCCGCCGATCGTGCCGACGAGGGCCACGCCGACCTGGACCGGATGGCGCACGTCGCGCGGGGCGAAGGCCTCGACCAGCACGCCGACGGCGGCGGCCCCGAAGACGAAGAGGAACGGGGCCAGGGCGGCCATCGACAGGCTCGGGGCGGTGATCGCGCCCATCACTTCCCCTTGTTCGGTGCGTGGGTGGGGGTGATGCCGTGCGGGTCGGCGCCGACATCGCTCATGGTGGCGCTGACCGCCGGACGGATCAGGTTCAGCAGCGGCTGCGGGTAGACGCCCAGCGCGATGATCAGCGCGATCAGCGGGGTGACCACCGCGAGCTCCCGGCGGCTCAGGTCACGGATCCGGAGGCGGGCTCGCGCGGGCGCCGTCGCCGTCGCCGTCTCGGTGAGCGTGGCGGTGGCACCGCCGTGGTGGTCGAGCACGCTGTCGTGGGCGCTCTCGCCTCCGACCGGACCGTTCTCGGCCCCGGGTGGCAGCTCCTCGAGGAGCACCCCCCGGGGCGGGCCGTTCATGGTGCGCTGGTACATCAGCAGGATGTACAGCGCGGCCAGGATCATGCCGACGGTCGCGATGATCGTGTACACCGGCCGCGTCGGGAACGACCCGATGAGCACCAGGAACTCGCTGACGAAACTGTTGGTGCCCGGGAGCGCGAGCGACGCGAGACCGGCGATCAGCATCGAGCCGGCCAGCAGCGGCGCGTAGCTCGCGACGCCGCCGTAGTCGCCGATCTGCCGGGAACCCCCGCGGGCGATGAGCATCCCGACGACGAGGAACAGCAGCCCGGTCGAGATGCCGTGGTTGACCATGTAGAGCACCGCGCCGGTACCGGCCTCGGTCGTGAAGGCGAAGATCCCCAGTGCGATGAAGCCGAAGTGCGAGATCGACGTGTACGCGACCAGCCGTTTCATGTCGCTCTGGGCCATCGCGAGCAGCGCGGCGTAGAGGATGCCGGCCACCGCCAGCCCGAGGATCCACGGCGCGAAAGCCCGGGACGCATCGGGGAACAGCGGGAGGCAGTAGCGCAGGAAGCCGAACGTGCCGACCTTGTCGAGCACACCGACGAGCAGCACGCCGCCGCCGATCGGCGCCTCGGCACCTGAGTCGGGCAGCCAGGTGTGGAAGGGCACCAGCGGCGCCTTGATCGCGAACGCGAGGAAGAAGCCCAGGAAGAGCAGCTTCTGCACACCGGGGTCGATCTGCAGGTTCCGGAGGGCGTCGAAGGAGAACGTGCCGTGCGCCAACTGCTGGCTGCTGACGACGTACAGGCCGATGACGGCGGCGAGCATCACCAGGCCGCCCACCAGGCTGTACAGGAAGAACTTCACCGCCGCGTACTGCCGTCGAGGGCCGCCGAAGCTGCCGATCAGGAAGTACATCGGGACCAGCATCGCCTCGAAGAAGACGTAGAAGACGAAGACGTCGGTCGCGGCGAAGACGCCGACCATCATCGCCTCGAGCAGCAGCAGCCAGGCGAAGAACGCCCGCATCGAGCGGTTCCCCGCCGCGGTGTCGTTCCACGAGGCGGCGACCACCACCGGGACCAGCACGCCGATCAGCAGCAGCATCACCAGCGCGATGCCGTCGACGCCGAGTGCGAAGCGGACCCCGAAGTCCGGGATCCACGACACCGAGGTGGTCAGCTGGAAGCGGGGACCGTTCGTGTCGAACGCGACGGTGGTCAGGACGGCGAGCAGGAGGACCACGAGGCTGACGCCCAGCGCCAGTTGCTTCGCCGTCTGCTCGCGGCCGCGCGGCAGCGCGGCGATGACCGCCGCGCCGACCGCCGGCAGCAGGATCATGACCAGTAGGAACGGGAACGAGCTCACCGTCGGGGGGCCTTTCGTCCGGAAGTCAGCCTGGTCCTGTTGCTCACCCTGCCGTCACCGCCAGCAGTGCCCCGGCCACCACGACGGCGCCGCCGAGCATCCCGAGCGCGTAGCTGCGCACGAAGCCGGTCTGCGCCCGGCCCAGCCGGGCAGACGAGCCGCCCAGCGTCGCCGCGATGCCGTTGACCGCGCCGTCCACCCGGCGGTTGTCCACGAAGACCAGGGCCCGGGCGAGCCACTGCCCGGGGCGCATGAACAGCGACTCGTTGATCGCGTCCGCGTACAGCGCGTTGCGCGCCGCCCGGACCACCGGGGACACCCGCGCCGGCCGGACCACGGGCACCTCGCGCCGTCCGACGAACAGCCATGCGGCGGCGACGCCGAGGACCATGGCGCCGATCACCAGCACGCCGATCCACAGCGGTGCGACGACGTGGCTCTCCAGCTTGTTGGTGCCGAAGACCGGGGAGAGCCAGGCCGAGAGCGGGAAGGCCTGGGTCAGCAGGTAGCCGGCGGCCACGCTGCCGACCGCCAGCACGATCATCGGCACGGTCATCACGCCGGGCGACTCGTGCGGATCGACCGGGGTCGAGGCAGAGCCGGCGTCCCACCGGGGCCGGCCGAAGAAGGTCATGAACATCAGCCGGGTCATGTAGAACGCGGTGAGTCCGGCGCCGAGGACGCCGACGCCGCCGAGCACGTAGCCGGTGGTGCCGCCGTGGTCGAACGCCGCCTCGATGATCGCGTCCTTGGTCCAGTAGCCCGACAGCAGCGGGAAGCCGATCAGCGCCAGGTACCCCAGCCCGAAGGTCGCGAAGGTGACCGGCATCCGGCGCCAGAGCCCGCCGAACCGGCGCATGTCGACCGAGTCGTTCATCGCGTGCATCACCGACCCGGCTCCCAGGAACAGCCCGGCCTTGAAGAAGCCGTGGGTGAGCAGGTGCGCGAGGCCCGCCACGTAGCCGATCGGGCCGAGGCCGACCGCCAGGAACATGTAGCCGATCTGGCTGACCGTCGAGTACGCCAGCACCTTCTTGATGTCGTCGTACGCGCACCCGGCGATCGCGCCGATCATCAGCGTGATCGCGCCGATGATGGTGACGACGGTTCGCGCCGCCGGGGCGTGGTCGTAGATCGGCGCGGAGCGGGCGATCAGGTAGACGCCCGCGGTCACCATGGTGGCGGCGTGGATGAGGGCGCTGACCGGCGTCGGGCCCTCCATGGCGTCGGGGAGCCAGGCCTGCAGCGGGAACTGGCCGGACTTGCCGCACGCGCCCAGCAGGAGGAGCAGCCCCAGCGCGGTGAGCACGCCACCGGCCAGGGCACCTGTCGACCCGAGGACGCCCACGAAGGACGTCGTCCCGAGCTGGGCGAACATGATGAAGATGGCCAGGGCCAGGCCTACGTCGCCGACCCTGTTCATGACGAAGGCCTTCTTGGCCGCGGTCACCGCGGCCGGGCGGCGGTACCAGAACGCGATGAGCAGGAACGACGCCAGGCCGACGCCCTCCCACCCGACGTAGAGGGCCACGTAGCTGTTGCCGAGGACCAGCAGCAGCATGGCGGCGACGAAGAGGTTGAGGTAGGCGAAGAACCGGCGGCGGCCGGGGTCGTCGGCCATGTAGCCCACCGAGTAGATGTGGATCAGCGAGCCGACGCCGGTGATCAGCAGCACGAAGATCGCCGACAGCGGGTCGAACAGCAGCCCGGCCTTGACGTCGAGCGTGCCGGCGGAGATGAAGGTGAACAGGTCGAGGTTCACCGACTTCGACCCGCTCATGCCACCGAGCTGGACCGTGCAGGCCAGCCCGATGACGAAGGCGACGGCCACGGTCGCCACGCCCAGCAGGTGACCCCAGCGGTCGGTACGGCGGCCACCCAGCAGCAGCACCGCGGCGCCGGCGAGCGGCAGCGCGATCAGCAGCCAGGAGGCGGCAAGCAGCCCGGACGCGGGCACGGTGTGCATCGGCGGGATCCCCGTCTCGCTCAGTACTTCAGGAGGTTGGCGTCGTCGACCGACGCCGAGCGGCGCGTCCGGTAGATCGACATGATGATCGCCAGGCCGACCACGACCTCGGCGGCGGCCACGACCATCACGAAGAAGGCGATGACCTGGCCGTCGAGGGTGCCGGAGGCCCGCGCGAAGGTGACCAGCGTCAGGTTGACCGAGTTGAGCATCAGCTCGACGCACATGAAGACGACGATCGCGTTGCGCCGCACGAGCACGCCGACGGCGCCGATGGTGAACAGGACCGCCGCGAGCACGAGATACCAGCTGAGGGTCATCGGGTCCTCCCGCCAGGAGAGTCGTCGCGCGCGGGGTCGAGCGTGCCCAGGGCGTCGTCCGGACTGCCCAGCTGCGCGCGGTCCGTCGGCCGGGGCATCTGCTCGATCTCCTGCGGCTCGATGCCGGTGGCGAGGGAGTCCTCGGCCGGCCGGCCGTCGGGCAGCAGCGCCGGTGCGGCCACCGAGTTGCCGCGGGCGAAGACGCCGGGGCCCGGGAGCGTCTGCGGCCGGTCGGTCAGGAACCTCGCCCGCGACAACTCCTTCTGCGTGCGCCGGCTGCCGGGTTCGCGCTCGATGTGCGCCAGCACCATCGCGCCCACCGCGGCCGTGATGAGCAGCGCGCTGGTGACCTCGAAGGCCAGCAGGTAGCGGGTGAACAGCAGCCGGGCGATCCCGTTGATGTTGCCGTTGCCACCCAGCTGATCGGTGTTCAGGCCGGTCACGGTCAGGTTCGTGGTCGCCCGCGCGATCCCCGCACCGACCAGCCCGGCGAAGCCGATGCCGAGCACCGTGGCGGCCACGCGCTGGCCGCGCAGCGTCTCGACGACGGAGTCCGAGGAGTCGCGCCCGACCAGCATGAGCACGAACAGGAAAAGGATCATGATGGCGCCGGTGTAGACGATGATCTGCACCGCGCCGAGGAACGGCGCCTGCTGGACCACGTAGAACACGCCCAGGCACAGCATCGTGTTGACCAGCCAGAGCGCCGAGTGGACGGCGTTGCGGCTGAACACCATCCCGAGCGCCCCGGCCAGCGCGATCGGGCCCAGGATCCAGAAGACGACGGTCTCGGCGCCGCCCAGGTGTGTACCGGTGCCGGCGGCCGCCGCGAGGACGGTCATACCGTCTCCCCGACGACCGGCTCGGCCGCGGACCCCGGCTGGGGGTCGCGCACGTAGTAGTCCTTCTCGTCGTTCCCCAGCCGCATCGGGTGCGGCGGGGCTTCCATACCCGGCAGCAGCGGCGCCATGAGCTGCTCCTTGGTGTAGATCAGGTCGCGGCGGTTGTCGTCGGCCAGTTCGAAGTCGTTGCTCATCGTCAGCGACCGCGTCGGGCAGGCCTCGATGCACAGGCCGCAGAAGATGCAGCGCAGGTAGTTGATCTGGTAGATCCGCCCGTACCGCTCACCCGGCGAGTAGCGCTCGTCCTCGGTGTTGTCCCCGCCCTCGACGTAGATGGCGTCGGCCGGGCAGGCCCACGCGCAGAGCTCGCAGCCGACGCACTTCTCCAGCCCGTCGGGGTGCCGGTTGAGCACGTGCCGCCCGTGGTAGCGCGGCTTGGTGACCTTGGGGTCGTAGGGGTACTCCTCGGTGGTCACCTTCCGGAAGATCTGCGCGAAGGTGACCCCGAAGCCCTGGCCGGGGCCCGGGAGGATCCCGGAGCGCTTGGCCGGGGCGCCGTCGCCGGCTCGCCGGGCGACCTCGCCGCCGCTCCGCCGGGCGGGTGTGCGGTCCGGACCCTGGTCAGGCCTGCCCTGCTGCGTCACTGGCCGTCCTCCTCCGCGGTGGCGGTTCCCCGCCGACCGGTGCTCACGATCCCGCCGGACTCCGACGCGCCGTCGGCCCGTGCCCCGGTCACCACCGACTCGCGGCGCAGCCGTGGCGACGGCGGCACGGTGAGGTCCATCGGCGGGACGGGGAAGCCGCCCTCGGCGCGGCTCGGGCCGCCGGCCCGGGCCGGTCGGCGCCGCGGACCCGCGGGCGGCAGCACCTGCGGCTCCTCCGGCTCGGTCGGGTGGATGGACCCGGCGGCCGCTTCCCTCGCGGCCAGCCGGGTGCTGCGGTTGCTCGCCCGGCTGCCGATCAGCAGCGCGGCGATCAGGACGATCGCCACCGGGATGCCCACGTAGACGACGGCCTCGCCGGTGGCCAGGTTGGCCGACCGGGCCACGGTCCGCATGGTGGCGACGACGAGGATCCAGACCAGCGCCGTCGGGACCAGGACCTTCCACCCGAAGCGCATGAACTGGTCGTACCGCAGCCGGGGCAGCGTGCCGCGCAACCAGATGAAGACGAACAGCGCGACGACGACCTTGAGGAAGAACCACAGCATCGGCCACCAGCCGGTGTTGGCGGCGCTCCACAGCGAGATCGGCCAGGGCGCCCGCCAGCCTCCGAGGAACAGGGTCGCGGCCAGGGACGAGACGGTGACCATGTTGATGTACTCGGCGAGGAAGAACAGGGCGAACTTCAGCGACGCGTACTCGGTGTGGAAGCCACCGACCAGCTCGCTCTCGGCCTCGGGCAGGTCGAACGGGGCCCGGTTGGTCTCGCCGACGACGGCGATCGCGTAGATGACGAAGGAGACCGGGAGCAGGATCGCGAACCAGCTCGGACCGGTGACGTGCGCACCGAAGAAGGTCAGCGCCGTCCCGTGGGCCTGTGCGGCCACGATCCCGGACGTCGACATCGTCCCGGAGTAGAGGAACACCGCGACGATGGAGAGTCCCATCGCGATCTCGTAGCTGACCATCTGCGCCGCGCTGCGCAGGCCGCCGAGCAGCGGATACGTCGAGCCGGACGCCCAGCCCGCGAGCACGATGCCGTAGACGCCCATGGCCGAGCAGGCGAGCACCACGAGCACGCCGATCGGCGCGTCGGTGAGCTGGAGCGGAGTGCGGTGGCCGAACAGGCTCACGGTCGGCCCGAGCGGGATGACCGAGAAGGCGAGGAACGCCGGGACGGCCGCGATCACCGGCGCCAGGAAGTACACCGGCTTGTCGGCCAGCGCCGGCATGATGTCTTCCTTGAACGCCAGCTTCAGGCCGTCGGCGAGGCTCTGCAGGTAGCCGCGCGGGCCGACCCGGTTGGGGCCGATCCGCTGCTGCATCCGCGCGACGACCTTGCGCTCGAAGACGATGGCGAACAGCGTCATCACGACCAGGAGCGCGAAGATCCCGACGATCTTGATGAGCACGATCCACCAGACGTCGTGCCCGAAGTCGTCCAGCGTGGGCTGGTCGGCACTGGCCAGCACGCTCATGCGGCACCTCCCGTCGGGGTGGTCGGGGCGGGCGGAGCAGCCGCGAGGCTCACGACGCCGCCGGGCGCGGTGCCCAGCTGGGTACGGATCTCGCTGCCGGGCGAGCGCATCGGCAGCCAGACCACCTGATCCGGCATCTCGGTGACCACCACGGGCAGGGTGACCGAGCCGCGGTCGCCGGTGACCGTGACGCTGTCGCCGTCGGCGAGGCCGAGCCGGCGTGCGGCGTCCTTGCCGATCCGGGCGACCGGCGGGCGGGCGGTGCCCGCGAGCTCGGGCTCGTCACGCTGCAGCGTGCCCACGTCGAGCAGCTGCCGCCAGGAGGCGAGGACCGCCTCGTCCGCGCCCGGAGCCTGGCCGGAGGACGGGGCGACGTCGGGACCGGTGGTCCCCCCGGTGCGGGCGGTACCGAGGGCGGCGAGCTCCGCGCGCGCCGACTCGACCGTCGGCAGCCGCAGGTCGACGTCGAACTCCTCGGCGAGCCCGTGCAGGATCCGGGCGTCGGTCAGCTGCCCGGTGCCGTGCAGGGTCGCGTCGAAGGTGCGCGGGCGGCCCTCCCAGTCGAGATAGCTGCCCGCCTTCTCCGGGGTCGCGGCCACCGGCAGGACGACGTCGGCGTACCTGGTGACCGCGGTCGGGAACATCTCCAGGCTGACGACGAAGCCGGCCGCGGCGAGCGCTTCCTCGGCGAGCGCGGGGTCGGGCAGGTCGGCGGTGTCCACGCCGCCGACCAGGAGGCCGCCCAGCTGCCCGTCGCGGACCGCGGTGAGGATCCCGGTGGTGTCACGGCCGGGGGTGGCGGGCACGCCGGCGAGGTCGAGACCCCAGCGGGCGGCGACGTCTGCGCGGGCGGCGGCGTCGGTGACGCTGCGGCCACCCGGCAGCAGGCTGGGCAGCGCGCCGGCCTCGACCGCGCCGCGCTCGCCGGCCCGCCGCGGCACCCAGGCCAGGCGGACCCCGGTGGCCCGCGACAGCGCCAGCAGGGCGGAGAACGCCCCCGGCACCTCGGCCAGCCGCTCACCGGCCAGGACGACGGCGCCGGGCCGGCGCACGGCCTCGACGGCCGGGCCGCCCCAGGTGCCGTCGGCCAGCGCGCGCAGCGAGCGGGCCTCGCCACCCGGCAGCGTCGTCAGCACGGTGGCCGACAGCTTCTCGGCGGCGCGGGTGGCGAACGGCGCCAGGTCGAAGACCGGCAGTCCCTTGGTCCGGACCGCCCGGCGCAGCCGCAGGAAGACGATCGGCGACTCCTCCTCGGGCTCGAGCCCCGCGAGGACGACGGCCGGCGCGGCGGCCAGCTCGTCGTAGGTCACGCCGCCTCGCCCGGGTGCGGTCCCGGCGACCGCCGCCTCGAGGAAGGCCAGCTCCTCGGCCGAATGCGCCCGGGCGCGGGCGTCCACGTCGTTGGTGCCCAGCGCGACCCGGGCGAACTTGGCCCAGGCGTACGCGTCCTCGACGGTCAGCCGGCCGCCGGGCAGCAGCCCGACACCCGCCCCGTCGCGGGCGGCGCGGAGCCCCTCCGCGGCGGCGGCCCAGGCCTCGGGCCACGACGCCGGCTGCAGCTCGCCGTCCGCACCCCTGATCAGCGGCGTGGTCAGCCGCTCGTTGGCGGTGACGTACCGGAAGGCGTAGCGGCCCTTGTCGCAGGTCCACTCCTCGTTCACCGCGGGGTCCTCGCCCGCCAGCCGACGGGTGATCCGGCCGCGGCGGTAGTCGGTGCGCATGTCGCAGCCGGAGGCGCAGTGCTCGCAGACGCTGGGCTCGCTGCGCAGGTCGAACGGGCGGGCGCGGAAGCGGTACTGCGCGCTCGTGAGCGCCCCCACCGGGCAGATCTGGGTGGTGTTGCCGGAGAAGTAGGACTCGAACGGCTCGTCCTCGTAGATGGCCACCTGTTCGAGCGCGCCGCGCTCGAACAGCTCGATGAACGGGTCGCCGGCGACCTGCTGGGAGAACCGGGTGCAGCGGGCGCAGAGCACGCAGCGCTCGCGGTCGAGCAGGATCTGCGAGGAGATCGGCAGCGGCTTGGGATAGGTCCGC
The DNA here is from genome assembly GCA_025465155.1 of Frankiales bacterium. Lineage (GTDB taxonomy): Bacteria > Actinomycetota > Actinomycetes > Mycobacteriales > Geodermatophilaceae > Geodermatophilus. The sequence continues at coordinate 12,601 of JAODNJ010000290.1, forward strand.
TTGACGTCGACGAACCGGCTCTCGGTACGGCCGTTGCTCATGGCCTGGTTCTGCAACGGGCACTCGCCGCCCTTGTCGCAGACCGGGCAGTCCAGCGGGTGGTTGATCAGCAGCAGCTCCATCGTGCCCTGCTGCGCCTTGTCCGCGGCCGGGCTGGAGAGCTGGGTCTGCACGACCATGCCCTCGGTCACCGGCATCGTGCAGGAAGCGACCGGCTTGCGCTGCCCCTCGACCTCGACGAGGCACTGGCGGCAGGCGCCGATCGGCTCGAGCAGCGGGTGGTCGCAGAAGCGCGGGATCTGCACGCCGATCATCTCGGCGGCGCGGATGATGAGCGTTCCCTTGGGAACGGCGACCTCGAAGCCGTCGATCGTGCAGTGCACTGCATCCGGCTGGGTGTGCGGTCCGGGCGCACCGGGCGGCACCGCCGCGGCGGGGGGAGGTGAAGCGGGCGTGATCGTCACTGGTCCTCCTCGCCGGCGCTCGTCGCGCCGGTGCCGAGACGTGCTGTGCACCTGCGTGACCTCGCACGCTCGGTCACGAGGCGGCTCCTACGGGCTCGAGACGGAGCGATCGGCCCAGGCGGCCCTGCTCCTCCGGGGGCAGCAGCGCGACGTAGTCGTCGCGGAAGTACTGCAGCGAGCTGGCGATGCAGCTCGTGGCGCCGTCACCGAGAGCGCAGAACGAACGGCCGAGGATGTTGTCGCAGGTGTCGGTGAGCAGGTCGAGGTCGGCGGCGGTGCCCCTGCCCTCGACCAGCCGTTCGAGGATCTGGACGAGCCAGTAGGTGCCCTCCCGGCAGGGGGTGCACTTGCCGCAGCTCTCGTGCGCGTAGAACTCGGTGAACCGCAGGGTGGCCTCGACGATCGAGTCGGTCTCGTCGAAGACCATGAGGGCCGTCGTCCCGAGCATCGAGCCGGCCGCCGCGACCGAGTCGAAGTCCAGGGGCACGTCGAGGTGCTCGGCGGTCAAGTACGGCGTCGACGAGCCGCCCGGGGTCCAGAACTTCAGCTCGTGCCCCGGACGCACGCCGCCGGCCAACTCGAGGAGCTCCCGCATGGTGGTCCCCATGGGCGCCTCGTACTGGCCGGGACGGACGACGCGGCCGGACAGGGAGTAGATCTTCGGGCCGGGCGACTTCTCCGGGCCCAGCTCCTTGAACCAGTCGGCCCCCCCACGGACGACGAACGGCACGCTGGCCAGCGTCTCGACGTTGTTGATCACCGTCGGAGCGCCGTAGAGGCCGGCGACGGCGGGGAACGGCGGCTTGAGCCGCGGCTGGCCGCGCTTGCCTTCGAGTGAGTCGAGCAGCGCCGTCTCCTCCCCGCAGATGTACGCGCCCGCGCCGGCGTGCACGATGAGCTCGAGGCCGTAGCCCGACCCGAGGACGTCGCGGCCGAGGTAGCCGGCGTCGTAGGCCTCCTGCACCGCCGCGACCAGGCGGCGGTGCGCATGCACGGCCTCGCCGCGGACGTAGATGACCGCCAGGTGGCAGCGGATCGCGTAGGCGGCGATGACCACGCCCTCGATGAGGGAGTGCGGGTCGGCCATCATCAGCGGCAGGTCCTTGCAGGTCCCCGGCTCACCCTCGTCGGCGTTGACCACGAGGTACTTGGGCATCGCCGCCGGGCCGGTCGGGGTCTCCCCCGGCTTGGGCTGCGGGATGAAGCTCCACTTCAGGCCGGTGGGGAACCCGGCGCCGCCGCGACCGCGCAGGCCCGAGTCCTTGACCACGGTCACGAGCTCGTCCGGCGTCATCGACAGGGCCTTGCGCAGGCCGGCGTAGCCGTCGAGGCGCTCGTAGGTCGACAGCCGCCAGGACTGTGGCTGGTCCCAGCGCGAGGTCAGCACGGGAGTGAGGGGCACGGTGTCAGCCCTTCCGGTTCTGCTGGGGCGGGGAGGCAGCCGGGCCCTGGCCGGACGTGCCGGGCCCGGTTCCTGCCGGCGTGTCGGTGCCGTCGTCCTTGTCGGCGAGGGACCTGCGGGACGGCTCGGGGGCGTCGGGGTGCGAACCCGCGGCGCCGGCCTTCTCCGCCGGGGTGTCGGCGGCCCGGACGCGGGCGTCGGCCGCCTCCTTGCCGGGGGTGTCCCCCGACCTCCCGTGCGGACGGACGGTCTCCCGCGGCTCGCCGGCGCCGCCCGCCGGCGGACGGTCGGCCGCGGGCAGGAACGGTGCGGACTCGCCTCGCTCGGCGGCGAGCCGGACGCCGGCCAGCGTGGGTCCGATGGCGCCCTCGGTGTCGACCGCGGCCGCCGTCGCCGCGGCGTCGCCGTACTGGGAGAAGCCGGCCAGCTGACGGGAGATGCCGCGGAAGTCGCTCAGCGGAGCGCCGCGGGTGGGCGCGGGCTTCTCGCCGCGGCGCAGCGCCGCGACGAGCGCGCGGGCGCTCCCGACGTCCTGCTGGTCGTAGAACTCGTAGTCGACGGTGACCACCGGCGCGTAGTCGCAGGCCGCCAGGCACTCGGCGTGCTCGAGGGTGATCGAGCCGTCCGGCGCCGTCTCGTCATGGTGGACGCCGAGATCGGCGGCGACCGCGTCGAAGATCCGCCGGCCACCCAGGACCGAGCAGAGCGTGTTCGTGCACACGCTGACCAGGTGCCGGCCGGTGGGGCGGCGCTTGTACATGGTGTAGAAGGTCGCGACCGCGCCGACCTCGGCCTTGGTGATGCCGAGCTCCTCGGCGCACAGCGCGACGCCGTCCGGCGAGACGTAGCCCTGGTAGCTCTGCACCAGGTGCAGCATCGGGAGCAGCGCCGAGCGGGGCTCCGGATAGCGCGCGATGATCTCGCGCGCCTCCGCCCGGGCCTGCTCGGTCAAGGGGGGCAGCTCGGCGAGGGTCTCGGGCGACGCGTCGACCGGGCTCGAGTCGAGCCCCGTGACCGCCGTCCCCTCGGCCGACCCCGGCAGTGCACTCATCTGTCCACTCCCCCCATGACGGGGTCGATCGAGGCAACGGCGGCGATGACGTCGGCGATCATGCCGCCCTCGCTCATCGCGGCCGTGGCCTGCAGGTTCACGAAACTGGGGTCGCGGACGTGCACGCGCCACGGTTTGGTGCTGCCGTCGCTGACCACGTGGTAGCCGAGCTCCCCGCGGGGCGACTCGATGGGCAGGTACACCTGCCCGGCCGGCACCCGGAAGCCCTCCGTGACCAGCTTGAAGTGGTGGATCAGGGCCTCCATCGACTGGCCCATGATGTGCCGGACGTGGTCCAGGGAGTTGCCCATGCCGTCGGCGCCGAGGGAGAGCTGGGCCGGCCAGGCGATCTTGCGGTCCTCCACCATGACCGGACCGGGCTCGAGCCGGTCGAGCGCCTGCTCGATGATCTTCATCGACTCGTTCACCTCGGCCATCCGGACCAGGTAGCGGCCCCAGGCGTCGGCCGTGTCGGCGGTCGGCACCTCGAAGTCGTAGGTCTCGTAGCCCAGGTAGGGCTCGACCTTGCGCAGATCCCACGGCAGGCCCGCGGCGCGCAGGATCGGCCCGGTGACGCCCAGCGCGACGCAGCCGGTGACGTCGAGGTAACCGACGTCCTTGAGCCGCCGCTGCCAGATCGGCTGGCCGGTGAGCAGCTTGTGGAAGTCGGCCACCCGCGCGGGCATGACCTTCAGGAACTCGCGGATGTGCTCGACGGCGCCCTCCGGCAGGTCCTGGGCCAGGCCGCCGGGCCGGATGTAGGCGTGGTTCATCCGCAGACCGGTGATCTCCTCGAGCAGGTCGAGGACCGTCTCCCGCTCGCGGAAGCCGTTGGTCATGCCGGTGAGCGCGCCCATCTCCATGCCGAAGGTGGCCAGGGCGACCAGGTGCGAGGCGATCCGGTTGAGCTCCATGACCAGCACGCGGATCGTCTGCGCGCGCTGCGGGGCCTCGATGCCGAGCAGCTTCTCGACCGCCAGGCAGTACCCGGCCTCGTTGAACAGCGGGGCGAGGTAATCCATCCGCGTCACGAAGGTCGTGCCCTGCGTCCAGGTGCGGTACTCGGTGTTCTTCTCGATGCCGGTGTGCAGGTAGCCGATGACCACCCGCGCCTTGGTGACCGTCTCGCCCTCGAGATCGAGGACGAGCCGGAGCACGCCGTGCGTCGACGGGTGCTGCGGCCCCATGTTGACGACCAGCCGCTCCTCGCCGATGGGGTCGGCGCCGAAGGTGGCGTCCCAGTCGCCGCCGGTGACGGTGTAGATCCGGCCTTCGGTCGTGTCGTAGGAGCCCGCGTACGGGTCGGCCTGGTTGTAGGTCGTGCTCATCGTTGGCCCTTCACCGATAGCTTCTGCGGGTGTCGGGGGGCGGGATCGTCGCGTCGTGGTACTCGACCGGAACGCCGCCGAGCGGGTAGGCCTTGCGCTGCGGGTGGCCGTCCCAGTCGTCGGGCATGAGGATCCGGGTGAGCGCCGGGTGGCCGTCGAAGACGATCCCGAACATGTCGAACGTCTCCCGCTCGTGCCAGTCCGCCGTCGGGTAGATGCGGGCGACCGAGGGGACGTGCGGGTCCTCGGCGGTCACCGCGACCTCGAGCCGGATCCGGCGGCGGTAGGTCATCGAGGTCAGGTGGTAGACGGCGTGCAGCCGCGGCCGCTCCGGCGTCGCTACCGGCCCACCGCTGTCGTGGTAGTCGACACCGGAGACGCTGCTGCACAGCTCGAAGCGCAGCGCGTCGTCGTCCCGGAGCGCCTGCACGAGGGTCAGCAGGTGCTCGCGGACGACGAAGTAGGTGATCTCGCCCCGGTCGACGAGCACGCGCGGCACCCCGGCGGCGTAGGTGGCCTCCCCGACGGCCTCGATCAGCGCGTCGGTGACCTCGTCGAAGTACCCGCCGTAGGGCCGCTCGGTCGAGTGCAGCGAGACCGCGCCGCCCGGCTCGACGCGGACGAGGCCACCGAAGCCCGAGGTGTCGCCACTGCCGCTGACCCCGAACGCGCCCTTGCGGAACCCCCCGCCGGGCGCGGCTGCGCCCTGGGCGGCCTCGAGGCCGGCGCCGCCGTCGTCGCTCATCTGCCGCGCCCCCCGTTGCGCTCCGCCGGCAGCAGGACGGCGTTGCCGCCGCGCTGCTCGATGGCGAACTGACCGGTGCGCTGCTCCGCGGCGGCCTCCTCGTACGCCCGCCGCTGCGCCTTGTCGGCGCGGACGGTCGACGGCATCTCGACGAGGAGGTCCTGGGCGGTCCCGTCCGCTCGGGCGCGCTCGAGCTGCCGGGCCCGGCGCGGCCCCAGCGGCTCATTCATGATCTTGTAGTGCAGCTTGAGGATGGCGTCCATCAGCATCTCGGGCCGCGGGGGGCAGCCGGGGAGGTACATGTCCACCGGAACGATGTGGTCGACGCCCTGCACGACCGCGTAGTTGTTGAACATGCCGCCGGAACTGGCGCAGACACCCATCGCCAGCACCCAGCGCGGCTCGGGCATCTGGTCGTAGATCTGGCGCAGGACCGGCGCCATCTTCTGGCTCACCCGGCCGGCCACGATCATGAGGTCGGCCTGACGCGGCGAGGCGCGGAAGACCTCCATGCCGAAGCGGGCCAGGTCGTAGCGGCCCGCACCGGTGGCCATCATCTCGATGGCGCAGCAGGCCAGCCCGAAGGTGGCCGGCCACAGCGAGGACTTGCGGGTCCAGTTGACCAGTTTCTCGACCGTGGTCAGCAGGACGCCGCTGGGCAGCTTTTCTTCCAGACCCATGGCTGCTCACTCCCACTCGAGGCCGCCGCGCCGCCACACGTAGGCGTAGGCGAGGAAGACCGTGGCGATGAAGACGACCATCTCGACCAGCCCGAAGACGCCGAGCGCGTCGTTCGCGACCGCCCACGGGTAGAGGAAGACGATCTCGATGTCGAAGACGATGAAGAGCATCGCCGTCAGGAAGTACTTGACGGGGAAGCGGCCGCCGGTGAGCGGCTGGTCGACCGGTTCGATGCCGCACTCGTAGGCCTGGAGCTTGGCCCGGTTGTAGCGGCGGGGGCCCACGAACGGCGCCATGGTGACCGAGAACAGCGAGAACGCCGCCGCCAGGGCGAACAGCCCGAGGATCGGGACGTAGGTCGAGAGCATCAGCGGCACCCTACGGTGAGGACGATCACGTTCCGAGTAGGCGACATGTCGGCACAATGCGTGTCTGGCCAGTGGCGTCCTGTGATGGTGGTCACGGTCAGACCGCCGGAACCAGGCGGGTCAGGAGGGCGACGGCGCGGTCGACCCGGTCGCCGCTTCTGCCGTCGCTGAGGTTGCCCATGAGGCGCAGCGCGGCGTCGACCATCCCGGGGCGCTTGAGCCCGTGCGCGGTGGCGAACCGGACGAGGTCGGGCCGGCTCAGCAGCGCGAGGAAGCCCATCCCGAGACGGTGATGCCGGCCGTACTCGCTGCGGAGCCGGGCGGGGTACCGCCGCAGCGCCTCCTCGCGGGCCGGCCCTTCCGGCCGGGCCAGCCCCTCGATGGCTGCCTCCGCCGCCATGCGGCCGGTCTCCAGCGCGTAGCTGATGCCCTCGCCGTTGAACGGGTTGACCGCGCCGGCGGAGTCGCCGGCCAGCAGCAGGCCCCGGGTGTAGGCGGGGCCGCGGTGCAGGGCCATCGGAAGGCCGGCCCCGCGAACCGGGCTGACGGCGTGCTCCTCGCCGAGTTCCCACTCCGCCGGCAGCGTCGCCTGCCAGCGGCGCAGCACGGTGCGCGCGTCGACGCCGGCGGTGTGCCGCGTGTCGAGGAAGCCGAAACCGACGTTGGCGGTGCCGTCACCCATGCCGAACGACCAGCCGTAGCCGGGCATGGATTCCCGGCTGGGCCCGTCCCCCGAGAGATCGAAGGAGATGTCGAGGTAGTGGTCGTCGGTGCGCGGCGTGCGCACGTACCGGCGCACCGCGACGCCCAGCGGACGGTCCTCGCGCCGGAGCAGCCCGAGCCCCTTCGCCAGCCGGCCGGAGAGCCCCTCCGCGGAGACGACCAGACTCGCGCGCCAGCTGGCCGGCTCCTTGCCAGGACCAGCGGTCGCGTGCACGCCGGCGACCCGGCCGGCGTCGTCCAGCAGCGGTTCGGTCACCGCGACGTCCTGGAACACCCGGGCCCCGGCGGTGGTGGCGTGGAGGGCCAGCAGCGGGTCGAGGTCGCGGCGGGCACGGATCAGGCCGTAATCCGGCCAGCGTGCCAGCGCCGGCCAGTCGACCTCGGCCACCTGCCCGCCGCCGAAGACCCGCAGGCCGCGGTGGCGCGTCCAGCCGCCGGTGCGGTCGGTATCGATGCCCATGTCGATCAGCGCCTGGACACCCCGTGGCGTGAGCCCGTCGCCGCAGACCTTCTCGCGCGGGAAGACCGCCTTCTCCAGGACGACGACGTCGAGCCCGGCGCGGGCCAGCCAGTAGGCAGCGCTCGAGCCGGCCGGCCCCGCGCCCACGACGAGCACGTCGGCAGAGCGCTCGGCGGGCGGCGGCAGCGGGACGGCGGGAAGGGCGGAAGGCGGTACGGATGGCCCCACGGCGGCCGTCTGCTCCGGCATGGCGACCCCCCTGTCCGTCTGCTCAGCACCTTGTGAATTGATTCACAAAGTCGGTCGTCCCGAGTCTAGGCCCGCGTGTGAGGAACGGAACAGCAGCCCCCCGGACGCGTCCCGGGCGGGGCCACGGACCGCCGGGCTCAGCCCGCCCGGCCACCCTGCTCCGCCAGGGCCGCCCGCACCTCGTCGTCGCTGGTGGGGGCGAAGTCGGCATAGCCCTGCTGGACGGCGCGGAAGGCCGGGGGCGCCCAGAGGCACACCACCTCGTCGACCTCTGTCCGGAGCCGGGCGCAGGCCCGGGGCGAGCCGACCGGGACCGCGACCGTCAGCGGGCCGGCGCCGGCTCGCCCGGCGGCGGCCACGGCCGCGCGCATGGTGGCCCCGGTCGCCAGGCCGTCGTCGGCGAGGACGACGGGGCGGTCGCCGACGTCCACCGGCGGGCGTCCCCCGCGGTAGGCCTGCTCCCGGCGCCGGAGCTCCTGCAGCTCCGCGGTCCGCACCCGCTCGAACGCGGCCGGCTCGACACCGGCGGCCACGTCCTCCGTGCGCACCGTCTCGAGCGCGTCGGCGAGGCCCGCGACGGCGCCCATGGCCAGCTCCGGCCGGCCGGGGAGCCCGATCTTGCGCACGACCAGCACGTCCAGCGGCGCACCGAGCCGGGCGGCCACCTCCGCCGCCACCACCACTCCCCCGCGCGGCAGGCCGAGGACCACGACGTCGTCGCGGGGGACCGCCGCGAGCCGCTCGCCCAGGGCTCGGCCCGCGGCCTTCCGGTCGGCGAACGGGGGTCGCATGAACAGCTCCGACGCCTGCAGCCTAGAGCGGCTCGGGAGACGGAGCCGGTGGCGGGGCGAACGGGTCGGTGGGATCCGGTACGGGCGACGGCGGCGGCGGCACCGGAGGCGGTTCGGTGGGGTCGAAGGGCGACGGGGGCGGCGGGGGCGCGGGAGGCGGAGGAGGGCTCGTCATGGACCGACGCTAGACCCGGCGCTCGGGGGCGTGACCCCGGATGCGGCGGGTGAGCTCCGCGGCGGCCGCGAGCACCTGCCGCGCGAGGACCGTGCGCGCGCCGGCGTCGACCTCAGCGGCGTCGAACGTGACCGCGGCCCCGGCCACGGGCCGGCCGGTGTGGTCGTGCACGGCGACGCCCACGGAGGAGAGCCCCGGCGTCACTTCACCGTCCTCGGAGGCGTATCCCGTCCGGCGGGTCTGCGCGAGGAGTCGCCGCAGGGCGGAGAGCGTCCGTGGCCCGGCGCCGTGCCGCTCGACGAACGCGCCTGCGTCGGGGAACAGCGCCCGCACCTGCGCCTCGGGGAGATCGGCCAGGACCGCACGCCCGCTCGCGGTCAGCTGCGCGGGGAGCCGGACGCCCACGTCGGTGACCAGCGGAGGCCGCCCAGGGGCCCGCTCCTCGACGACGTAGAGCACCTCCCGCCCGTGCAGCACGGCGAGGTGCGCCGACCGGCCCACCTCGTCGACGAGGCGGGCGAGCACCGGCCGCGCGAGGCGGGCCAGCGGCTCCTGCCGGAGGAACGCCGTCCCGAGTTCGAAGGCGCTCACGCCCAGGCCGTAGCGGCGCTCCTCCGGGAGGTGGACGACGAAACCGGCCCCGACGAGCTCACCGAGCAGCTCGTAGGTCGTCGACCGGGGGAGTCCGAGGTCGCGGGCGAGGGTCGCCGCGGGCACCGGGCCCGACTGCCGGGCCAGCGCCTGGAGGACCGCGAGCGCATGCCGCGCGGCCGGGGCGCCCGGCCGGCGCCGGGCTCCCACCGATGACATGCCGGCAAGGCTATGTCCGGTATCCCGGACTGTCCGGGATACCGGACGCATTCCACCGTCGGGGTCTGTCCCTGCCCGGCCGCCCAGGTGTGGCATCACGACCATGCGAGCCGAGCAGGTCGTGGTGGGGGCAGGGCCGGTCCTTCCGGAGGAGGTCCTGCGCGTGGCCCGGCACGGCGCGGGGGTGCGGCTGTCGGCCGATGCGCTGGCCGCGATCGCCGGCAGCCGCGCGGTGATCGCCGCCCTGGCCGAGGACGACCGGCCGCACTACGGCGTCTCCACCGGCTTCGGCGCCCTGGCCACCGTGCACATCCCGCCGGAGCGCCGGGCCCGCCTCCAGCGCAGCCTGGTCCGCTCGCACGCCGCGGGCAGCGGTCCGGAGGTGGAGCGGGAGGTCGTGCGCGCGATGATGCTGCTCCGGCTGTCGACCCTCGCCACCGGACGAACCGGCGTCCGGGCCGGGACCGCCCTGGCCTACGCCGCGCTGCTCGACGCCGGGCTCACCCCGGTGGTGCACGAGTACGGCTCGCTCGGCTGCTCCGGTGACCTGGCGCCGCTGAGCTCCGTCGCGCTCGCGCTCCTGGGCGAGGGCGACGTCCGGGACGCGTCCGGCGAGCTCCGCCCCGCAGCGGAGGCCCTGGCCGCACACGGCATCGCGCCGCTGCGGCTGGCCGAGAAGGAGGGCCTGGCGCTGATCAACGGCACCGACGGGATGCTCGGGATGCTGCTCCTGGCCATCGGTGACCTGCGCCGGCTGCTCACCACCGCCGACATCGCGGCCGCGATGAGCGTGGAGGCACTCCTCGGCACCGACGCCGTCTTCGCCGACGACCTGCAGCGGCTCCGGCCGCACCCCGGTCAGGCCGGCTCCGCGGCCAACCTGCGGGCGCTCCTGGCCGGCAGCGCGATCATGGCCGGCCACCGCGGCCCGGAGTGCACCCGCGTGCAGGACGCCTACTCGCTGCGCTGCGCGCCCCAGGTGCACGGCGCGGCCCGCGACACGGTCGAGCATGCCGCCACCGTGGCCGGCCGGGAGCTGGCCGCCGCCATCGACAACCCCGTGGTCACGCCGGACGGGCGAGTGGAGTCCAACGGCAACTTCCACGGCGCCCCCGTCGCCTACGTCCTCGACTTCCTGGCCATCGCGGTCGCGGACGTGGCCGGCATGAGCGAGCGGCGCACCGACCGCTTCCTCGACGTAGCCCGCAACAACGGGCTGCCGCCGTTCCTGGCCGACTCGCCGGGCGTCGACTCCGGCCACATGATCGCCCAGTACACGGCGGCCGGGATCGTCGCCGAACTCAAGCGACTGGCCGTGCCCGCGAGCGTGGACTCGATCCCCTCCTCGGCGATGCAGGAGGACCACGTGTCGATGGGCTGGGCGGCCGCCCGGAAACTGCGCCGGTCACTCGACGGGCTCACCCGGGTCCTCGCCGTCGAGGTTCTCACCGCGGCCCGCGCCCTCGACCTGCGCGCCCCGCTCGCACCGGCGGCGGCGACCGGCGCCGTGCGCGATGCCGTCCGTGCCGCGGGAGTGGACGGTCCCGGCCCCGACCGGCACCTCGCCCCCGAGATCGAGGCGGTCGTCGACCTCGTCCGGGACGGCACCGTCATCACCGCAGCGGAGGGCACCCTCCGCGCTCCCCTGCGCTGACCCCGACCTGCCCGAGGAAAGGACCTCTCATGGACGGAGCCCGGCCGGTGCGCGCCCCCCGGGGCAGCACGCTCACCGCCCGCAGCTGGCAGACCGAGGCGCCGCTGCGGATGCTGCAGAACAACCTCGACCCGGACGTGGCCGAGCGGCCCGACGACCTCGTCGTCTACGGCGGCACCGGCCGGGCCGCGCGGGACTGGCGCAGCTTCGACGCCATGGTGCGCACCCTCACCACGCTGGCCGGCGACGAGACGATGCTCGTGCAGTCGGGGCGGCCGGTCGGGGTGGTGCGGACCCACGAGTGGGCCCCCCGGGTGCTGATCGCCAACTCGAACCTCGTGCCCGACTGGGCGACCTGGCCGGAGTTCCGCCGCCTGGAGCACCTGGGGCTGACCATGTACGGCCAGATGACCGCAGGGTCGTGGATCTACATCGGGACCCAGGGCATCCTCCAGGGCACCTACGAGACGTTCGCCGCAGTCGCGGCGAAGAGGTTCGGCGGCACGCTGGCCGGGACGCTGACCCTCACCGGCGGGTGCGGCGGCATGGGCGGGGCGCAGCCGCTCGCCGTCACCCTGAACGGCGGCGTCTGCCTGGTGGTGGACGTCGACGAGGGACGACTGCGCCGCCGGGTCGGGCACCGCTACCTCGACGAGGTGGCCGACGACCCGGACGACGCCGTCGCCCGCTGCCTGGCCGCGAAGAGGGACCGGCGCGCGCTGTCCGTCGGCCTGGTCGGCAACGCGGCCACCGTGTTCCCCGAGCTGCTGCGGCGCGGCGTCGAGATCGACGTCGTCACCGACCAGACCTCCGCGCACGACCCGCTCTCCTACCTGCCCGAGGGCGTCGACGTCGGCGACTGGCGGGACTACGCGGACCGGAAGCCCGAGGAGTTCACCGACCGGGCCCGCGCCTCGATGGCCCGGCACGTCGAGGCGATGGTCGGCTTCCTGGACGCCGGGGCCGAGGTGTTCGACTACGGAAACTCCATCCGCGACGAGGCCCGCCAAGGCGGCTTCGACCGGGCGTTCGCCTTCCCCGGATTCGTGCCGGCCTACATCCGGCCGCTCTTCTGCGCGGGCAAGGGACCGTTCCGGTGGGCGGCCCTCTCCGGCGACCCGGCGGACATCGCCGCGACCGACCGCGCCGTCCTGGACCTGTTCCCGGACGACGACCACCTGCACCGCTGGATCCGGGCAGCGCAGGAGAGGGTCGCGTTCCAGGGCCTGCCGGCACGCATCTGCTGGCTCGGCCACGGCGAGCGGGACGCGGCCGGCCTGCGCTTCAACGAGCTGGTCGCCTCCGGGGAGATCAGCGCCCCGATCGTCATCGGCCGCGACCACCTGGACGCCGGTTCGGTCGCGTCTCCTTACCGCGAGACCGAGGCCATGGCCGACGGATCGGATGCGATCGCCGACTGGCCCCTGCTGAATGCGCTGGTCAACACGGC
>JAODNJ010000303.1 GCA_025465155.1 Frankiales bacterium
GTCGGGCCGAACGCCGTGCGCACGCACCGCGCCCGACCGCTGGCGATCCTCGGCCGTCAACTGCGCAGCGCCGTGCTCATCCTGCTCGCTGTCACCGCGTTCATCTCCTTCTTCCTCGGCCAACGCACCGACACCGTGGTCATCGGGGTGATCCTGCTGGCCAGCGTCGGCCTCGGATTCGTCAACGAGTACCGCGCGGAGCGGGCCACCGAGGCCCTGCACTCGAAGGTCACCCACGTGGCGGTCGCGCTGCGGGACGGGCGTCCCGCCGAGGTCGACGTCACCACGCTGGTGCCCGGTGACGTCGTCCGCGTGGCGCTCGGCGAGGTCGTTCCCGCCGACCTGAGGCTGCTGGACACCACCGGCCTGGAATGCGACGAGAGCGTCCTCACCGGCGAGTCCCAGGCCACCGCCAAGACCGGCGTGCCGGTCCCGGCCGGTTCAGCCCTCGGCGACCTCACCAGCAGCGCATTCATGGGCACCGTCGTGCGGGCCGGCGGCGGCCTTGGCGTCGTCGTGGCCACCGGGGCCCGCGCGGAGTTCGGCAAGATCGCCGCCGGGCTCGGGGACCGCCAGCCCGAGACCGACTTCCAGGTCGGCCTGCGGCACTTCTCGGTCCTGCTGCTGCAGGTCGCGCTGGCGCTGACCGTGCTGATCTTCGTCACCAACCTGGTGCTGCAGCGTCCGCTCCTGGAGTCGCTGCTGTTCAGCCTGGCCATCGCCGTGGGCATCACCCCACAACTGCTGCCCGCGGTGGTCAGCACCAGCCTGGCGACGGGCTCCAAACAGCTCGCCAAGCGCAAGGTCCTGGTCAAGCGGCTGGTCTGCATCGAGGACCTCGGCGACATGGACGTCCTGGTCACCGACAAGACCGGCACGCTGACCGAGGGGCGGATCACCTTCACCGCCGCGCTCGACCCGTCGGGGGCCGCCAGCGACGATGTGCTCCGGCTGGGGCTGCTGTCGACCGAGACCGCGCCGGGGGACGGCGGCGCGGGCGCGGTCGGCGGCAACCCGCTGGACGCCGCGCTCTGGGAGGGCGCGGCAGGTCCGGCGGCGGTGACCGTGGCCGGCTGGGTGCGCCTCGGGCTGCTCCCCTTCGACCACGACCGCGCCATGACCTCCGCCGTCGTCCGCGGTCCCGACGGCCTCGCGCAACTCGTGGTCAAGGGCGCCCCCGAGAACGTGCTGACCCGCTGCGTTGACGTACCGGCCAAGGCCGCCGCCACCTTGCAGGCCCAGTTCGCCGCCGGCAGCCGCATCGTCGCGGTCGCCTCCCGACCCGCAGCCGACCTCACCGTGCCGACCCCCGCCGCGGAACGCGACCTCACCCTCGCCGGCTTCCTGGTGTTCCTCGACCGACCGAAGGCCGCGGCAGCTGCGTCCCTGCAGCGGTTGGCCGCACTCGGCGTCACCGTGAAGGTCTGCACCGGGGACAACCCGCTGGTCGCCGAGAAGGTCTGCGCCGACCTCGGTCTCGTGTCCGGCGGCACGCTCACCGGCGTCGACCTGACCGGTATGGACGACGACGCGCTCACCGCCGCAGCCGAGACCAGCACGATCTTCGCCCGCGTCAGCCCGGAGCAGAAGGCTCGCCTGGTCGGACTGCTGCGCCGCCGCGGGCGGGCCGTTGGGTTCCTCGGCGACGGCGTCAACGACGCTCTCGCCCTGCACGCCGCCGACGTCGGGATCAGCGTCGACACCGCCACTGACGTCGCGAAGGACGCCGCCGACGTGGTCCTGCTGGAGAAGGACCTCGGCGTTCTGGCCGACGGCGTCATCGAGGGCCGGCGCATCTTCGCCAACACCATCAAGTACGTCCTGATGGGGACCAGCAGCAACTTCGGGAACATGTTCAGCGCCGCTGCCGCGTCGGCCGTCCTGAGCTTCCTGCCGATGCTGCCCAGTCAGATCCTGCTCAACAACCTGCTCTACGACGCCAGCCAGCTCACCATCCCCACCGACAACGTCGACCCCGAGCAGCTACGCGCCCCTTCCCACTGGGACATCGGGTTCATCCGCCGGTTCATGATGTTCTTCGGCCCTATCAGCAGCCTGTTCGACTTCCTGACCTTCGCCCTCATGCTCGGCGTCTTCCACGCCGGCCCGGAGCTTTTCCGCGGCGGCTGGTTCGCCGAGTCCCTCGCCACCCAGACCCTGGTCATCTTGGCGATCCGCACCCGCCGCAGCCCGTTCACCCGCAGCCGCCCGAGCCGGCCGCTGCTGCTGGCCGCACTCGCCACGGTCGCGGTCGGCGTTGCGCTGCCCCAGTCGCCGCTGGCCCCCATGCTGGGCTTCGCGCACCTGCCGATCACGTTCCTGCTCGCCCTCGTCGCGATGGTCGTGGGCTACCTCGCGCTGATCGAACTCGCCAAGCGGGTGTTCTTCGCCGACCCCGAAGGGCGGCTGCCGCACATCCGACGCCGCGGCCGCGTCCACCAGGTGCAACGTCGGGCCGCCCGCTTCAGCACCCAGGCCGCGCTGTGGCGGTGACCCGCGAAGTTCACGGCCGCCAGCACTGGGTGTCGGTCACCTCGATCGCCGCCCTCACCCCGCCGGAACAGAGCAAGGCGTGACCGCGGAGGCCACCGTCGCGCGTCCGTTGCGGGCCGAGTGGGCCCGACTGGTCAATGCTCCAGCACCGGACCGCGCCTTCGCCCGCGACTTGCTCACCGGCCTGCCGGCGCGACGCTGGCTTACGCACGCCATCGCCCACTGGCACGCCGCTGTGGTCGTCGGTGCAGCTGACCATGCACGGGCACATCAAGCTCCGCACGTGGCGGACTTTCAGGGCCCGGCAGGTCCTGGCGCCTCGGGGTTTCATCTGGGCGGCCACCGCCCGCGTCGCCCTGCTGCCGGTGACCGGCTTCGACCGGTACAGCTCCGGCACCGGGCAGATGCGCTGGCGGCTGCTCGGCCTGATCCCGGTGATGAGCGCAAGCGGTGCCGAGGTCACCCGCAGCGCCGCCGGCCGGCTGGCGGGCGAAGCCACCTGCTGGCTGCCGACAGGGTTCTCCGCAGCCTCCTGGGCGCCCGGTCCCGAGGCGGACACGGCGGTGGCGACCCGGCTGATCGGCGATACGGACGAGGCCGTGCAGGTCCGCGTCGCGCCCGACGGCCGGCTCGTGGAGGCACTGCTGCGACGCTGGGGCAACCCGGACGGGCAGCCGTTCGACCGCTACCCGTTCGGCATCGCCTTCGACGCCGAACGCACCTTCGGCGGGGTGACCCTCCCCTCGGTCATCCGGGCCGGATGGTGGTGGGGCACCCCGCGGCAGGATGACGGCGAGTTCTTCCGCGCCGAGATCACCCAGGCGCTGTTCCGGTGAGGCAGCCGCTGCCCGAGGGGGAGGCTGTTCCCCGGAGGGACGGCATGCGAGCTCGCGGCGTCGAGGTGCTGCCCTTTCCCTCCAGCCGGCGCGCCGTCACCGCCGCCGTCCGTGCCGGCCGCCGGATCGTGCCCATGCACGGCCTGCTCGACGTCGACGTCACGGAAGGTCGGCGGCTGCTCGACGGCCACGGGCCACCGCTGTCCATGACCGCGTTCGTGATTGCCGCCGTGGGCAGGGCGGTGGCCGCGCGCCCGGAGGTGCACGCCTACCGCGACTGGCGCGGCCGGCTGGTCCGGCACCGCCACGTCGACGTGCAGACGCTCGTCGAGGTGCCGACCGAGCAGGGGCAGTTCGGGCTCGTGCACGTCGTCCGGGACGCCGACGTCCGCGGCGTCGCCGACATCAGTGCGGAGGTCCGAGGAGTTAAGGCGGACCCGGCCTCGACCGCGACCGGGCTCGCGCTTCGGCGGCTGGCGCCGGTTGCCGGCCGGATACCCGGCTTCTTCCCCGCGATGTACGCGGTGATGGGTAGGTCGGTGCGCGCGCACGAGCTGGCCGGCACCGTGCAGGTGACCGCGGTCGGCATGTTCGCCGGGGGAGGGGGCTTCGCGATTGCGCCGCCCACGCTGGCCTCGACATCGGTGGTCGTCGGCGGGTTGAGCCGACGGCCACGGGTCGTCGACGATGAGATCACCGTTCGCGACGTCCTGGACCTCACCGTGACCATCGACCACAGCGTCGTCAATGGCGCCCCCGCCACACGATTCGGCGCCGATCTGAGACGCCGGATGGAACGTCCGGGGGCCGACCTCGGGCTCGGCCGCGTCACCTGACGGCCGCCGGCGGGCTTGGTGGTCAGTCGCTCGTCGTCGACGGACCCGCCGGGACGCCGGTCACGGCTGCACCGCTCCGCCGGCACGGACTGCGGCGACGTCCACGGTGATCCGGGCGCCTTGCGGGACGCGCAGGGTCGGGCCGGGGATCGACTCGTTGTACGCCAGCATTCGCAGATCAGCGCCGGCGCCGTCGTCGAGCTGCTTACGGACCGGGCCGATCGAGAGGGCGTAGCGATCGCCGTCGGCCAACTGGACCACCGATGGGCGGCCCACGTCGATCAGCCCGATCGTCGCTGTGGAGATGAAGTCGTCGGTCATCGTGTCGTCCTGCGCTCGGAGGCCCGTGCGGAATGGATGAGCCACGCGACCCGTGCACGCGGGCCGGAGTCGGCGCCGACGACGGTGGATGCCGCCGCAAACCGCCGTGCCGTCAGCTAACGCTCACGCCTCGCCCCTCGAGGCGCCCGCCGGCCCTCGGGGATGGGATCGGCGCTGAGATGCCGACGTCGGGGTTCGACTGTGCGAACAGGGGTGCTGCGGGGTTGAAGCCCTTGACGATCAGCCAGATCCCGAACGCGAGCTCGAAGATGGCGATCGGGATCACGGCCAAGCCGTCGAGCGCGGACCCCTTCGCGTAGAGGCCGAAGAAGACCGCGAGGTCGGAGGCCAGGAGCAGCGGGGCGCCGACGAACGCGACGATCGGCAGGATGCGTGGCACCAGCCGGGAGCGGAACAGCAGGTAGCCCAGCAGCACGTCGACGACGACCGGCATGAGGCTCTGCGAGAGCAGGAACGTCCAGTCGTAGGTGGCGACCTGGCTGTGGCCGATGGTGACGAGCGAGGCCCGGTCGGCCCCGGCGGTTGCGGCGACATCGTTCCGCAGGGTGACGACGGACAGCAGGCTGATCACGCCGACGAAGATGAGGGCCGTCTCCAGGACCCGGGCGGTGACCACCCCGAGCGCGGCGCTCTCGCTCTGCCGCTTCAGCACGGGGAACAGCACCACGGCGGTGGCGGTGCCCGCCAGGCCGACGATCACCTCGGAGAGGGCCGCCCACATGACGCCGGTGTCGCTGCCGGCCCCCAGCACGAAGTTGGCGTGGTCCTTCAGCGGCCCGTACAGCCAGAGGGTGGGGATGGACACGAACGTGATCAGGTACAGCCAACCGGCGAGGCGGGCCCTTCCTCTCATCGGGTCCGCTGTCGGCGCTCGGGTGACTGCGGCGGTTTGTGCGGTAGCGGTCATGGGTCGGCTCTCCGTGTGGTCGGTTGCCCGTGCACGCGGCCGTGGCCGCTGCAGGTCGGCTGAGGGGGGTCTGGGGGGTGCGTTCGGGGTCACGCGTCGGCGCGGCGCAGCCGCCAGGCGGCGAACCCGATGAGGACGACCGCGTAGGCGCACATCACGGCGAAGCCGGTCCACGGTGACAAGGGGTGGGCGACGCCGTAGGTGCCGTCGATCAGCATGCCGCCGGCGTTGGAGGGCAGGTACTGCACGAAGTGGTCCGACCACGACGCGGGCAGCAGCAGGGTCAGCGGCGGGATGACGAAGAAGACCGCCACGAAGGTGGAGATGGCTGCGGCGGTGTTGCGCAGTAGGGCGCCCAACGCCAGCGCCATCAGCGCGGCCACGGTCAGGTACAACGCGGCGCCGACGATCGAGCGCAGCGCGCCGGGGTCGGACAGTGAAGCGTCCAGGTGTTTCCCGCTGAGCAGAACCTGGCCGAGCTCGAAGGCGGCGAGGCTGGCGACCAGCATGGTTCCGAACACGGCGCAGGCGCACACCGCGACCTTGGCCCACAGCATCGGCAGACGGGCGGGCACGACGGCCAGCGAGGCGCGGATCATGCCGGTGCTGTACTCACCGGTGATGACCAGCACGCCGAGGACTCCAATGGACAGTTGCGCGAAGAAGGTGCCGGTGAGGCTGGTCGAGATGGCGGTCTGGCCGGGGTCGAGGCCGTTGGCCTGGCCGGCCTGGATGCCGGTGAAGAGGGCGCCGAGTCCGACCATGAAGACGGCGGCGAGCAGCAGTGTGTAGAGCGTCGAACGGAGTGAGCGGAACTTGGTCCACTCCGAGCGGACCACGCGCAGTTGAGTCACCCGCAGCCCCTGGCCGGGGCTGACAGCAGTCGGTGCAGGGCCGGGGGCGAGCGTGGTGGTCATGCCGCCACCGCCCCGGTGTCCGTCGTGTCGGTGGAGCGGTACTCGACGGAGTCGCTGGTCAGTTCCATGAACGCTTGTTCCAGTGAGGCCTGTTGGATGGCCAGTTCGTAGATGGGCAGGTGGGCCTGCCAGGCGATGGTGCCGATGAGCTGGGCCGTCAACCCGTCGACCTGCAGCACGTCGGGCGGCTCGGCGGTGACGGTGACGTCGGGGGCGAGCAGCAGCTCACGCAGGCGCGGTGCCTCCGGCGTCCGGACGGTGACGGTGCTGGACGAGGCGCGGGCGACGAACTCGGCGACCGTGGTGTCGGCCATGAGCCGGCCCCGACCGATCACGACCAACCGCGTGGCGGTCTGCGCCATCTCGCTCATCAGGTGGGAGGACACGAAGACCGTGTGTCCGTCGGCGGCCAGGCTCTTGAGCATGGTGCGCATCCACAGCACCCCCTCCGGGTCCAGGCCGTTGGCCGGTTCGTCCAGCGCCACGGTCTGCGGGTCGCCCAGCAGCGCCGAGGCCACGCCGAGCCGCTGACCCATGCCGAGGGAGAAGCCGCCGGCCCGTGTCCCGGTGACCGCGTGCAGTCCGACGAGGTCGATCACCTCGTCGACGCGCTTGCGGCTGATGCCGTTGGTCTGCGCGAGGGCGAGGAGGTGGTTGCGCGCTGACCGACCGGTGTGCACCGCCTTGGCCTCCAGCAGCACACCCAGCTCGGACATCGGCGCACGGGAGGACCGGAAGCGGCCGCCGTTGACCGTCACCGTGCCGGCCGTCGGCTCGTCCAGTCCCGCGATCAGCCGCATCGTGGTGGACTTCCCGGCCCCGTTCGGGCCCAGGAACCCCGTGACGATGCCGGGCTGGACGACGAAGCTCAGCCCGTCCACGGCCAGCTTGTCGCCGTACCGCTTGCTGAGGTTCTCCACTTTGATCATGATGTTGCCCTGTCATGTGCGTTGGTTCGATGATTGCTGCGGACGTCGTGGCTTCTGCGACGTCACCGGTCCGGATGGGTAGGACCCGCGGGTGCCCGACGTCCGGATCCGTGAGCCCCGAGACGACGGCCGGGGCGCCGCGGCAGATCACACCGGGTTTCGCTCGCTGATCTGTCGGCGCAGGGCCTCGTTCATGGCCGCGAACCCGGCTCCGGTCTTCTGC
This sequence comes from Frankiales bacterium, assembly GCA_025465155.1. Taxonomy (GTDB): domain Bacteria; phylum Actinomycetota; class Actinomycetes; order Mycobacteriales; family Geodermatophilaceae; genus Geodermatophilus. The sequence continues at coordinate 7,484 of JAODNJ010000303.1, forward strand.
ACCAGGCTGCCTGAGAACCGCACCAGCACCCCGCGGAACGTCTCGCTCTGCACCAGGCGCGTCCGGCCATCGGGGAGCGGCTCGAGGGTGAAGGAATGCGCGCCGTCGAACAGCCCGGGGATGACCGAGCGGCCCAGCCAGCCCAGTTTCCGTCCGGGCTCGAGGTCGGTGACGGTGGGGTGGAACGACATCGGCCTGCCGCCGGGTGGTGCGATGCGAACGTCGATCCGGTTGCCGACCTCTAGCGTGCCGTGGAGTTCGGTGATGAAGGGGTTCCAGTGGGAATGGGCCGCGGTGTCGCTCAGCACTCGCCAGATCTCTTCCGGCGGCGCGTCGAGCTCGACGGTCTTCGTGACGGTGCGCACGTGGGTTCCTCCGGTGGGGCATAGAAGTCGGGGTCGTCGGCCGGCGCGGACGGGGTGTGCGCGGTCCTGACCGTCCCGGACTCGTGGTCATTCCGGGGCGGCCAGGGGTTCACCACACGGCTGGGGCAGGGGCCTGCGGACCTGCGACCGGCGTTCCGGACGGCGACGGCGGGACACGCGGTGCCGGCTGCGAGCCGGGGTCGGTGCCGCCCTGGTCGAGCCGGAACGGCGGGTAGCGGTCGGTCATCAGCCCGACGTAGGCGGCTACCCGCAGCGACCACCGGTCCATGCCGAGCACGAGGTCGTAGAGCGGCTTGGGATAGCGGGCGGTGAACAGCAGCACGATCCCGGCGATCAGCACCAGCAGCCCGACCAGGCCGCCGGCGCCCCAGCCAGCGTTCCAGCCGCTGTCCGTGGTGGCGCGGGAACTCGCGAACAGCCCGCCGCCGACGAGGATCGAGAGCACGATGTAGTGCGGTATGGCCAGGAGCCACCACTTGACCAGCACCAGCCCGCGCGACAGCCGCTCGGGATACGCGACGTCCAGGTGTGCCGGGTAGTCCGGCACGTCGGCGAGGGTGAACGGTGGGTAGCGGTCGGTGCCCAGGGCGCCGTAGCCGTAGTAGTGCACCCGCCAGGTCCAGCGAAGGACGCCGACGTTGAAGTCGAACAGGCCGCGCGGGTAGCGGCCGGTGATCAGGATGGCGAAGAAGGCGACGACACTGACCGCCAGGAAGGCCACCCACAGGAAGAACAGCACGACGAGGTGCGGGATGAGCAGCAGCCACTTGATCAGCCACAGCCCACGGGACCCCGATGGGGCGACTGACCCGTCGACGCGGAGGGGGTAAGGAGTGCGGTTCTCGGTCATGTCGTGCTCCTCGAGCCCGGGGTGGGCATGTCGGCAGCTGAGACGGAGACGACGAGCTTGCCGCGGGTCCGCCCGTCCAGCAGGCGGCGGATGGCGGCGGCGGTCTCGGCGAGCGGATAGGTGCGGTCGATCGCGGGAGTGACCTTGCCGGCCTCGATGATCTCGGCGAGCGCGCGCAGATCGCCGGCGTTCTCCGACGCGATGAACGTGCCGAGCTGCTGCGAGACGAACGGGGACAGCAGCTTCGCCCGGATCTGGCGGCCGCTGCCGCCGAGCAGGCGGCCGTCGGTCTCCCCGCCGACGATGACGACGCGTCCCCGCGGGGTGAGCGCCCGCCGGAGTCGGGCGAGTCCGGAGTTGCCGCCGATGTCGAGGATGACGTCGAAGCTGGGTCCGCCGTCGGCGAAGTCCACGCGGGTGTGGTCCAGCACGTGGTCCGCGCCCAGGGCACGGACCATCTCCAGCTTGCCCGTGCCGGCCACGCCGGTGACCTCGGCGCCGAACGCCTTCGCGATCTGCACCGCGAAGCTGCCTACGCCGCCCGACGCGCCGATGACCAGCACCTTCTCGCCTGCCTGGACGTTTCCGTGGTCGCGAACGGCCTGCAGGGCAGTCATCCCGGAGACCGGCACGCTGGCCGCCTGGTCGTAGCTGAGGTTCGTCGGCTTTGGGGCGAGCTTGCCGGGCTCGGCGACGGCGTACTCGGCGAAGGTGCTGGTGGCCGTCCCGAACACCTCGGCGCCGGGCGCGAACCCGGTCACCCCGGCACCGATGGCCTCGACAGTTCCGGCCAGGTTCCGGCCAGGATTGGCGCACTTCGGACGGCGCAGGCCGAAACCGGCCAAGCGGATGGGGTACGGCAGGCCGGCCATGATGTGCCAGGTGCCCCGGTCCACGCTTGCCGCGCGGACCCGCACCAGAACCTGGTGGGCTGCGATCGTGGGCTTGTCGATCTCCGTCAGCCGGAGGGCGTCGGCGGGCTCGGACCCGTAACGGTCCTGCACGATGGCCGTCATGGTCGTGCCGCCGGCGGCCACCGTCGGCGCACGCACCGTAGCGAGCTGGGGGGTGTTCATCCCAGATCCTTCCCGCCGAGTCCCACCCTTACGCTGTAAGGGGGCTGCTGACGAACGCTCCTCTTACGACGTAAGGTTTGTCAAGGGTCGACTGCGAGGGGGTCACCGATGACGACCACGAACACCGGAGATCGAGCTCCGCGCATCCCCCTCACCCGGGAACGGGTATTGCACGCCGCCGTCGCCCTGGCCGACGAGAGCGGGTCGGAGTCGCTGAGCATGCGCAAGCTCGGCGAGGCGGTCGGCGTGGAGGCGATGTCGCTGTACCACCACGTGGCCAACAAGGACGACCTGCTCGACGGCATGATCGACGTCGTCTTCGGCGAAATCGAGCTGCCCTCCGACTGCGGCGACTGGATGGGCGCGATGCGGCAACGGGCGCTGTCCGCCCGGCGGGTCCTGGGCCGCCACGGCTGGGCGATTCGCTTCATGGAGTCGCGGACCGCACCCGGTCCGTCAACCTTGCGCCACCACGACGCCGTCCTCGGCTGCCTGCGGAACGCCGGCTTCTCGGTCCCACTCGCCGCCCACGCGTTCTCGGTCCTCGACAGCTACATCTACGGATTCGCCCTGCAGGAGCGCAGCCTGCCGTTCGACACTCCCGAGCAGACCGCGGAGCTCGCACAGGAGATCCTGGCGCGGGTCCCCGTCGACGAGTATCCCCACCTGGCCGAGCTGACGGCCGAGCACGTGCTGCAGCCCGGCTACAACTACGGCAACGAGTTCGCGTTCGGGCTCGACCTGATCCTCGAGGGCCTCGATCGGGCCGGTAGCAGCGCCGCCGGCGCGTGACCGAGCGCCGGACTGCGCGCGACGTGGCAGCACCCGCGGTCGCGGTGCCGGGACCGCTCGTCGTCGCTGCGCGATGGCGACGGCACGCTCAGGGCGCTCCCCGCCCCGCTCGTGGGGTGCGCGGTGTCACGAGGACCGGCAGACGCAGCCTCTGGTGAGGGCGCCCTTGAGCGTGGCACTGCAGAATCTCGAACTGATCGCATCGTGCCCGCCCCACGCGTGCGGACAGACTTCGCAGGCAGCGATTCCGCTGTCCGAGGTAGTGCTTTCCCAAGAGCTCTGCTCCAGCTCACTGCGGACGCGGGCGTCCCACGGGGTTGCGATGGACGTATGTGCGGGGGAAACGGTCACGGTGGCACATGCCTGACTCCGCCGTCGTCCGGCGGTGATGGTGGTCTGGTGGATACCGGCTGCGGGACCCGGGGAGAGGGCGTGGCAGAGGCTGCCGCTTTCCTCGGCACGTCGGGTTCCGTCCGGCTGAGGGCTACCCGACTCCGGCGACGCGCGGCCGGTGACGGCGAATCTCGTGCACCGGCGCGCCATCCTCGAGCTCTCGTGCGCCGGCCGTCCCCTCTGCCTGAGATCCAGGAGACGGCGGCCGGTGCAGAGAGGACTCCTCGGCAGGAGGGAAGCCGGCGCGGGGTGCGATGGGGGAAACGCCGTCGTCCACGGCGGTTGGTGCGGAGAACGCCCTGCGACGGTGCTCCGCCTTGGTGGCAAGCGGGGCAACGGCGGCGGGCCGCGGATGGCGAGTGATCCGGATGGTGGTCACGACGTGATCACCGAGAGCCGGCTAGCTCCTCGAGTCGTGAGTGGTCCCATGGGGGACCGCCGATCTCCCTCCGCCAGCGGAGGGGCTGAGTGCGAAGAGGAGCACCCTGTCCTGAACGTACGCCTGATCGAGCGGGCTGCGCGCCTTCCGTCTG
>JAODNJ010000307.1 GCA_025465155.1 Frankiales bacterium
CACCTTCACCGACCTGCTCGACCTGCCCGCCGTCGACGAGCTGCTGTCGCGGCGCGGGTTGCGCACGCCCTTCCTGCGGATCGCGAAGGACGGCGCGGTCGTCGAGCCGAAGCGCTTCACCACCTCCGGTGGCGCCGGCGCCGAGGTGGCCGACCAGGTCTCGTCGGACTCGGTCCTGCGATTGTTCGCCGACGGCGGCACCGTGGTGCTGCAGGGGCTGCACCGGCTGTGGCCGCCGCTGATCGAGTTCGCCGACCAGCTGGCCGCCGACCTCGGCCACCCCACGCAGGTCAACGCCTACATCACCCCGCCGTCATCCCGCGGGTTCAGCGCGCACTACGACGTCCACGACGTCTTCGTCCTGCAGATCGCCGGCGAGAAGCGCTGGCGGATCCACGAGCCGGTGCTGGCCGACCCGCTGCGCACCCAGCCGTGGAACGACCGGGCCGGAGAGGTCGCGGCGGCGGCGGAGGGCGAGCCGGTGATCGACGAGGTGCTGCACCCCGGTGACGCCCTCTACCTGCCGCGCGGCTTCCTGCACGCGGCCACCGCGCTCGAGGGGATCAGCGCGCACCTGACCGTCGGGGTGCACCCGGTGACCCGCTGGGCCGCGGCCGAGGCCGCCCTGGACCTCGTGCGCAGGGCGGCTGCCGGCGACCCCGAGCTGCGCCGATCGCTGCCGCTCGGCGTGGACCTGGCCGACCCGGGGGCGCTCGCCGACGACGCCCCGGCCGTGGTCGCCGCCCTGAAGGGCTGGCTGGACCGGGTCGACCCCGAGGAGCTCGCCGACCGCCTGCGCGAGCGGACCTGGGCGCAGGTTCGCCCGGAGCCGGTGGGGCCCCTCGCGCAGTCGACGGCGGCGGCGGGCCTGGGCGCCGGAACCGTGCTGCGGATGCGGCCCCGACTGCGCTGTGCGCTGCGCGAGGCCGCCGGCGGCCGGGTCCTCCTCATCGCCGGCCGCAGGCGGCACGAGTTCCCGGAATCCGTGCGCCCCGCCCTGGCGGAGCTGCTCGCCATGGGCGAGCTGAAGGTCGGTGACCTGCCCGGCCTCGACCACGCCGACCGGCTCACGCTGGCGCGACGGCTGGTGACGGAGTCGGTCGCGATCGTGCCGGACGCGGTGGCGGGGAACGCCCGGCCGTGAGCCCGACGGTGAGCAGGTGAGCGCCGAGGCGGCTGCTCCCCTCCCCCGGCTCGACGGGTCCCGCTGCTCGGTGCAGGCACGGGCGCGGGGCGATTCGCTGATCGCGACCGCGTCAGGGGCCGCGCGATGGCTGCTGATCGAGCAGGCCGGCCCGTGGGGGCGCGACGCCCTGACCCAGTCGCGCCTCGACCCCCAGGTGGCCCTGCTCCTGGGCCACCGCGCCCGGGCGGAGGGCGTGCGGCTGCTGCTCGTCCGGCGGCCCGGCGATCGGCTGGCCGACTCGGGGCGCCGGTGGGCCTACGCCGACGGGCGGGCCGGCCAGGAGGGGCTGTGGTGGTCGGTGCGCTCCCGGGACGCCGACCTCCTGGACGCGCCGTGGGACGGGTCGGTGGGCGAGCCGGCGGCCGGGCCCGTCTATCTGGTCTGCACGCACGGGGGGCACGACGCCTGCTGCGCGCTGCGCGGGCGGCCGCTGGCGCGCGCGATGCCGGTCGCCGGGCCGGCCGGGGTGTGGGAGTGCAGCCACCTCGGCGGTGACCGGTTCGCCGCCAACGTCGTCGTCCTGCCGCACGGATTCACCTACGGGGAGGTGCCCGACGACGGCGCCGAGCTCGTCGCGGCACACGAGCGTGGACGGGTGGCGCTGCCCTGGTTGCGGGGGCGGGCGGGGCTGCCGCCGCCGGTGCAGGCGGCGCAGCATGCCGCGCGCTCGTCGCTCGGCCTGCTGGGCGTGGATGACATGCCGCCACGCGGGTTCCGGCCGCTGCCCGGGCGCGGAACGGACGACGAGCGGTGGGAGGTCACGCTCGGCGGCCCGGACGGCGACGTCGTCGTCGTCGTGCGGAGCCACCCCAGCCCGACCGCGGCCCACCTGACCTGCCGGGCGGTCCACCCGGCGCACGCGCGGGTGTGGGAGCCCGAGTCCGTGGACGTCGGTCAGGGCTAGTCGGAACCCCGGGCGCAGAGCAGCGGGATCGCCAGCTCCGTCGCGGTGAGCGAACCGTGATAGGCCGCCAGGCGGCTCGGCCCGGGCTCGGCGCGGCCGGCGACGAGCGCCCAGCTCCCCCGGGCGAGAGCGACGACGTCACCGATCCGGGCGGCCAGCCCGCCGTCCACGGTGCCGAAGATGCCGGTGGCAAGGGCCTCGTCGCGGTCGGCCACCCACGCCCGGTCACCGAGCACGTCGCGCCACCTGTCGAGGACGTCCTGCCGCGCACCGTCCACGACGTGCAGGTAGCGGGCGCGAGGCTCGCCGGCGAGCAGCCGGACGTCCTCGAGGAGGTCGGGTTCGTCGTCCAGGTCGGTCCGGCTGGCGGGCGGGACGTCGAGCATGCCGTGGTCGGCGGTGACGAGCAGCGCCGCGTCGTCCGGCAGGCCGGCGACGAGTTGCTCGACGACCCGGTCGATGAGGGCGAGCTGGGCCCGCCAGCTGTCGGAATCGACGCCGCGGACGTGCCCGGTGAGGTCGAGCTCGGCGAGGTACCCGTAGACAAGGGCCCGCGGGTTGGCGCGGAGGGCGTGCAGCATGTGCGCGGTGAGATCACCGGGTCCCACGACCCCGGTGTAGGCCGCGCCGCGGTAGGCCGCGACGGTGAGCCCGGTTCCGGCGTAGGCGTAGGGACCGACCGCGGTGGTGGCCACGCCGGCCTGCTCGGCCAGCTGGAAGACCGTCGGCCGGGCCTGCCAGCTCACCGGATCGGGGTCGTCCGCCCACTGGATGTGGTTGAGCGTGCGGTTCTCGCCCGGCACCGCGGTGACGAAGCCGAGGACACCGTGGCTGCCCGGCGGCAGGCCGGTGCCGAAGGTGGCGAGGCTGACCGGGGTGGTGCTCGGGCAGGGAGCGGAGAGGTCGCCGGCGGGCTGCCCGAGCCCGGCGAGGGTGGGGGCGAGGTGCGCGTGCGCGCGCAGGAGGTCGGCGCCGAGGCCGTCGACGAGGAGGACGGCGACCCGTCGGGCACCCGCGAGGGCGCTGGTGAGCCCGAGCGGGTCGGCGGGGAGGTCGCCCCGGTCGAGCGGGACGCCGAGGGCCGCGGCGACCCCCGGGAGGACGTCGGCGAGGTTGTCGCGGCCGTAGGCAGGGGCACGCAGGTCCGGCGGAAGGGTCACGGCCGGGCGGCGAGCACGTGCAGCCCGGTGGCGACGTCGCGGTAGGGCGAGGTCTCGGCGAGCGCCAGTTCGAGGGCGCGGACGGCGCCCGGGTCGGCACCGGAGGCCGCCCCCAGCAGATCGGCGACCACGGAGAGCCCGCGCCAGGCCCCGGGGCGCAGACCGGCCGCCTCTACCAGGGCGAGCAGCTCGGCCGGAACGAAACGGCGGCGGGCCGGCCGGGCGCGACCGGGGGCGGGATCGCGGTCCTCCAGCAGCGCCAGCGCCTCGACGGGGTGCCCCCCGAGCGCGCGGGCCAGGACCGCACCCGCGCGGTTGACGGTGGCGACGCTCACCAGGCCACCCGGCCGGAGCGCGCCGGCGATCTGGCGCAGCGTGCCGGCAGGGTCGTCGACGACCTCCAGCACCGAGTGGCAGAGCGCCAGGTCGTATGCGGGCCCGGCGAGGACCTGGTGCAGGAGGTCGCCGTCGCCCTGGACGCCCCGAACGAGCCGACCCACACCCGCGGTCTCGGCCCGCCGCTGCAGGGTGGCGAGGGCGTCGGCGCTGGGGTCGACGACGGTGACGTCGTGGCCGAGCCGGGCCAGCGGGACGGCGAACATGCCGCTGCCGCCGCCGACGTCCAGGACCCGCAGCGACCTGCCGGCGGCGACCACCGGGTCGAGCGCCGCCCACACGGCGGCGGTGCGGGCAGGCAGTTGCTCCGCGGCGGGTGAGGCGGATGCGGAGGCGGACGGCGGCACCCGTGGGAGCCTAGTGGCGCGGGGGTGCCCCAGCCGGTCGGGCAGGGCTACCGGCCCAGCCGGACCAGTGCGGCCAGACCAGATCGGCCAGTTCCTCGTAGCCGGGGGCACCGGGATGGGCGCCGTCGCCGACCGCCACCTCGGCCATCCACCGGGGGCTGTCCAGCAACCTGCTGAGGATGGGGACGTACGGCACGCCCCTGCCGGCACAGATGCGCGCGAAGGCTTCGTCCACGAGGGCGGTCCGCTCGTTCTGCGCA
>JAODNJ010000337.1 GCA_025465155.1 Frankiales bacterium
ATGCGATTCGACCCGTTCGGGGATCCCTTCAGGAGCCTCGACCGGCTGACCAGCCAGTTGGTGTCGGGCGCCCGAACGCCCATGGGCATGCCGATGGACGTGTGGGAGGGGGACGACGGCTACCACGTGGCCCTGGATCTGCCCGGAGTGGATCCGGGTGACGTGGAGATCTCCTCGGAACGGAACATGATCACCATCCGCGGCGAGCGCCGGGCGGAATACGAAGGGGCCGGCAACGTCCTGCTGGCCGAGCGGCCGATGGGTCGGTTCACCCGCCAGCTCCAGGTTGGTGAAGGCCTCGACACCGGCAGGGTCAACGCCACGTACGACAACGGCGTGCTGCGGATGACCATCCCGGTGTCGGAGGCCGCCAAACCGCGACGCATCGAGGTCCAGCCGACCAGCGGCCAGCAGCCGGTATCCGTGGGCGCCTCGGCCGAACAGCAGTCCCAGAGCGAGCAGGCCCGGAGCGAGCAGGCCCGGAGCGAGCAGGCGCGGAGCGAGCAGGCCCAGACATCGGGCGCGGGCGCGTCCACCGGTCGAAGCAGCTGACCGGCGGCCACCCGCCCCGTCACAAGCACACCTCTCCCGCGGGGACCGGTCCAGCCCCCTGTCCCCGCGGACGCTCGGTCCGGCTGGATCCGGACGCCCTCGGGCGTCCAGTCAGTGATCGGAAGGAAGATCGGACATGGCCCGTGCGGTCGGTATCGACCTCGGTACGACGAACTCGGTGATCGCTGCCTGGGAGGGTGGTCAGGCGGAGGTCGTGCCCAACGCGGAAGGCGCGCGGACGACGCCGTCGGTGGTCGGCTTCACCGACCAGGGTGAACGGCTGGTGGGCCAGCTGGCCAAACGGCAGGCGATCCTGAATCCGAAGGGCACGATCTACTCGGTCAAGCGCTTCATCGGCCGTCGCTTCGAGGAGGTCGAGGAGGAGGCCAGACAGGTCACCTACGACGTCGTCCGCGACGACCAGGGGAACGCGCGGATCAAGGTGCGCGACAAGCTGTACGCGCCGGAGGAGATCTCCGCGCTGATCCTGCGCAAGCTCGCGGACGACGCCGGGCGTCACCTGGGTGAGCGGGTCACCGAGGCCGTGATCACCGTTCCGGCCTACTTCAACGACGCGCAGCGCACCGCGACCCGGGACGCCGGTCGAATCGCCGGTCTCGAGGTGCTACGGATCATCAACGAGCCGACGGCCGCGGCCCTGGCCTACGGGATGGACAAGCGGCAGCACGAGACCGTGCTGGTCTTCGACCTCGGTGGCGGCACGTTCGACGTCAGCGTCCTCGACGTCGGGGACGGCGTGGTCGAGGTGCGCGCCACCGCGGGAGACACCCACCTCGGCGGCGACGACTTCGACCGGCGCATCGTCGACCACCTGGCCGAGCAGTTCCAGAAGGACAACGGCATCGATCTGCGCACGGACGCGCAGGCGCTGCAGCGCCTCGCCGAGGCCGCGGAGAAGGCGAAGGTCGAGCTCAGTTCGGTCACCCAGACGCAGGTCAATCTGCCGTTCATCACCGCTGACGCGAGCGGCCCCAAGCACCTCACGATGACCCTGATGCGCTCCACCTTCGAGCAGCTCACCGCCGACCTCGTGGAGCGGACGATGGGGCCGGTCCGGCAGGCGATGTCCGACGCAAAGGTCAGCGCCGACGACATCGACGAGGTCATCCTGGTCGGCGGCTCGACCCGGATCCCGGCGGTGCAGGCCCTCGTCCGCCGGCTGACCGGCGGCAAGGAGCCGAACATGACGGTCAACCCCGACGAGGTGGTCGCCATCGGGGCTGGCATCCAGGCGGGGGTCCTCAAGGGTGACGTGTCCGACGTCCTGCTGCTCGACGTGACTCCCCTGTCGCTCGGGGTGGAGACCCAGGGCGGCCTGATGACCAAACTCGTCGAGCGCAACACGACGATCCCGGTGCGGCGCAGCGAGACGTTCTCTACCGCCGCCGACAACCAGCCCGCCGTCGACATCGTGGTGTTGCAGGGGGAGCGGGAGCGCGCGGCCGACAACCGGGTCCTCGGCCGGTTCCAGCTCACCGGCATCCGGCCGGCGGGGCGCGGGGAGCCGCAGATCGAGGTGACCACGGACATCGACGCCAACGGGATCCTCAACGTGACCGCCCGCGACAGGGACACCGGCGCCGAGCAGGGCATCACCATCTCCGAGAGCAGCAACCTGGATGCCGGCGACGTCGACCGGATGGTGCAGGAGGCGGAGCGCAACCGGGCCGCCGACCAGCAGTTGCGCGAGGAGGTCGACGCCCGCAACCAGCTCGACAGCCTCGCCTACCAGGTGCAACGCCGACTCGAGGAGCTCGGGGACGCGGCGCCGCCCCACGAGCGGGCCCGCGCCGAGATGCTGGTCGACGAGGCGCGGCAGGCGGTGTCCGACCAGGCACCCATGGACCGGGTCCGGCAGCTGAGCGACGATCTGCAGCAGGTCCTCGCCGGCCTGATGGCCGCCCGGCCGGGAAGCGGAGGAGGCGGCGACCAGGGCGCCTCCGTCGGTGCCGGCGCGAGCGGTCAGGGCAGCGACGACGACGTGATCGACGCCGAGTTCGACCGGGGCTGAGAGGCACCGATGTCCGAATTCGCACGCGACGTCCGAACCGGCCAGCCGGCGACCGACGCCGACCCCGGCACCGGTATCGCGCCCTCGGGCCAGGGGGGCGCGACCTCCGGGAGCGAGGCGGCGCCGGGAGGCCCCGATGCCCGGGGCCCCGAAGCTGCGGGGCCCGACGCTGCCGAGCTCGAGGACCGCTGGCGTCGCGCCCTCGCCGACCTGGACAACGTCCGCAAGCGGTACGCCCGGGAGGTCGGCCGGGAGCGGACGGCGGAACGGGAGCTGGTGACGGCGGCGTTCCTGCCGGTGCTGGACACCCTCGACCGCGCGCTGGAGCACGCCGACGCGGACCCCGGCTCGATCGTCGAAGGCATCCGCACGTTGCGCGAGCAGGCACTGGCGGTGGTGTCCGGGCTGGGGTTCCGGCGCGAGGACGAGCCGGGTGTGCCGTTCGATCCGGCGCGACACGAGGTGGTCGGCGTGGTCGACGCGGGAAGCAGCGGGGTGGCGCCGGGGGCGGTGGCCGCCGTCGTCCGGCCCGGTTACGGCACGACGGACCACCCGCTGCGGCCGGCCGCCGTGACCGTGGCCCAGCGCTCGGACAGCTGAACCGATGGCCCGCGACTACTACGACGTCCTGGGGGTGTCGCGGAACGCGGAGCCCGACGAGTTGCAGCAGGCCTACCGGCGACTGGCGCGGGCCAACCACCCCGACGTGAACAAGGACCCCGCGGCCGAGGAGCGCTTCAAGGAGGTCAACGAGGCCTATCACGTGCTGTCCGACCCCGAGCAGCGCCGGCGCTACGACCGGTTCGGCGAGGACTTCCGGCGGGTGCCGGAGGACTGGGAGGAGCGGGTCGGCGCCGGGGCCGGCCGCGCACGTGGCGGGGCGTCTCCTCGTGGGGGGCGCCGGTACGGCTGGTCGACGTCCGGCGCGGGGGATGCGGACGGCGGCGGTTTCACCGGAGCCGGGGGCGGCTTCGGCGGGGGCGGATTCAGCGGCGTCGACTTCGACGACCTGTTAGGTGACATCTTCGGCGGACGAGGTGGGGGACGCGCGGCCTCGGTGGGTGGCGCCGACCAGGAGGCGGAGCTGCCGCTCACCGTCGAGGAGGCCTATCGCGGCGGGCGACGGCAGATCACCCTCGACGGCCCGGATGGTCCGCGCA
>JAODNJ010000344.1 GCA_025465155.1 Frankiales bacterium
GAGCCCGGGCAGCAGCGCCCCGGCGAGCGCCTCCCGCGCATCGGACGGCAGGTCGGTCATCTGCGCCGGGTCGGTGACCCCGCGGTAGAAGTGCCGGGCGAGCTGGTCGGCGCGGAAGGCCGGCTGCCCCAGCTCCCCGACCGCCGCGCGGGCCTGCTCGCGGGTGAGATCGGCGAGGTGTCGGGGTGGCATCCCGCGGCGCGGGGCGTCGAAGACGAGGGGCAGGGCGGTCATGGCGCTTTCCATCGTCCCATCCCGTCGGGGGTCGGCGCCGAGACACCGATCACCGGGGGAAGCGCCCGGGGGGTCACTCCGGGCAGGTGGCCGTCGACGTGGCCGACGGCGTGGCGGACGGCGCCGTCGTCGACGGCGGGCTCGAGGTCTCGGGAGGAGCCACGGTTTCGGTCGGCGCCGCCGTCGATGTCGGCGACGGCGACTCGGAGGTCGGGGCACTCGCGGTCGCCGTGCCGGTGCCCGTGGGGCCGGCCGGGGAACAGGACGACGGACCGCCCTGGTCCGGGCCCCCGGACGGCACTCCGTTCGGCACCGGGCCCCCGGACGGGGGCTCGGCCGACGGCGCGGGCGCCGTCGTGGTGGCCGCGGACGGCTCCGCCGTGCCGTCCTGGCCGGACGCGCCGACCCCGGCCGTGGGGCTGGGGACGGCGGTCCTCGCCCGGACCACCGCAGCCGCGTGCGGCACCTCCGGCGTCAGCGAGGCCGCAGGTGCCGGCGAGCCGCCCGGCCCTGTCGTCGGCGACGGTGGAGCCGCGAGCTCGAAGGGTGCGCCCGGTTGCCCCGGAGCAGCCCCGAGCTGGAGGTCGTCGCGGACCGCGGCGGCCGGGGCGGGCCGCTGCGCGGCCGTGACCCACAGGAACGCCCCGAACAGCCCGCCGGCGACGAGCAGCGCCAGGGATGTCAGCAGCCAGGTCCGCGGCCGGCGCCGGGGGAGCGGGGTCATCACCCGGGGAAGGGGGGACCAGCCTGCGCCGTCGTCGTCATCGGCCCTGCTCCGGCGCTCCGGGACGACGGTCTCGCGGACGGCGGGGTCCTCGACGACGGCTTCGTCGGGGGCCTCGGAGACATCCGGCTCACCCATCTCCGGTTCGTGGACACGGTCCCCGGCGGACGCGCCGAGGAGCCCGGCGACCAGGCGGTCGACGGCCCGGAGATCGGCCGCGAGGAGGTTCTCGGCCTCGACGTCCGCACCGACGTCCGGCTCGGCCGCCACGGCCGCCACGGCCCACGAGGCGGCGGTCACCCATGACGGCAACCACAGCTCGTCCCATTCCCGTGGCGGCGTCCCCTCGAGCCCGACCACGCCCTCGGAGGCGGAGGCCTCCGCCGCGGGCACGGCGGGGCCTGCCACAGGTGCACCGGCAGGACGGAACGGCTCGGATTCGGGCCGGCCGGGACGGCTCTCCTCCACGGTCCCGCCCCCTCCCCGCGCCCAATCACGTAGCGTCATGTGTTCATGACCACCAGCTATGGTGGCGTACGAGGACGGCGCGGTTGGTGAGGCGCGGCCGGGTGGTGGACCGATCCGTTTAGGGAGCGCCCAGCTCGACTGCGTGCTGACGGATCCAGGCGTGCATCGCGATGCCCGCCGCGACCCCCACGTTGATCGACCGGGTCGAGCCGAACTGGGTGATGGAGACGGTGAGCGCGGCGGCCGCCCGGGCCTCCCGCGTGAGCCCGGGACCCTCCTGACCGAACAGCAGCAGCGAGCGCTCCGGCAGCACCGCCGTCTCGAGGGGCACCGCGCCCGGGCCGGTGTCCACGGCGACGACGGTCAGGCCCTCCCCCGCGGCGAACCGCACCAGGCCGGCGACGTCGTCGTGGTGGCGCAGGTGCTGGTAGCGGTCGGTGACCATCGCTCCGCGGCGATTCCAGCGACGACGCCCCACCATGTGCACCTCGGCGGCGAGGAAGGCGTTGGCCGTCCGGACGACGCTGCCGATGTTGAAGTCGTGGCCGAAGTTCTCGATCGCCACATGGAAGGGATGCCGCCGGCGGTCGAGGTCGGCGACGATCGCGTTCACCGTCCAGTAGCGGTAGTGGTCCGCGACGTTGCGCCGGTCGCCGTGCGCCAGCAGGTCGGGGTCGTAGCGGGGATCCCCCGGCCAGGGCCCCGGCCACGGGCCGACGCCGACGTCGAGCCCGCTCCCCCACTCGGTCGGCCCGGGCTCCTCGTCCGTCACCGGCCGATCGTCCCTCGGCCGGCGGCGAACCGGTCGATCCGCCCGCCGCGCGGCGCGTAGGGCTGGACGGCGGTGTGGAAGACGACGGCGGCCCTGCCCTCCGGCATCAGCTCGAGGGCGTCGGCGAGGCGGTCGACCATGTGGCCGGCCAGATCGGCGTGCGCAGCCCACGCGCGGTCCGCCGGACCTGCTCGTCCACCACGCACCCCGGCGCGGGTCAGGCGGGGACGAGGGACGACAGCAGCAGGTAGGCCACCGCGGCCGAGGGCAGCAGCGAGTCCAGCCGGTCCATGATCCCGCCGTGACCGGGCAGGAGGTCGCCCATGTCCTTGATGCCGAGGTCGCGCTTGATCAGCGACTCGGCGAGGTCGCCGACGGTGGCCGACGCGGCGATCGCGGCTCCGAACACCAGGCCGCCCCACCAGGGGCCGTGGAAGGTCAGCCAGATGACGGGTGTGGCGACGAGCATGCAGGCGACGACGGAGCCGGCGAAGCCCTCCCAGGACTTCTTGGGGCTGATCGAGCGCGCCATGGGGTGCTTGCCGGCCAGCACGCCGGCGGCGTAGCCGCCCACGTCGTTGCAGACCACGGTGGCGATGAAGACGAGCACGCGGCCCGCACCGTCGAACGGGACCAGCAGCAGCACCGCGAACCCGGCCAGCAGCGGGACGTAGAGAGCGACGAGCACGCCGCTCGCGGTGTCCTGCAGGTATCCGGTCGGACCCTCGGCCAGGCGCCAGAGGACGACCGCGAGCACCGTGAACAGGAAGGCGATCATCAACCCGGTCGGCCCGCGGGTCCATGCCAGCACGACCATGGCAACCGCGCCGACGAGCACGGGGACCAGCGGGGGCCGGAAGGGCCCGGCGTGCAGGGCGCGGGTGAGCTCGACGATCCCCATCAGCACGGCCGCGCCGAGGACCACCAGGAAGGCCGGCCGCCAGATGAACAGCGACAGCAGGATGACCGCGCCGAGGCCCAGGCCGACGCCGATGGCCGCGGAGAGGTTGCGGCCGGCCCGCCCTCCCGGCCGGGCGCCGGGGGGCTCACCCGCGTCGGTCGACGGGGGTCGCGGCGACGCGGGCGGGGCCGGCCGCGCGCCCACGGCCCGGAGCGGGCCGGTGTCGTGCCCGGCGCCTTCGGGCCAGACCGGCGCGCGCGGGACGGCGGGAGGGTCGGCGTTCCCCGGCTCCGCGACCTGCGCGGTGATGCGCGGCAGCGGCTCGGTCCCGGGCTCGCGGGTGCCCGGGCGCTCGGCAGGGGGTGGCGGGGTCATCGGTACGGAGGCCGAGGCTCAGACCTCGAGCAGCTCGGTTTCCTTGTTCTTGACCGCATCGTCGATGCCGTTGACGTGCTGCGCCGTGAGGTCGTCGAGGTCCTTCTCCGCGCGGCGCACCTCGTCCTCGCCCGCCTCGCCGTCCTTGGCGATGCGGTCGAGCTCCTCCTTGCTGCGGCGGCGGATGTTGCGGATGGCCACCTTGGCGTCCTCACCCTTGGCCCGGGCCATCTTCACCAGGTCGCGGCGGCGCTCCTCGGTGAGCTGCGGGAAGACCACGCGGATGAGCGAGCCGTCGTTGGTCGGGTTGACGCCGAGGTCGCTGTCGCGGATCGCCTTCTCGATGGCGGACAGCTGGCTGGCGTCGTAGGGCTTGATGACCGCCATCCGCGCCTCGGGCACGGTGATCGAGCTCATCTGCGGCACCGGCGTCGGGGCGCCGTAGTAGTCCACCATGATCTTGTTGAACATGGACGGCGCGGCCCGACCGGTGCGTACCGAGCCCAGGTCCTCGCGTGCGACCGACAGGGCCTTGTCCATGCGCTCTTCTGCATCGAGCAGGGTGTCGTCGATCACGGGTCTTCCTTCCTGCGACGGCGGCGCCGCCGTCCTCGTCCGGCTGCGCTGATCGGCCGTCCCTCAGGACGGCGAACTGATCAGCGTGCCGATCTTCTCACCTGCGACCGCGCGCGCGATGTTGCCGTCCTCGAGAAGGTTGAAGACGACGATGGGCATGGCGTTGTCCATGCACAGGCTGATGGCCGTCGCGTCGGCGACCTTCAGCTGCTTGGCGAGCACCGTGGCGTAGTCGAGATCGCGGTACAGCACCGCGTCGGGGTTGATGCGCGGGTCGTCGTCGTACACGCCTTCCACCCCGTTCTTGGCCATGAGCAGCACCTGGCAGCCGATCTCCAGGGCCCGCTGGGCGGCCACGGTGTCGGTCGAGAAGTACGGCATGCCGGCACCGGCGCCGAAGATGACCAGACGGCCCTTCTCGAGGTGCCGGACCGCCTTGCGCGGGATGTAGGGCTCGGCGACCTGCCCCATCGTGATCGCGGTCTGCACGCGCGTCTCCAGGCCGACCTGCTCGCAGAAGGCCTGCAGGGCCAGGGCATTCATGACCGTGCCGAGCATGCCCATGTAGTCGGCGTGCCGGCGGTCCATGCCGGCCTGGGCGAGTTCGGCGCCGCGGAAGAAGTTGCCCCCGCCGACGACGATCGCCACCTGGGTTCCCCCGTGCACGACCGCGGCCAGCTGCCCGGCCACCTGTTGCACGATGCCGGAGTCGACTCCGACGCCGCCGCCGCCGAACGCCTCTCCGGAGAGCTTGAGCAGCACCCGCTTGTAGCCGCTGCCGTCGGCGGGCTCGAAGGCGGTGGGAGCGGACAGCGGGACGGTCTCGGTCAACGGGTCTCCTCTGCTCGCGCGGATCGTGCGAATCCTGCCGCACGCACCACCGGCCCCGTCCCAGAGGGGGACGGGGCCGGTGGGGCGGTCATGTCGGTGCGGCTCAGGCCTGGCCGACCTCGAAGCGGGCGAAGCGGTCCACGGTCAGACCAGCCTCGTCCAGGATCTGCTTCACCGTGCGCTTCGGCTCGGTGATCGACGGCTGCTCGAGCAGGACGAAGTCCTTGTAGTAGGCGTTGACCCGACCCTCGACGATCCTGCTGATCGCCTGCTCGGGCTTCCCCTCCTCCTTGGCCGTCTGCTCGGCGACCCGGCGCTCGGTCTCGACCGCGTCGGCCGGGACCTCGTCGCGGGTGAGGTAACGCGGGCGCGCGGCGGCGATGTGCATCGCCAGGCTGCGCGCGGCGTCCTCGCTGCCGCCGTTGTACTGCACCGCGACACCGATCGCCGGGGGCAGGTCGGTGGCCCGCTTGTGCAGATAGGTGGCGGTCGGTCCGTCGAAGACGACGAACCGCGACAGCACCAGCTTCTCGCCGATGCGCGCGGACTCGGACTCGATGAGCTCGCCCACCGTCTGGCCGTCGACCTGCGTGTTCAGCAGCGCCTCGAGGTCGGCCGGCTTCTTCTCGAGGACGACGTCCAGCAGCCGCTCCGCGAGCTTCACGAAGTCGGCGTTCTTGGCGACGAAGTCGGTCTCGCAGTCGAGCTCGAGCAGCGCGCCGTCCTTGCTGACGACGACGCCGTTGGTCGTCGAGCGCTCCAGGCGCTTGCCGACGTCCTTGGCGCCCTTGATCCGGAGGAGCTCGACGGCCTTGTCGTAGTCGCCGTCGGCCTCGGTGAGCGCCTTCTTGCAGTCCATCATGCCGGCGCCGGTGGCGTCGCGGAGACGCTTGACGTCGGCCGCGGTGAAGTCAGCCATGTCTCTTCCTTG
>JAODNJ010000375.1 GCA_025465155.1 Frankiales bacterium
CGCCGCGGAGAGAGCCGAGCAGCTCCCGCACCGCGGCCGCCAGGCGTCCGCCGGAGTCATCGTCCCGGGCGAGCAGCCGCAAGGGGGGCCGGCCATCAGGGACGGGCACCGCGTCCTGCCCGAGGAGCGTCACACAGGTCGCGAGGCCGCGACGGCGCAGCACGAGGAACGCCACCGCTACCGGCCTGCCCTGCCGGTCCGGCTCCACCACGACGGCGATCGGCCGCCGTCCCGGTCCGGGCCCCGCCCCGAGTCCCGGCCTCGACGCGACCGGCAGGGCCGACCAGGAACGACTGTTCAGCGCGGCCGTGAGCCACGGCCCGCGGGACGGACCGGCGCTCGCAGCGCATCCATCAACGGCCCGGCGGCGCGGATCTCCCTGACCACTCGGGCGCGGCCGTCGGCGACCCGGGTGAACACCCCCCCATACGACCACAGCCGCCGACGGTTTCCCGTAGGCGGCTGTGCAGGTCGGCGAGGTGTCAGACGGCTCGGCGGCGAAGCCGGCGCCGCTCCCGCTCCGAGAGCCCGCCCCAGATGCCGAAGCGCTCGTCGTTGGAGAGCGCGTACTCGAGGCACTCGGCCCTGACCTCGCACCCGGTGCAAATCTTCTTGGCCTCCCGCGTCGAGCCCCCCTTCTCGGGGAAGAAGGCCTCCGGGTCGGTCTCAGCGCACAGGGCCCGCTCCTGCCACGACTGCGCGTCGGCCTCGAGGCCGATGCCCAGGAAGCCGGCGATGCCCTGACCGCCGCCGAAGCCCGGGCCGCCGAAGCCCGGGCCTCCGAACGCCTGTCCACCCAGCGCCGGGGCACCGAAGCCCTGGCCCGCGAAGCCCTGGCCCGCGCCCGCCCCCAAACGGTCGGTGGACCGCTCGGATGCGCCCACGTAATCGCTCAACCACGACACCTCGGCCATGACGCGTCCCCTCTCGCTCTCGTCCCCGGTGCGCGTCCCCCGAGCCGTTCTCGGACCGCGTTGCACTCGATGACACCGCGGGAATTACACGCGTGTCGTTGTTCGGTCGTCAACTCCGTCAGGTGTAACGCGACATCCCACACATCCCATGCGTCACAGCACATCCACAGTCAGTCGCGGCATGGCCCGACACGCCCTGTCATCAGTAGACAAATGCCTATGGGGCACGATGGTTTTCGTGCAGATCATCGTTCTTGCCGGAGGGGTGGGAGGGGCCCGGTTTCTACGCGGGGTGCGTGCGGTCGCAGGGGGGAGCCAGGTCACGGCGGTCGTGAACACCGGGGACGACGTCACGATGCACGGTCTGCGCATCTGCCCGGACCTCGACACCGTCGTCTACACCCTCGGCGGCGGGATCGACGAGGAGCGCGGCTGGGGGCGCTCGGGGGAGAGCTGGACGGTCAAGGAGGAGCTCGCCGCGTACGGGGCCGAGCCCACCTGGTTCGGCCTGGGTGACCGCGACCTCGCGACCCACCTCGTCCGCACCCGGATGCTCGACGCCGGCTACCCCCTCTCGCAGGTCACCGCCGCGCTCGCCGACCGCTGGCAGCCCGGGGTGACGGTCCTCCCGATGAGCGACCAGCGGGTCGAGACCCACGTGGTCGTGACCGATCCGGACACGGGCCGCCAGCAGGCCATCCACTTCCAGGAGTGGTGGGTGCGGCACCGGGCCGAGCTGGAGCCCTCGGCCTTCGTCCAGGTGGGGGCCGACACCGCCACCCCGGCGCCCGGCGTCGCCGAGGCCCTCGCCGCGGCCGACGCCGTGCTCTTCGCGCCGTCCAACCCCGTGGTCTCGATCGGCACGATCCTCGGCGTCCCCGGCATGCGCGACGCCCTGCTCGCCGCTCCGGGCCGCATCGTCGGGATCTCCCCGATCATCGGCGGGGAGGTCGTCCGGGGCATGGCCGACCGCTGCCTCCCGGTGCTGGGCATCGACGTCAGCGCCGAGGGGGTCGGCCGGCACTACGGCGCCCGGTCCACCGGCGGCCTGCTCGACGCGTGGCTGGTGGCACCGGACGACCGCGCCGAGATCCCCGGAGCCGACGTCCGGAAGGTCCCGCTGCTCATGTCGTCACCCGAGACCACGGCCGCGCTCGCGCGCGCCGCCCTCGAGGCCGCCGGTGTCTGAGGAAGGACCACCACCTGGGTCCGCTCGCAGGCGCGGGAACGCCCTGGAGCGGGCCGTTCCGCCCGGTCTCTCGGTCCACCCCGTCCGGGGACTGCCCGAGTTCGGCCCCGGCGACGACCTGGCCGCTGCCGTGGCCACGGCAGCGCCATGGCTGGCCGACGGCGACGTCGTCGTCGTCACCTCCAAGGTGGTCTCGAAGGCGGAGGGCCGGCTGATCCGGGTCGAACCGGGAACCGACCGCGAGGCGGCGCGGCAGCGCGCCATCGATGCGGAATCCGTGCGCGTGGTCGCCCGGCGGGGCCCCCTCCGGATCGTCGAGACCCGGCACGGTTGGGTGGTGGCGGCCGCCGGGATCGACGCCTCGAACGTCGCCCAGGACGCCCTGGTCCTGCTCCCCGAGGACGCCGACGCCTCCGCCCGGGCCCTGCGCGCCCGGCTCGGCGAGCTGCTCGGAGTGGACGTCGCCGTGGTGGTGAGCGACACCTTCGGCCGCACCTGGCGGGAGGGGCTGGCCGACGTGGCGGTGGGCGCCGCGGGCATCCCCGCGCTCGACGACCATCGCGGCGCTGTGGACGCTCACGGCAACCGGCTGGAGACGACGCAGGTCGCCGTGGTGGACGAGCTCGCGTCCGCGGCAGACCTGGTCAAGGGCAAGCTCTCCGGCGTTCCCGTCGCCGTCGTCCGAGGGCTGACCTACGGGCACGCGGAACCGGACACCGGCACCCGGCCCCTGGTGCGGCTGGGGCCCGGCGACCTCTTTCCCTACGGCAGCCGTGACCTGGTCGGCGCCCGCGCACCCGGCGCGGACCTGGTCCCGCGCGAGGGCGAGCTCGAGGCGGTCGCCGAGGCGTTCCGGATCGCCAGCGAGGCGCTGCCGGAGTTCCCGGTCGTCGTCCGGGTCGGGGGCGAGGGTGACGGCGTCGTCGACGTCCACCTGCCCGACCGCTTCACGACGACGTCCGCGCTGAACCTGGGCGCGCTCGTGGGCGCGGCCATCGTGCAGTTGCACGCGGAGGGCTGGCGAACCCGGTGGGAACCCGTCGGGACGCCGGGCGGGTCCTCGCTGGTGGGCCGCCTCTGGCTGGGAACGCCGGCGGGCTGAGCGCTGATGACTGTTCGATAGCGTCCGCACCGTGGAGATCCGCGAACTCGCCGTCCCCGACAGCTACGTGCTGGACCTGGTGCCCCACGGGGACGCCCGCGGCCGGTTCACCGAGTGGTACAAGGCCGAGACGCTGACCCGGGCCACCGGTTTCGGGCTCACGCTCGCCCAGGCCAACCACAGCGTCTCCGCCCGGGGGGTCCTCCGCGGCGTCCACTTCGCCCTCGTCCCACCTGGGCAGGCCAAGTACGTCTACTGCCCGTCCGGCCGGGTCCTCGACGTCGTCGTCGACATCCGCGTCGGCTCCCCGACCTTCGGCGTGCACGACTCCGTCCTCCTCGACAGCGAGCGGCCACGCGCGCTCTACCTGGCCGAGGGGCTGGGACACGCGTTCCTGTCGCTGACCGACGGCAGTTCGGTGACGTACCTGGTCTCCACGGGCTACTCACCGGGCCGCGAGTTCGGCATCTCGCCCATGGACCCCGCGCTCGACCTGCCCTGGCCCGACGACGTGGAGTTCGAGCTCTCCGCCAAGGACCGGGACGCACCCACGCTGGCCCAGGCGCAGGAGCAGGGACTGCTGCCCACCATGGACCAGTGCGCCGCCCGCTACGCCGAGCTGCATCGGGCGGCCCGGTAGTCGGATGGCCCGGTAGTCGGATGGCCCGGTAGTCAGATGGCCCGGTAGTCAGATGGCCCGGTAGTCCGTCGGCGCCATCCGCGGCCCGCGCTTGGGAGGCATCCGGCCGCCGATCTCCAGCAGCCGGACCACCCGCTGCCGGTGCCCCCGCCAGGGCTCCAGCAGTTCCAGCATGCCGTCGTCATCGGTCTTGCGGCCGGCCAGCGACCATCCCACCAGGTTCTTCAGGTGGTAGTCGCCGTAGCTGACCGTGTCCGGATCGCCGTGCGTGCGCTGCACCACCTCGGCGGCCGTCCAGACGCCGATGCCCGGCACGGAGCGCAGCCGCCGCTGGAGGGTCCCGGAGTCGTATCCGGCCGCCTCCAGGCGCCCGGCGACGCTCGCGACCGCCCGCAGCGCCCGCCGCCGGGCGCCGTCGAGGCCACAGCGGTGCCACTGCCAGTCGGTCACCGCCAGCACCCGGTCGGCGGTCGGGAGCACCCGCATCCCCGCGGGGGCCGGACCCGGTGCCGGCTCCCCGGCCAGGCGCAGCAGCTCGCGGAACGTCCGGTGCGCCTCGATGCCGGTGACCTTCTGCTCCAGGACGGCGGGGACCAGCGCGTCCCAGGTCCGCCCGGTTCGGCCCAGCCGCAGCCACGGGGAAAGGCGGTGCAGCCGGTCCACGAGCGGGTGCCGCCCGGCGTCGAAGCCGTCCGGCCGGTCCTCGGCGCCGAGCCACGAGGGGACGGCCGCGCCCGCCTCGGCCGCCCCCGGGCCCCACGCCTCGACCCGGACCTCGCCCGCCGCGGCCACCAACCGGACCGTGGCCGGGCCGGCTGCCGTCGTCGTGGTCCGCCAGACACCGTCGTCGGCGTAGCGCAACGTCGGGTCACCGGCCCCCCGCCGGTCCCGGGACAGGGCCTGCCGCACGTCGACGGGCCAGTCCGGCCGGAAGACGTCCTCGAAGGAGGGGGCGGCCGGACCCGCTGCGGAGCCGGCGGCGAGGGCGGTGCTCAGGAGGCGCTCCCGGGGAAGATCAGCGAGGGGCCATGCGCAGCGCGCCGTCCATCCGGATGACCTCGCCGTTGAGGTAGCCGTGCTCGATCACGTCGAGCGCCAGCTGGGCGAAGTCGGCCGGTCGGCCGAGGCGCTTCGGGAAGGGTATGCCCGCCGCGAGCGCCTGCCGGGCCTCTGCCGGGAGACTGCCGAGCAGCGGCGTGTCGACGAGGCCCGGGGCGATGGTGCACACCCGTACGCCGACGTTCGACAGGTCGCGGGCTGCCGGCAGCGTCAGCCCGACGATCCCGCCCTTGGACGCCGCGTAGGCGATCTGGCCGATCTGCCCGTCGTAGGCGGCGATCGAGGCGGTGTTGACGACGACGCCGCGCTCGCCGTCCTCGAGCGGCTCGGTCTCCGCCATCGCTGCGGCCGCGAGCCGGAGCACGTTGAAGGTGCCGACCAGGTTGACCATGACCAGTTTCACGAACGGGTCGAGGTCGTGGGGGGAGTTGTCGCGGCCGACCGTGCGCTGCGCCCACCCGATGCCCGCGCAGTTGACCGCGATCCGGAGCGGGCGGTCCTTGCCGGTCGCCTCCTCGATCGCGGCGCGCGTGGACGCGTCGTCGGTCACGTCGGTGCGGACGAACGTGGTGTGCCCGCCCAGCTCCTCGGCCAGCGCCCGCCCGCGGTCCTCCTGGAGGTCGAGGATCGTGACGGCCGCGCCCCTGGCGACCAGTTCCCGCGTGGTGGCCTCACCGAGCCCGGAGGCTCCTCCCGAGACCACGGCAGCGACGTCGAAGCTCTTCATGCGGCGGACGTTAGCGGCTGCTTCGGGGGCGGAGCCTCCGGGTGGTGCGGTGCGGTCGCACTCCGCACCACCCGGTCCCGCTCAGCGGCTCGCCGTGAGGACGGTGTCCGCCAGCCCGCGCATGTACTCGGTGATCCGCAACCCGGACCGCAGGCTGATCCGCTCGTCCAGCGGCGCCCCGCCGGAGGCCGCCACGACGTCCGACATGACGCGGTTCACGCCGTAGTGGAGGTTCCCGCGCACCATGCGGAAGCCGTTGGACACGACGCCGCCCCAGTGCCGCGCCGTCGCAAGGACCGACGTCCGGAGGACCTCCTTGCCGTTGTGATCCCCGTCGTAGGGCAGCCGCACCACGACGTCCCGGAACAGGTCGTACAGCACGGTGCCGCGGTCACCGCACAGGACGATGCCCCATTCGGAGATCCCGGCATCGAAGTGCATGGAGACCTCGACCGGGACGTCGGCGCTGCTGGTGTAGCTGGCGAGCAGCACCGAGGGGGTGGGGTCGCCGGGTTCCTTCGACGGGAAGGCCGAGGCACTGACCTGGCTGAGCTCGCCGACGATGGCCTCCAGGAGGTAGAAGAAGTGCGCGCCCTCGTCCCAGAAGAGCCCCAGGGGCAGATCGTGGTACCAGGTCGGCAGCTTCCGGGCCTTGGTGCTCCACTGATAGGCCTGCACCGAACGCAGCGACCCGATGGAGCCGTCCTGGACCATCGCCAGTGCGCGACGGAACCCGTCCGCGAACTGGAAGTTGTGCATGACCGCCACCGGGGGGGTCCGGTCGGCGAAGGCGCTCACCTCCTCACGGTCGGCGGTCGACACGACGAGCGGCTTCTCGACCAGCAGGGTGCTGGCGGGCGCGGCCAGGGCCAGGCGCGCCGTCAGCGCGGCGTGGGTGCGCGGGGGCGTTCCGACGACGATGACGTCCGCCCCGCTGATCCAGTCGGGGATGTCGGCGCTCTGCAGGTCGCCGACGAGGGTGTGGACCTCGCGCCCCGTGCTGCCGCTGAGCTTCTCCACCGCGAGCGCGGTGCTGGCGACACGAGGGGGGTGCAGCCCCGCGACGCCGGTGACCCGCACCTGCTTGCCGAGCGAAGCCAGCGCAGGGATGTGCCGGCGGTTGGTGATGTTCCCCGATCCCACGAGGACCACGTCGGTCGTCATTCTGAAACCCCTCCCAGTCGCAGCAGGCGGTCGACGACGGCCTGCCACGTGTATGTCGATCGGACGATGCGTCTGAGGTCCTCGCCGGCCTGCGTGGCCAGCGTGGGCCGGTCGGCCAGCTCCTGGAGCCGGGCGGCGGCCGCCGGCGCGTCGGCGACCCGCCAGCCTCCGCCGCGCCCGAGGAGCTCCCTGCTCCCGCCGACCGGGTAGGTGAGCACCGGGCACCCCGCCGCCCCGGCGTCGAGGAAGATCGTGGGAAAGCCCTCCGGGTAGGTGGAGGGGTACACGAGCACGTCAGCGTCCGCGAGGCGCGCGCGCACCTGTTCGTACGGGATCGCGCCGGTGATCTCCACGCTACGAGTGGATGCCCGCGTCTCGAGTTCGACCTCGCGTGCGAGTGTCCCGCCCCCGCAGACGGTCAGCTCGACCTGGACCGAGGCCGGGAGGCCGTGCACGAGGCGGATGACCTCCAACGCTCCCTTGCCGGGCTCGAGCCGACCCACGTAGAGGAGCCTGAGCGGGCCGGGGCGCCGGCCGTCCCGGGCCGGGGACACCCCGTCGACGGCGTTTCCCACGCTCGCGCGCGTGCGCACGGACAGGTGCTCGAGCCAGGCGGCAGCCTCCTCGGAGACGCCGGCGACCACGCCCACGCGCCTGCGCAGCCGGCTTGCCAGCACGTGCTCGTAGCCGGCCACGAGGCGGTCGGCCAGCCGGCCGCCGGCCGGAACGTGACCGGAGCCGAGGTTGAGCCAGACCGTGTGCTCGGGCCCGACGGCCCGCGCAACCAGCAGGTTCGACAGGAACAGGTGCGACTGGATGAGCGTGAAGTCGTAACGCGCGCGGCGGATCTCGCGCAGCTGGGCGGTGGTACGCCGGCCGGGCAGCGGGACGGGCAGCCGGCCCGCGACCTCTCGCGAGGGGAGGCCGAGCAGTGCCTCCCCGGCGGGGCCGGTCCGACGAAGTGCGGATCCGTCGGTCACCGAGTGGACGACGTCGACCCACCATCCCCGACGGCGGAGTTCGGTGGCCACACCCGCGCTGTAGCGCTCGATGCCCCCGAGGTGCGGCGGGTAGTACGGAGCGGCGATCAGTGCGCGCATTGTGCCCTTCACGTAGACCGGGCGACTGCCCGCCGACCGGTCGATGAACCACGCCCTGCGTGAGAGCGGTCGACCGGAAGCGTGGCGTCCGAATCGTTCCGTAGGCGTCCGGTCGCGGTCAGTGTTCGAGTGCAGTCATGGTAACCGACGATCCGCGGCATTCCGGGGCGCCGGTGAGGATGTGACTGATGAGGCGGACCGGTCCGCAACTGTCCGGGAGATGGCCCGGGAGGACGCCGCAGAAGGTACGGTGAGTGCTCGCACAGTCGCGCTCAGGTATCGCGACTCGCCGACTCGAGCTTCCCGGGCCACTGTCCACGGAGGCTGGGCGACCACGGAGATCATCCATGTCCCTTCCTGCCGCGCGCGCCAAGGACGGCCGCCCCGGTATGCCCCCGCCGGACGCCCGGCCCGACGTCGACCTCCCTGGCCCCCTCCCGGCCGGCGAGGCCCCCTCCCAGCGGCGCGGAACGACCCTGGCGACGCGGGTCCTCCTGGCCGTCTCGTCGGTGACCGGTGGGCTGAGCGCCGCCCTGGTCCCGTTCATCGCGGTCCTGCTCCTGCCGGTCAGCGACTACGGCGCATTCTCCCTCGTCTACCTCGTGTACGCCGAGGGTTGGTCGGTCGTGCTCTCGGCGGTCTGCGACACCTGGGCGCGCCTGCGGGGCGCCGGGTCCAGCGCCGGTCGGTGGGCCGACTACGCCGGCGCGCTGTCGACCGTCTGCGCCGTCTCGGCGCTGGTGACGCTCGCGGCCGGCTGGGCCACCTTCGGAGCACCCCTCCCGGCCGTCGCGATGGCGGTCGCGACGGGCGCGACCCTGTACCGGCAGGGCGCGCGGTACCACCACGCGGTCGCCCGCGGCCCGCGCGCCGTCGTCCCTTCCGACGCGGTCTCCGTGCTCACCTTTGCCGGCTCCCTCCTCGGGTTCCGGATGGCCGGGGAGCCGCTGCTGACGGCAGTGCTGTGTGCATGGGCCGCGTCCGCCATCGCCTCCGCCGCCTTCTACCTGGGCGGTTCTCTCGGTGGTGGCGGGACGGCGTCCTGGTGTCGGAGGAATGCCCCCACGGTGCGGGCACTGCTCAGCGAGTCGCTGCTCATGGACGCCGGCGCCGCGGGCACACCGTTGCTCCTGGCACCGATCCTCGGGCTGCACAACTTCGGCATCTACCGGAGCATGTCCAGCCTGTCCGTCCCGGTGCAGCTGCTGATCGATCCGGTGCGGCCGAACCTGTCGCAGATCCGCCTCAGGCGGGTGACCGGCGTACCGGTGGTCGCGGCCCTGTTCGCGGTCGCGGCGCTGTTCTGCGGAGCCGTCTACGCAGCGCTCACCTTCGTCGTGCCGCTGGCGTTGTCGTTCAGTCCGGTCCTCGTGGCGCTGAGCAGATTCGCGCTGCCGTGCGGGCTCTTCCTGGGCTTGCAGTTCCTGACCTACGTGTTCAACATCTTCGCCCGGATGCACGTCAGCCACCGGCGGCTGATCCTGGGCCGGGTCTCGCACACCGTCTTCGCCATCTCGGTCCCGATCACCGGCGCCGTCCTCGGCTCGGTCGCGGGGGCCCTCTGGTGCTACGTGTTCACGACGGCCCTCACGGTCCTCCTGTGGCTCGGCCTCCTGCTGCTCGGCCGCCGGGGTCAGGAGGAGCCGGCTGCCGCCCGGACGCCAGGCGACCGGCTGGTCGAGGAGTCCGCCGCCGGTCGGGTCCAGCCCTGATCAGCGGGCCCACCGCCCCTCCGCTCATCGGTGCGTCGCTCGGCTGTGGACGTGCCGGTCACCGGCGGCCCGTGGTCGAGGCGAGGACGGGGCGGGACGACGGCCGGCACGCACGCCCTGGCTCGGCAGCCCGATCGGTCCACCGGCCTCAGCGTGCTCGACTGGCCGCTGCATGCTCGCCGTCGACCCGCGGCGATGTCCGGCTCGGCCCACCGTTCCCGCAGAGCCGGACGCCGGGACGGGACATCACCGTCCGGTCCCGGCGCCAGGAAGGTCGGCTGTTCCGGTACTAGGCCTGGCGCGCGGAGGCCAGGCGCGCCTCTGCCTCGGCGAGCGCCACCTGTCGCGCGAGGCGTACGAAGCGGGACTCCTGCTCGCGGAACCGCACGCTGGTGCTGCCGACGAGGTAGAGGATCACCAGCGCCAGACCGTAGGTCAGGAGGTCGGTTCCGCGCGTGACACCGACGGCGTCGGCGACGTCCTGGAGGAGCGTCGGGAACGCGACCGCGGTGGCGCCGGCGAGGACGGTGAGGACGGCGATCACCTTGCGGCGCGCCTGGCCCCGCAGCGACGCGCGAGCCCGGAGCGAGAAGACCACGGCCATCAGCAGCGCCGGGATGAGGAGCGCCTTGATGATCACAGCGCGGCCCGTCCGCTGCCGAGCCGGTGGGCGATCGTGTCCGCGAGGATGTTCACGCTGTTCAGGAGGGGCTGCCCCTTGGACTTCGAGTACTCCGTGTAGAGGATGTGCACGGGGAACTCGGTCAGCCGGTGCCCGGGGCGCGTGAGCTGACGCTCGAGCTCCGAGGCGTAGGCCATGCCGGTCTGCGTGAGCCGGGTCGCTGCCGCGACCTCGCGGGTCATCAGCCGAAGACCGTTGTGGGCATCGGTGAGTCGGGTCCCCGCGCCACGGTTGAAGACCTTGGTCGCCGTCCGGAGGATCAACCGGCGCAGTGGGCTCATCTCGGTCTTCCCGTCCAGGAACCGGGAGCCCATGACGACGTCGTAGCCCTGCCGGATCGTCCGGATCATGCCGATCAGGTCGACCAGTTGGTGCTGACCGTCGGCGTCGAAGCAACCGATGTACCTGGCGTCGGTGAACTTCAGCGCCGCTTCCAGGCCCGTCTGCAGGGCTCCGCCGGCACCGAGGTTGATCGGGTGCGAGACGCGCAGGGCGCCGGTGCGGTCGATCTCCCCGGCCGAGCCGTCCGTGCTGGCGTCGTCGACGGCGACGACGGAGATGCCGGCCGCCATCAGTTCGGCGATGACCCCGCCGACGACCGGGGCTTCGTTGTACACGCGGACGATGACGACGACGTCCGCGAACCCGTCCTCCGCGACCGGTGAAACCGTCGACGGAGCGGTCGGCTCGACCACTGTGAGCGTGTTCATCACAACCGACTGTAACCAGAGCGGCCCCCGCCGCAGCAGGACGCGCAGTACCTGATCCAGGCCGTCGCCGCAGTCGCCTCTCAGGTCACACGAGCACCGGCAGTGCCGGACCGACCGCTCACTCGAACCGTCCTGGCAGCCGCCGGCTCACCGCCGCGAGGAGATCCTTGACCCTTTCCGCATCGGCAACCGGGCACACCATCGTGACGTCGGCGGTGTGCACCACGATGCTGTCGCGGATCCCGGCGACGGCGACGAGGTGGTCGGGGTCGTCGCTGAAGAGGACATTGCCGGCGGCGTCGACGGCCACCACCAGCCCGCGGACCATGTTGCCGTTCTCCTGCGCCAGGGTCTGCGCCAGTGCGGGCCAGGAGCCGATGTCCAGCCAGTCGACGTCCAGGTCGGCGACCAGTACCCGGCCGGGCTCGGCGGCGGCCGGCTCGAGCACTGCGTAATCGACGCTGATCTTCGGCAGGGTGGGGAAGACCTCAGCGAGGACGGCGTCGCGATCGGCGCCGGGGGGCACGGCCACGATCCTGGACAGCGCGTCGGCGGTCTCGGGCAGGTGCCGGGCGAGGGCCTGGAGCACGGTGGACGCGCGCCAGACGAACATGCCGGAGTTCCACAGGTACTCACCCGACGCCAGATAGCTCTCGGCGGTGGCGAGGTCGGGCTTCTCCCGGAAGGCGGCCGCCTCCGAGACACCCGGGATCCCGGTCGGCTCGCCGCGCCGCACGTAGCCGAACCCGGTCGCCGGCGAGGTCGGCCGGATGCCGAGGGTGACCAGTGCCCGCGGGCGGACCGCCAGCGCGTCGTAGGCGGTCCGCAGGACGGCGGCGAAGCGCTCCACCGGCCGGATCACGTGGTCCGCGCTCACGACCGCGAGCTCCGCGTCGGGATCGACGTCGGCGACCAGGGCCGCGGCCAGGCCCACGGCATTGGCCGTGTCCCGCGCCACGGGCTCGAGCACCAGCCGGCCCGGCCGCAGCGCCGGGAGGGTCTCCCGCACCTGCCCGGCGTAGCGCGCCGCCGTGCAGACCCAGATGTTGTCCTCCGGCAGGACGGCGGCCAGGCGTCCCCAGGCCTCGGCCAGGAGCGAGTGCGTGCCGCCTCCCCCGCCGGTCACCTCGCCGTCCGAGAGGACGTCGAGCAGTTGCTTGGGGCGGTCGGCCCGCGACAGCGGCCACAGCCGCGTCCCCGATCCACCCGCCATGATCACTGCGTGCCGCATGTCCGCTCCGTCACCGTCCTTGTGGCCTGGTCCGCCCCCGCCCCCGCAGCAGGCCGCGTTGCCGGGCGGGCAGCTCCGCGGCCGACCGCTGCGGAGCCGCGCCCGCGCCGACCCGTGCGCTGACGTAGGACAGCAGCATCCGGGCGCCGAGCCCCACCCGCAGGAGCGCCCGAAGCGGCGCGTGGGCGGGGCCCGGGTAGCGCCGGGACAGGTACCGGAGCGCGCTGGTGTGGTGCACCCGCTGCATCCGGTGGGGCTGCCGCCGGGTGGCGTGCCCGCCCTCGTGGACGACGACGGCGGAGGGGGCGTACACGTGCAGCCAGCCCCGCTCCGCCAGCCGCTCGCCCAGGTCGACGTCCTCGAAGTACATAAAGTAGCCCGGGTCGAACCCGCCGACGGAGGAGAACGCCTCGAGGTCGACCAGCAGGCAGGAGCCGGAGAGCCAGCCCGCGGCGCGCTCGCGCGGCGCCTCGCGCTCCCGGCGGTACCGGGCGGTCCACGGATTGGCCGGCCAGATCCACCCGAGCAGCGCATGCCCGATACCCGTGGACAGCGACGGCAGGTCGCGCGCGGACGGGTACAGCTCACCGTCCGGGGTGCGGATGGCCGGGCCGACCGTCGCGGCCCGGGGCCAGCGCGCGGCCACGGCGAGCAGCTCGTCCACGGCGCCGGGCTCGAAGCGGACGTCGGGATTGGCCACCAGCGCCCAGCCGGTGCGGAGGTCGGCCAGCCCGGCGTTGGCGGCGGCGCCGTAGCCGACGTTGCCGCCGGTGGACAGCAGGCGCACGTCCGCGGCCGCCGCCGCGGCCCGCTCGGGAACCCCGTCGGTGGAGCCGTTGTCGGCCAGGACGACGTCGACGGCGCGCGTGGTCGCCGCCCGCAGCGTCGTCAGGAATCCGGTGAGCGACTCCCCCGGCGAGTAGGTGACGACGACGACGCGCAGCGGCGCCGGCGCCGTCCCCTCAGCCACCCCGCGACCCTACGTGGCGGGGGCGGGTGGCCCGAGGCAGGTCCCCGGACGGGTGACCGCTCCGGCTCCCCGGCGGTCGGGTTCAGCAGACGCCGGTACTGTCGATCAGCATGGCATCCGGCGCTGTTGACCTCGTCGTCGTCGGGTCGGGCTTCTTCGGCCTCACCGTCGCCGAGCGGGCAGCCTCCGAGCTCGACCGGCGCGTCCTCGTCCTGGACCGCCGCGACCACATCGGCGGCAACGCATACTCCGAGCCCGAGCCGGAGACCGGCATCGAGGTCCACCGCTACGGGGCGCACCTGTTCCACACCTCCAACGAGCGGGTCTGGCAGTACGTCAACAGGTTCACCGAGTTCACGAACTACCAGCACCGGGTCTTCTCGATCTACGACGGGCAGACCTACCCCCTCCCGATCAACCTGCAGACCATCTGCGCCTACTTCGGCCGCAGCTTCTCCCCCGCCGAGGCGCGGGCGCTGGTCGCCGAGCAGGCCGCGGAGGTGGAGACGGCCGACGCGG
Organism: Frankiales bacterium; assembly: GCA_025465155.1. Classification (GTDB taxonomy): domain Bacteria; phylum Actinomycetota; class Actinomycetes; order Mycobacteriales; family Geodermatophilaceae; genus Geodermatophilus. The sequence continues at coordinate 13,720 of JAODNJ010000375.1, forward strand.
CCAACCTGGAGGAGAAGGCGATCTCGCTGATCGGCCGCCCCCTCTACGAGGCGTTCATCCGCGGCTACACGAAGAAGCAGTGGCAGACCGACCCGACGGAGCTCCCCGCCGCGGTCGTCGCCCGCCTGCCCGTCCGCTACACCTTCGACAACCGCTACTTCAACGACACCTACGAGGGCCTGCCGGTCGACGGTTACACCGCGTGGCTGTCGCGGATGGCCGAACACCCGAACATCGAGGTGCGGCTGTCCACCGATTTCTTCGACGTCCGCGACGAGCTGCCCGACGTGCCTGTCGTCTTCACCGGCCCCATCGACAGGTACTTCGGCTACGAGGCCGGGGAGCTGGGCTGGCGCACCCTGGACTTCGAGCAGGAGGTCCTGCCGATCGGCGACTTCCAGGGGACGTCGGTCATGAACTACGCCGACGAGGACGTGCCGTTCACCCGGATCCACGAGTTCCGGCACTTCCACCCCGAGCGGAAGTACCCCGACGACAAGACGGTCGTCGTCCGGGAGTACTCCCGGTTCGCGGAGACCGGCGACGAGCCGTACTACCCGATCAACACGCCGGAGGACCGAGCCAAGCTCGAGCGCTACCGCGAACTGGCGAAGCAGGAGGCGGCCGAGCGGCGGGTGCTCTTCGGCGGCCGGCTCGGTACCTACAAGTACCTGGACATGCACATGGCGATCGGGTCGGCGCTCTCGATGTTCGACAACCGCATCCGTCCGTTCTTCGACGAGGGCGGCCCGCTCGACGGCCGCCTCGAGGACTGACCGGACCACCGACCGCTCCACCGAGAACCTGGGGACCACGCAACGATGACCACGACGACCAACTCGCCCGTCTCGCCCGAGCGGGTCAGCGAGCCGTCGGCCGACCGGCTGCAGTCGGCCAAGGCCGTCACCCTGCTGCAGCGGGTGATCCTGCCGCGGCCCGGCGACCCGCTGAAGGTCCGCGCCCTGTACGTCGACGAGAACGACAGCCGCCGGGTGAAGTCGCCCAGCCGCTCGGAGGCCACGGTGGCGGCCGGGGACGAGGTGTCCTTCGCCGCCTACTTCAACGCGTTCCCGGCGAGTTACTGGCGGCGGTGGACGAGGCTGCGGACGGTCATCCTGGGTCTCCGGGTGTCCGGACCGGGGCGGATCGACGTCTACCGGTCCAAGGCCGACGGCAGCATCATCCATGTCACCGGTGCGACCACTGCGGGCGATCAGCGGTCCCTGGAGTTCGAGCTGGACCTGACGCCGTTCGAGGACGGCGGCTGGTACTGGTTCGACGTCACCGCCGACGACCAGCCCTTCACCGTGCACTCGGCCGCCTGGTCGGCCGACGAGGCCCCCGCCGAGGAGACCCGGCTGTCCATCGGGATCTGCACCTACGACCGGCCCGACGACTGTGTCGCTGCGCTGGCCGCGCTCGCCGGCGACCCCGTGGTCAAGGAGCTGATCTCGGCCGTCGTCGTGGCCGACCAGGGGAACAAGAAGGTCCGCGACGCCGAGGGTTTCTCCGTCGCGGCCGAGGCGCTCGGCGGGCGGCTCCTGCTGGTCGAGCAGCCCAACCTCGGTGGCAGCGGGGGGTTCTCGCGCACGATGCACGAGATGCTCGCGCATACCGACGCGACGCATCACATCCTGCTCGACGACGACGTGCTCCTGGAGCCCGACAGCATCGCCCGGGCGTACGCCTTCGCCCGGTTCGCCAAGAGCCCGATGCTCGTCGGCGGCCAGATGCTGGCCCTGCAGGAGCGCTCGGTGCTGCACACCATGGGTGAGGTCGTCGCCCGGGACAGGTTCTTCTGGCGGGCGGCACCGAACACCGAGTACGCCCACGACTTCGCGAAGAAGAACCTCCGCAAGGCCCCCGAACTGCACCGGCGGATCGACGTCGACTACACCGGCTGGTGGATGTGCCTCATCCCGCGGGTCGTCGTGGAGCGGCTGGGCCTTGCGCTGCCGTTGTTCATCAAGTGGGACGACGCCGAGTACGGCCTGCGCGCCGGTGAGCACGGCTTCCCGACCGCGACGCTGCCGGGTGTCGCCGTCTGGCACCTGTCCTGGAGCGACAAGGACGACACCGCCGGCTGGCAGGCGTATTTCCACACCCGCAACCGGCTGGTCGCCGCCGCCCTGCACACGCCGTTCAAGCGCGGCGGCAAGCTGCTGCTCGACACCTTCAAGTTCGACCTGAAGTTCCTGATCATGTTGCAGTACGCGACCGCGGCACTGCACCACCGCGCCTACGACGACTTCCTCGCCGGACCCGATCGGCTCTTCCCGCTGCTGCCGACAGCGCTGCCCACGGCGCTCGAGCACCAGGGTGACTACCCGGACGGCCACGTGGTGGGGTCGTCGTCGGACCTGCCGCTGCCGTCGATGGGCGCGATCAAGGCCGAGCGGTACATGAAGCCGCCGACCACGCCGCTGTCCATCGGTCGCACGCTGCTCGAGGCGCTCGTGCACAACCTGCGCGACCCGAAGCCCGACGCCGCCGAGCGGCCGCAGATGAACATCAGCGCGCAGGACGCCCGCTGGTTCCTCCTGTCGCGGCTCGACAGCGCGACCGTCGGCACGGCCGACGGGCGCGGGGTCACCTTCCGCAGGCGCGAGAAGGACACCTTCTGGCGGATGCTGCGGCACTCGGTGTCGGTGCACCTGAAGCTGTACCGGGAGTTCCCGCGGCTGCAGAAGGAGTACCGCGAACACCTGGAGCAGCTGACCTCGCCGCGGAGCTGGGCCGCCGCGTTCGGCATCGACGAGGGCCGGCCTACCGGCGGGTGAAGTGCTCCGAGCGGCCCTCGTGCGTGAGCCGGCGCCACTCGCGCCAGCCGGCCGCGTCGTGCCGGCTGACCAGGAAGTACCAGCTGAACCGGAACCACTCGAGCGGCAGCAGCCAGCGCATGCCCGGCTGCGCCATCAGGTAGCCGCGGTTGCGGTAGGTGTAGTACCGCTTGACCGGGTCGTCGGGATACTGGGCCGAGAGGGCCTCGCCGAGCATGGGCTTGAACTCGTCCGAGCCGTTCGGGTGCAGGTAGGCCACGCTTGTCGCGGTCCCGAACCGCAGCCCCGAACGCAGCAGCCGCCGGTGCATCTCGGTCTCGTCGCCGCGGAAGAACATGCGGTAGTCCGGGACGCCGACGACCTCGAGGGCCTCCGCGCGGAACAGCGCGCCGTTGAACAGGGAGGCGTAGCCGCGCAGCACCCGCAGATTGCGGAAGTCGGTGCGCCGCCGCCGCCACCGCAGACCGCGCCGCAGCGGGAAGGCCAGCCGGTCGGGATGGTCGATGTCGGCGACCATCGGCGAGACCTCGTCGAGGCTCTCCTCGACCGCCGTGCGCAGCAGCGTCGCGAGGACGTCCTCGCTCTCGGGCCGGCCGTCGTCGTCGGCACACCAGACCCAGTCCGCGCCGAGCGCCAGAGCCTGGAGCATGCCCAGGGCGAAGCCGCCGGCGCCACCGAGGTTCCGGCGCGAGGGCAGGTAGGTCGTCGGGAGATCGAGACGCTCCACGATCTCGGCGACCTTGGGGTCCGCGCCGTTGTCGACGACGACCACGCGGTCGACCCGGCGGGTCTGGCGGCAGACCGCGTCCAGGCTGTCCGCGAGCGTGTCGGGCCGGTCCTTGGTGACGACGACAGCGATGACCACGTCATCCGGAAGGACCCGACGGCCGCCGGAGGTCACGGCCCGTGTCCGCCGTACTGGCGCAGCACGTCGTCGAGATCGCCGTGCGCGCGCACGCGGCCGTGCTCGAGCCAGAGGGCGCTGTCGCAGAGCTGGCGCAGGAACTCCTCCGAGTGGGAGGCGAAGACGAGCATGCCGGAGCGCTGCACCAGATCGGCCAGCCGGCCCCTGGCCCGCTCCATGAACGCTGCGTCCACCGCGCCGATCCCCTCGTCGAGCAGCAGGATCTCCGGGTCGATGCTCGTGACCACGCCCAGCGCGAGGCGGATCCGCATGCCGGTCGAGTATGTCCGCAGCGGCAGGTTGAGGAAATCGCCCAGTTCGGTGAACTCGGCGATGTCGTCGACCCGATCGGCCATCTGCCGCCGGGTCATGCCGAGGAACAGCCCGCGGATGACGATGTTCTCGTAGCCGGAGATCTCGGGATCCATGCCGACGCCGAGGTCGAAGACGGGCGCGACGCGGCCGCGGATCTCCGCCGAGCCGCGCGTGGGCTCGTAGATGCCGGAGAGCAGCCGGAGCAGGGTCGACTTGCCCGCCCCGTTGTGCCCGACGAGGCCCAGGCGGGCGCCGTGCCCGAGGTTCAGGTCGATGTCCCGGAGCGCCTCGATGATGGGGACCTTCGCCGCGCCGTCGATGTTCCCCCCGACCATCCCGAGCACCGTCTTCTTCAGCGAGCGGCTCCGCCCGTCGAAGACGGGGAAGTCCACGCACGCCTTCGACAGGGAGATGCTGACGTCGGTGCCGGTCGAGGTGGTGGTCATCGCGGGCTCAATCATCGGCTCGGTCATACCCAGTAGGCGACGCGCGCGCGGTAGCGGCGCAGCACGAACAACGTCAGCATCCACCCCACCACCGTGATGACCAGCACGACGATCCAGAACCGCAGTTCCTGGGGCTCGCCGAGCATCGGGCGGCGGATGATCTCGATGAAGTGCAGGAACGGGTTCAGCTCGGCCAGCCTGGCCCGCGCGGCGACGTTCGGGTTCGGGCTGTCGAGCAGCGTCTGGTACATCCAGACGATCGGCGTGAGGAAGAAGGCCAGCTGCACGACCGACTGCGTGATCGGGGTGAGGTCACGGAAGCGGGTCGTGACGATCCCGAGCAGCAGCGCCACCCAGGCGCCGTTGAGCACGAGCAGCCCGAAGGCCGGGATCGCCGAGAGGTCGCTCCAGTGCAGGTGCTGCGGGAAGACGATGAGCATCACGACGTAGACGACGAGGTTGTGCAGGAAGAAGAGGACCTGGCGCCAGATCAGCCGGTAGAGGTGCACCGACAGCGGCGCGGGCAGGTGGGTGATCAGCCCGACGTTGGTGATGAAGACCTCGGCGCCCTCGGAGATGCAACCGCTGATGAAGCCCCAGACGATGAAGCCGACGAGGACGTAGGGCAGCTGGACCGACAGCTTCGTCTGGAAGAGCCCCGCGTACAGGATGCCGAGCGCGATCGCCGTGACCGCCATCGTGATGGAGATCCACACCGGACCCAGCACCGAGCGCCGATAGCGCTGGCGGATGTCCTGCCAGCCCAGGTGGCCCCACAGCTCGCGTTGGCGCCACCCCGTGCGCAGGTCGTCGAACGCGCGCGCCAGGGATGCCGACGGTGCTGTCACCGGGCCTGCCGGAGATGGGCAGGGGCGCGCGGGACCACGTGCAGCCCCCTTCAGGACGTCCGGTGCGTCAGCTTCCGGCCGGACCTCCTGAGGTCAGGCCGCTACCGCGCGAGCGTACGTCCGCAGGTGCTGCTCCGCACAGGCGCCCCAGGTGAAGCTCCCCGCACGGGTGAGCGCGGCGGACGACAGCTCCGAGCGCCGCCGGCCGTCGGCCAGGAGTGAACGCAGCGTCGCGGCGATCCCGGCCGCCGTCGGGTCGGCGTAGGCGACCGCATCCCCGCCGACCTCGGGCAGCGCCAGCGAGGTGGTGGTCAGCACCGGGGCTCCGCAGGCCATCGCCTCGAGGACCGGCAGCCCGAAGCCCTCCCCCATGCTCGGGTAGGCGACGACCTCGGCGCCGCCGAGGAAGCCGGCGAGCAGCTCCAGCGGCAGGTACCCGGGCATGAGCACCTCGAGATGGTCCGGAACGGAGGCCAGCGCCTCGTCGATGCGGGTGTCCCAGCCGCGGCCGCCCGCGATCACCAGGGCCGGCGGCTCCTCGAGGGAGGAGACCGCGCGCCGCCAGCCCTCGATGAGGAAGGGCACGTTCTTGCGCGGCTCGATGGTGCCGAGAAAGGCGACGTAGCGCTCCGAGCGCAGGCCGAGGTGCTCCCGCACCGCGGCCACGTGCCCGAGGTCGGGGAGGTGGAACGTGGCCGGGTCTGCCCCGTGGTGGGCGACGTCGACCTGGCCGCGGACGCCGGTGGTCACTCGGGTGAGCTCGTCCAGCGTGGCGTACGAGGGGACGACGCAGCGGGCCGCACGGCGCAGCGAGGCGCGGGTCCAGCCGCGGAAGAACGCCCGCTTGACCGGCTGGTGCACGTCGGGGTGGGTGAAGAAGGTCGCGTCGTGCAGGGTCGTCACCACGGGGACCCGGGTGCGCAGCGGCATCGTGTAGTGCGGGCAGTGCAGGACCTCGGCACCGACGTGCTCGGCCAGCCGCGGCAGGCCGCTCTGCTCCCACACCAGGCGCGCCGCGCGCCGCTCCACGGCCGCGGGCGCCGCGACGACGTCGGCCGACGGAGCGAGCTTGCCGTAGTACTCCGTGTCACGCTGCTGGCAGACCACGACCAGGTCGGCATCGACAGCGTCGAGCGCGGGGATGAGCTGGTCGACGTAACGGCCGACGCCACCCCGGTTCTCGGGCACAGCGGTGGCGTCCAGCAGGACGCGGGGACCGATGGTCGTGATCATGATGGACGACCCTTCACTTTGAGACAGGACAACCATACGGAGCGTCGTCGGCTCGTAGTAACACTCCGTGGGCGTGTCGTGACGGAAGATTCCGCCGAAGGAGGCGAGGCGGTTTCGGCGGGGTACGCCGGAGAGGCCGAGGCGCGTGCCCGCGAGCCCCCCGTGGTGATGACACTCCCCATCCGGTGCGCGACCGTTTTGCCTCAGGAAGCGCCCTGGCACCGCTGACCCCAGTTCTCACGGACGGCTGCACGGGACGGCTCCCACCGCCCCTTACCGTGACCTCACGCGCGGCACGTGGCCGCGCCGCTCCATGCCAGGACCGGTTCGCCCGCCCCCTGGACGACGACGGGATTAACCTGTGGCATTGACCCTGAGGCAGCCCTCCGAGGCGCGACGTTGGCTCGTCGCCTGGGCGCTCTTCTCCGTGCTCGGCGGCCTCTGGGCGTTGTCCAGCCCCCTGTTCTCGGTCCCCGACGAGCCTTCCCACGCCGTGTACGCGGCCGCGGCCGTCCGTGGCGAGCTCTGGCAGCCTTCTGACGGCAGTTGGACTCGCGTGACGGTCCCCGCCGACTTCGCCGACGCGGGGCGCATCCCGATCTGCTTCGCCTTCCACCCGGAGGTCCCGGCCGGTTGCTCGCCCGCATTCGGCGGAAAGACCGGCCTGGCGGAGACCACGACCTCGGCCGGTCGCTATCCCCCGGCCTACTACCTGTACGCGGGTCTCGGCACGCTCGTCACCACGGGCGCGAAGGCGCTCTACCTCATGCGGCTGCTCACGGTGCTCCTGGTCGCCGCACTCCTGGCCTCGGCCACGTGCAGCGCCCTCAGGACGCGGCGCCCTCGGCTGGCGCTGGCCGGCATGGGCCTGGCCGTGACGCCGATGGTTCTCTACTTCTCCGGGGCGGTGAACCCGCAAGGGCCGGAGATCGCCGCGGCGGTCGGCGTCTGGGTCAGCGGATACCTGCTCCTGTCGGAGCTGCGCCGGGAACCGGGGACGCGATTGACGTGGAAGAACCCGTATCTGCGCCGCACGGTGCTGGCCATGGTTGCCCTGTCGCTGGCGCGCCCGCTCTCGTTGCTGTGGCTGGCGATCACCGTCGGCGCGCTGGTCGCCGCCCTGATCACCCGGGAATCGGCTCGGCGCCTGCTCACCTCGCCGGCCGTTCTCACCGCGGTTCCGGTTCTCGCGGTGACCGCGGGCTCGACGGTCGCATGGGTGGCACTCCGCAACACGCTCGGAGGCCAGGCGATCACCGCCTACGCGCACACGCCCGTCACCGGCGCGGCGATCATCTCCACCGCCAAGGTGAACGACGAGCTCCTGCAGATGATCGGGGTGTTCGGGTGGCTCGACACCTCCTCGCCGGGCATCGTCTATGTGTCGTTCCTGGCGGCCCTGGGAGCCCTGGGTCTGCTGACCCTGGCCCTCGGGGGGCGCCGGATCGCGGTGGTGCTCGCGCTCCTCGCCGTAGCCGTCGTGGTCATTCCCGTGGTCGGGGAGCTCGTGACCTACAAGCAGGATGCGTTCCCGTGGCAGGGGCGTTACACGCTGCCGATCGCCGTCGGGGTGCCCTTGCTGCTGGGCCTGACCCTCGCGACGTCACCTCGCGACTTCCCGATGCCCGTGCGTCGCATCACCGCCGCGTTCGGCGGCGTCTTCGTGCTCATCAACATCGTCGCCTTCGTCGGGACCCTGAACCGCTACATCAAGAGCGTCAACGGCTTCTTCGGAGCCTCGCCCAGCGGCTGGAATCCGCCGGTACCAGTCGTCGCACTGGGGCTGGCCATGCTCGTCGCGCTGACGGCCTGCGCGGTGCTCGCAGGACGCGTGCGAGGAGAAGGCGACGAGGAGGCCGCCGAGCGTCCGGGGGCGCCTGATGCACCGGGTCGCGTCCGCGTCGGGGCGCCCCCCTGGGACGCGACCGGGGCAGCCGGCGACGGGCGCGCCACGCCGCGGCGCGTCCCTGCCCACGACGCAGCGGGGCCGGCCACGGCCGAGATCTTCGGACTGCGGGAAGCCGACGTGGACGCGGGCGACCGCCTCGCGTCTCGATAGGCTGCTGACATGCGGGGCATCATCCTGGCCGGCGGCAGCGGTACCCGCCTTTACCCGATCACCAAGGCGATCAGCAAGCAGCTGATGCCCGTCTACGACAAGCCGATGATCTACTACCCGCTGTCCCTGCTGATGAATGCCGGGATCCGCGAGATCCTGATCATCACCACCCCCGAGGATCAGGCCTCCTTTCAGCGCCTCCTCGGCGACGGGTCGGACATCGGGGTCGAGCTGTCCTTCGCCGTCCAGCCCCGTCCGGAGGGGTTGGCCCAGGCCTTCCTCATCGGCGCCGAGTTCATCGGCGACCAGCCGGTGGCGCTCGTCCTGGGCGACAACATCTTCTACGGGACCGGCCTGGGCAAGAACCTGCGGCGCAACACCGACCCCCACGGTGGCCACGTCTTCGCCTACCACGTGGCCAATCCCAGCGACTACGGCGTCGTGGAATTCGATGAGACGGGCCGGGTCATCTCCATCGAGGAGAAGCCGGCCCGGCCGAAGAGTTCCTATGCCGTTCCCGGGCTGTACTTCTACGACAACCAGGTCGTGGACATCGCCGCCGGGATCGAGCCCAGCGCCCGTGGCGAGCTGGAGATCACCGCCGTGAACGACGAGTACCTGCGGCGGGGGCAGCTGACCGTGACGGTGCTCGAGCGTGGGACGGCGTGGCTGGACACCGGCACCCACGTCTCGATGATGCAGGCCGCCGAGTTCGTCCAGGTCGTCGAGGACCGGCAGGGCTGGAAGATCGGCTGCATCGAGGAGGTCGCCTGGCGCCGGGGCTTCATCGACGACGGACAACTCGAGGCGCTGGCCACGCCGCTTCGCAAGAGCGGTTACGGCGACTACCTGCTCCGGCTGCTGTCGGACGCCGGGAGCGGGTCACCCTCCCGCCGCTGAGCCCGGACCGGCGCCCGGCGTCGGCCTGTCGCCGCCGCGCGGGCGCGCCCGCGGGCTAACCTGCCCAGGTGCGCCGACCCCTGTTCCACTGCGGCGCCGGACTGGCGGTGGCCGGGGCGCTGTTCACACTGTCCGGCTGCAACGGGTTCCAGGATCAGTCCGCCGGTGCGGCGACGTCGAGGTCGACGCCGGCGTCCAGTTCTGCCCTGGCGACGGTCAGCCCCGGGACGGCCGCGGCCAGTGCGGCGAGCACCCCGTTCTGCACCGGGGCCGCCCGGCTCGTGGCAGACACCAACGCCTCCTCCGGGAACACGAGCGATCCTGTCGCGGCCGCGAAGTTCTTCGACGACGGGGCCCGCCGCTTCCGCTCCGTGACGCCGCCGCAGGACATCGCCACCCAGTGGAAGGCGGTCGCCGACGGGCTCGAGCAGCTCAGCCAGGCCTATGCCGGCACAGACCTGGCCGACGTCCAGCAGGAGCAGCAGCTCGAGCAGACCCTCACCCAGGTGCAGAACCGGATCGGGCCCGCGCAGAACCAGGTGAACCAGTACCTGCACGACACCTGCGGGCTGGACATGGGAGGTGGCACGGCGACGTCGCCGCCCTCGGTCACCGCCCCGGTGCTCGTGACACCGACCAGGCCGTCCGCCTGATGCCCCGGGGCCCGTCCGCCGCCCCACGACGACGGATGGCCTGCCGCGTGGATCAGACCAGCGACTGGTAGACCGCCCGGTGCTTCTCGGCGGTGGCCTGCCAGGTACAGCCCGCGACCCTCGCCCGCGCGGCCGCCACCAGGGAACGCCGCAGCGCCGCATCGCCGCACGCCAGGGCGAGGGCGTCGGCGAAGGCATCCGGGTCGGTCGCGTCCGCGGCGAGCGTCGCGTCCCCACCGACCTCCATCAACGCCGGGTCGGTGGACGTGACCACCGGCACGCCGGCCGCCATCCCCTCGAGCACCGGCAGGCCGAAACCCTCGGCGCGGCTCGGCACGGCAAGCACCGCTGCGCCGTCCAGGACGGCTGCGAGGTCGAGGTCGTCCACGCGGCCGAGCACCCGTAGCCGGCCGTCCGCCAGCCCGGCACGGGCCGCCAGCTCGGCCGGGCGGACGTCCCCCCAGCCGTCGGCGCCCACCAGGACGAGCGGCAGGTCCGGCGCACCCGGCCGGGCCATGGCGCGGATGAGCAGGTCCAGGCCCTTGCGTGGCTCGAAGGTGCCCAGCGCGAGCACGTACCCACCTGCCGGAAGACCCCGTCGTCCGAGGCGTGCGCCGGCATCCCTTGGAACCGGAAGAGGGGTGAGCCCCAACGGGACGACGATCGGCCGACGCCGCAGCTCCAGGTGACCTGCCAAGGCCTGCGCGGTCGCCACGCTCGGCACCACGAGCGCGTCCGCCGCGACCGCGGCCCGCTCCGCCATCGCTCGATGCCAGCGCACGCCGCGGGCCGTGAGCGTCTCGGGATGAGTCCACGGAACGGCATCGTGGATCGTCACCACCAGCGGCCTGCTCGTTCGGGGCGGGAACAGCAGCGTCGGCGCGTGCAGCACGTCGGCGCCGGCCGGCGATGGCCCCAGCCCCCGCTCCCAGGCTGCGGTCAACAGTCGCCGTGGGAGGGGCATGCGTGTCGGGCCCGACACCCCGTCGACGGCCGCACCGGCCGTCCGGCGGTGCCAGGCCGTCCAGGCCCTCACCTCGACGCCGGGCAGACCGGCCAGGCCGCGGGCGAGTTCGACGGCATAACGCCCGGTCCCCCCGGGGACGGGAGCAAGCGCCTGCTCCAGGATCATCCCGACCCGCATCGCCGCTGCCTTTCCGACATCGTCCGTGGAGGCGCGAGGTCACGCCGCCGCATACGCCCGGTCAGTCCTGGAAGCCGCCCCTGAGGGCAACGGCCAGCGCTGTGCGCCACGGGCGGGGCGGGGTCAGTCCGGCGCTCGTCCAGGCGGAGAGGTCCAGCACCGAGTACGGCGGCCGCGGGGCCGGACGGGGGAACGCCTCGGTCGTGGTCGGCAGGACGCGGTCGGGATCGGCCCCGATCTCCTCGAAGACGGCGCGCGCCAGCCCGTGCCAGCTCACCTGGCCGGCGTTGGTGAAGTGCAGGATCGGCGACACGGCCGCCTCGCGGGTAGCAAGTTCCACGAGGCCGGCAGCCAGGTCGGCCGACCACGTCGGGGAGCCGACCTGATCGTCGACGACCGAGACGGTGTCCCTCTCCTTTTCCAGCCGGATCATCGTGCGGACGAAATTGCCGCCCCGGCGCCCGTAGACCCACGCGGTCCGCACGATCGCGGAGTCCCCCCCGGCCGCGGCGACGGCCCGCTCGCCGGCGGCCTTCGTCCGCCCGTACGCCGAGCGGGGCGCCACCGGCGCGTCGACGGCGTACGGCTGCGTGGCGGCCCCGTCGAAGACGTAGTCGGTGGAGAGGTGCAGCAACCGGCCGTGGCCGGCCAGCTCGTCCGCCAGCCAGCCGGGAGCCCGGCCGTTCACCACCTCCGCCGTCGTCTCGTCGTCCTCGGCGGCGTCGACCGCCGTGTAGGCGGCCGCGTTGATCAGCACCGCCCGGTCTCCCCGGTCGCGGACGGCGGCGAGCCACTGCCGGACACGCGCCCGGGTGCCTACCTCGTCGGTGAGGTCCAGCTCGTCGCGGCCGAGCGCGGTGACGGTGTCGCCCTCGCGCACGGCCAGGAGCTGGCCGAGGTCGGAGCCGAGCTGCCCGCGGGCGCCGGTGACCAGCCAGGAGACCTGCATCCGCCGGCTTCCGCGATCGCTCACACGTGGGCCAGGGCGGCCCTGGCCTTGAGCGGCTCCCACCAGGCGCGGTTGTCCCGGTACCACTGGACGGTCAGTGCGAGGCCCTCCTCGAACGTCATCCGGGGCGCGTACCCGAGCTCGGCGGTCTTGGAGTAGTCGACGCTGTAGCGCAGATCGTGGCCGCCGCCGCGGGGGTCGATGATGTTCTCCACGTAGCTCCAGTCGCGCCCGGTGGCCTCGAGCAGCATCTCGGTGAGCTCCTTGTTGGACAGCTCCCGGCCGCCGCCGATGTTGTAGAACTCCCCGGGCAGGCCCTTCTCGACCACGAGCTGGATCCCCCGGCAGTGGTCGTCGACGAACAGCCAGTCGCGGATGTTGGCGCCCTCGCCGTACAGGGGGACCTTCGCACCGTCCAGCAGGTTGGTCACGAACAGCGGGATGACCTTCTCGGGGAAGTGGTACGGCCCGTAGTTGTTGCTGCACCGGGTGACGGAGATGTTCAGGCCGTAGGTCTTGGCGTACGCCCTGGCGATCAGGTCGCTGCCCGCCTTCGCGGCCGAGTACGGCGAGTTGGGCTCGAGAATGTGGTCCTCGCGCCACGAGCCGTCGTCGATGGAGCCGTAGACCTCGTCGGTCGAGACGTGCACGACCCGGCCCACGCCGTGTCGCAGCGACGCCTCGAAGACCTGCTGGGCGCCCAGGACGTTGGTGAGCACGAAGTCGGCCGCGCCGTGGATGGACCGGTCCACGTGCGACTCGGCAGCGAAGTTGACCACGACGTCATGGCCCGGCATCGCCGCGTCCAGGTCGGCCTGACTGCAGATGTCGCCGCGGACGAACCGGAAGCGTGAGCTGTCCGAGACCGGGGCGAGATTGGCCCGGTTGCCCGCGTAGGTGAGCTTGTCGAAGACCGTCACCTCCGCGTCCTCGAAGCCGGGGTAGCCACCGGTGAGCATCGTGCGGACGTAGTGCGAGCCGATGAAGCCGGCTCCGCCGGTCACGAGAATGCGCATGGGCTACAGAGTGCTCCAGAACGTGGGCGGGTCACGCATGGCGTGGCACCTGCGGGGTGCGTGTGGTGGGCGTGGTCCCAAGTGTCTCAGGGGGCTGCGTCGGTGGCGGGGTGCACCCCCGGGCACACGTATCGTGACATTCCGACCACGCCGCTGGAATTTCGTGCCCGGCCCGGCACCTGTGCCGCCGGACATCGTGCCGCCAGAGTTCGTGCGCACAGGCCGGCCCGACGTGAGGACGACAAGACACGTGAGCACCTCTTACCCGCGAGACAGCGAGCCGCAGCATCCGCTGCCTCCCCGTCTGGACCCACGCGCCGGGCGCGGGAACCGGGCCGGCGGGGACGCGCCCCGGGGACGCCGAAGCGGGCTCGCGGTCACGGGCCGCGTCCTCGGGGCCGTCGTGTCGGTCGTGCTCCTGGCCACGAGCGGGTGGGGGTGGTACCTCGGGCGCGTCGCGGAGGCCAGCGTCAAACGGACCGACGCGATCCCCACGAACGGCAACAAGGACACCTCGGGCCACGGCTCCGACATGAACCTGCTGCTGGTCGGCGCCGACAGCCGCGACGGCATCACCAGCGCGGCTCAGCAGAAGGCGCTCGCAGCCTTCTCCGACGGCGGCTCGATGAACACCGACACGATGATCCTCGTCCATGTGCCGGCCGACGGGTCCAAGGCGTCCTTCGTCTCGCTCCCCCGGGACAGTTACGTGCCGATCCCGGGACATGGCAGCGACCGGCTCAATGCCGCCTACGCCTACGGCTACAACTCCGCGCCCTCGAGCGCCTCGGAGAGCGACCGCCAGTCGGCCGGACAGCAGCTGCTGGTCCAGACCGTCAGCCAGCTCAGTGGACTGCAGATCGATCACTTCGCCTCGGTCAACCTGCTCGGCTTCTACAACCTCAGCAACGTCGTCGGCGGGGTCCAGGTCAACCTGTGCAAGGCGGTCAACGACCCGTGGTCGGGTGCCGTGTTCCCGGCCGGCCTGCAGACGATCACCGGCGCCGACGCCCTCAAGTTCGTCCGGCAGCGGCACGGGCTCGATGGCGGCGACCTCGACCGGGAGAAGCGTCAGCAGGTCTTCATCGGCGCGGTCGCCCGCAAGATGCTCTCGGACAACGTGCTGCTGAACCCGAGCAAGCAGCAGGAGCTGGTGAAGGCGGTCGCCCAGTCGCTGACGGTGGACCGCTTGCTCGACCTCCTGCAACTGGCCCAGCAGATGCAGAAGGTCACCGCCGGCGGGGTCACCTTCCAGACCATGCCCATCGCCGGTGACATGACGACGGCCGCGGGTGCCGCCGTCCTCAAGGTGCCCGACCCCACCACGCTGCACGCGTTCTTCGCTCAGCTGTCAGCGATCCCGGCCTCGTCCTCGTTCGCTTCGTCCGGCCCGGGCGCCCCCGCGACGACCTCGGCGGCGCCGCAGACCGTGGCGCCGTCCAAGGTGAAGGTGCAGGTCTTCAACGGCTCCGGTACGCCGGGTCTCGCGGCCAACGCCGGGGCGGCCCTGCAGACGGCGGGCTTCACGGTGGCGGGGACGGGCAACGCGGACGCCGCCACCTACACGAAGACCGAGGTGCGCTACGCCGCGGGCAACGAGAACCTGGCCGCGACCGTCGCCGCCAAGTTCCCCGGAGCGACCACCACCGTGCGGTCCGACGCCACGTCTGGCACCGTCCAGGTCGTGCTGGGATCGGACTTCACCGCCGTGGGTCAGCCGCTCAAGGTGGCCGCCACCACCGCAGCGGCCACGCCGACCGACACCCCCCGCACGGCGGCCGACACCACCTGCATCAACTGACCGTGCCGACCCCGGCCGACCTGCTCGCCGGCGCGCTGCGCGGCGCGCCCGCCGCGCCACTGATCACCTGGTACGACGACACGAACGACGAGCGGGTCGAGCTCTCGGCCACCACCTTCGCCAACTGGGTGGCCAAGGCGGCCAACCTGCTGCAGGAGGAGTTCGACGTCGGACCGGGCAGCACCGTGGCGCTGGCGCTCCCGGTCCACTGGCAGACCGCCGCGGCCTACCTGGCGGCCTGGAGCTGCGGGGCCGCGGTCCTCGACACCGCGGCGGAGGACGACGGCCGGCTCGCCGAGGCCGACGTCGTCCTCGCCGCGCAGGACCGGCTCGCCGCGCTGGAGGACACCGGACTGGTCGGCGACGACGGCGCGCAGCTGCTGGGCCTCTCCCTGCACCCGCTGGGCATGGGCATGCGGGACTACGTGGGTGCGGCCCGCGACTTCGCGCTCGAGGTCCGGACCGCGGGAGACGTCTTCGTCCCCTACGAGCAGCCCGATCCGGAGGCACCCGGACTGCTCGCCGGAGGCCTGGAACTGACCCTCGGCGGCCTGGTCGCGACGGCGGACGAGCTGGCCCGGCGGCTGGGGATCGGCGCGGGCGACCGGCTCCTCACCGTCGACCGCACCGCGGCCGAGGCCGGCCCGGTGGCCTGGCTGCTGGCACCCCTGGCCGCTCAGGCGTCGCTGGTCCTCGTCGGCCACCCGCGCCCCGACCGCCTGGCGCACCGCGCGGAGAGCGAGCGGGTCACGGCGACTCTCGGCATCAGCGTCGCTGGCGTGCGAGAGCTCGGCCGCCCCGCCTGACCCGTCAGGGGCGTCAGCCGGCGGGCTTGCGCAGGTAGAGCCGCCACTGGTCGTGGAAGTCCGTGGTCGTCCCGTTGGCGGTCCGCTCGACGACGAAGTGCTCCTCGATGGCGGCGAGGATCTCCTCGCGCGGGAAGACCGAGCGGACGGCACCGCTGTTGACCGCGTTCGGCGGGCTGGCGAAGAAGGACATGTAGGCCGCGCCCCCTGGCTTGAGCACCCGGGCGGTCTCCGCGACGTAGCGCGCGGCGACCTCCATCCGCTCCAGGTGGGTGTACAGCGACCCGGCGACGGAGAAGTCGAAACTGGCGTCGGGGTACGGGAAGACGGCCTGCTCGGGCGGCTGGGTGCCCTTCGGGTTGTACATCGCGTTGGTGACGTCCAGCAGGTCGAAGTGGACCTTCCCCTCGCCCGCGAACGCCCGGTTGCCCCACTCGACGCTGCCCGGCACCACGTCCAGGCCCACGTACTCGGCGACGCCCATCTCCAGGAGCCCGATGGCCTGCCGGCCGTTGCCCGCACCGACGTCGAGAACGCGGTGGCCGGCCTTCACCAGGCCGTGGGCGGCGAAGTCGCCGGCCTCCTCGCGGCTGGAGGCCACTGCCCGGGAGGGGACGACGATGTGGCCCGCGGAGGCGCCCGCCAGCACGCCCTTCCAGCGCCGCACCGAGGGGTCGTTCCGGTGACGCAGCAGGTCCCACCGGACGAGGGCCAACTTCGCCAGTCGCCGTGCGGCAGGAAGAGCCCGGCGGTGCCGGCGGTCGAGCTGAGACATCCACGTCCTTCGGTGCAGGGAACGCCCGGAGTCTACGGGGCCACCCGGGACGCCCACCGTGGACCGGCGAGTCCGCGGGCAGCCCGTCCCGGTTACCCTCGGGGCGCTCCGGAGCGGCTCGACGGACGGTGGTCGTTGCATGGACAAGGTTGTTGCCGGCCCGCGAGAGGCGGTCGCCGACATTCCCGATGGCGCGGTGCTCGCCGTGGGCGGGTTCGGATTGTGCGGCGTCCCCGTCGCGCTCATCGACGCGCTGCTCGAGCAGGGCGCGCGCGGACTCACCACGATCTCGAACAACTGCGGCGTCGACGACCAGGCCCTGGGCGTGCTGCTCTACGCCAACCGGATCAGCCGGACGATCAGCTCGTTCGTCGGCGGCAACAAGGAGCTCGCGCGGCTCTACCTCTCCGGGGAGCTCGAGGTCGAGCTGACCCCGCAGGGCACCCTGGCCGAGCGGCTGCGCGCGGGAGGCACCGGCATCCCCGCCTTCTACACGCCCACGGGGGTCGGCACGATGGTCGCCGAGGGCGGCATCCCCATCCGCTACGACGCCGACGGGAACGTGGTGGTCGCCAGCGAGCCCAAGGAGGTCCGCCGCTTCGGTGAGGAGGACTACGTGCTCGAGACGGCGCTGACCGCCGACTTCGCCCTCGTCCGCGCCGCGGTCGGCGACCGGCACGGCAACCTGCTGTTCCACGAGTCGGCCCGCAACTTCAACCCGCTGGCCGGGATGGCCGGGCGGATCACGATCGCCGAGGTCGAGCAGCTGGTCGAGCCCGGCGAGATCCTGCCCGAGTCGGTCCACCTGCCCGGGGTGTTCGTCCAGCGGGTGGTCGTGGTCGGCACGGAGGGCAAGAAGATCGAGAAGCGCACGACGCGCCCGCGCCGGAACCCCCAGGGAGCGACCGCCTGATGGCCCTGACCCGCGATCAGCTGGCCGCCCGCGTGGCCCTGGAGCTCCGCGACGGCCAGTACGTGAACCTGGGCATCGGCATGCCGACCCTGGTGCCGAACTTCATCCCCGATGGCGTGCACGTCGTCCTGCAGAGCGAGAACGGCGTCCTCGGCGTCGGGCCCTACCCCTACGAGGGTGAGGAGGACCCCGACCTGATCAACGCGGGCAAGGAGACGATCACGATCCTCCCGGGCGCCAGCTTCTTCGACTCCTCGCTGTCGTTCGGGATGATCCGCGGCGGGCACATCGACGTCGCGGTCCTCGGCGCGATGCAGGTCAACGGCCGTGGCGATCTCGCCAACTGGCTCATCCCCGGCACGATGGTCAACGGCATGGGCGGGGCGATGGACCTCGTCCGCGGGGCGCGGGAGCTGATCGTGATGATGGAGCACGTTGCCCGCGACGGCTCCCCCAAGATCGTCGAGGAGTGCACGCTGCCGCTCACCGGTACCGGCTGCGTCGACCGGATCGTCACCGACCTGGCGGTCGTCGACGTCACCGGCGACGGGCTCGTCCTCCGGGAGGTCGCCCCGGGCGTGACCGTCGACGAGGTCGTGGCCGCCACGGGCGCACAGGTCACCGTGCCCGGCGACGTCCGGACCATGACGCTGCCGGCCGCTGTGTGACGTTCTCGGTCCTGGGGCGGGACCCGGACACCGGCGACCTCGGCATCGCCGTCTCCTCCTGCATCCTGGCCGTCGGCCGGGCGGTACCGAGCGCCCGGCCCGGAGTAGGCGTCGTGGCCGTCCAGGCGCGCAGCCGCCGCGGTCTCGGCAACGCGCTCCTGGGCGGGCTGGCCGACGGGCTGGCACCGAATGACCTGGTGAAGCGTGCCGCGCACGCCGCCGAGGACGCCGACCGGCAGATCGCCGTGCTGGACCCGGCCGGCCGGGTCGCCGCCGACACCGGGCAGGGCTCGTTCCCGGTGAGCGGCCACGTGGTCGGCGAGCAGTTCAGCGTGCAGGGCAACATGCTCGCCTCCGCGGAGGTCCTGCCGGCCATGGCGCAGGCGTTCGCCGCCGCCCGAGGCGGGCTTCCCGACCGGCTGCTCGCCGCCCTCACGGCCGGTCAGGACGCCGGCGGGGACCTGCGCGGCCGGCAGTCGGCGTCCCTGCTCGTGGTCAGCGGAACGCCGGCCACCGACGAGGACGACGGCGTCCGGATGGACCTGCGCGTCGACGACTCCGGGGACCCGGTGGCGCAGCTGCGCATGCTGCGCAACCTGCAGCGGGCCTACGACGAGCGCGACTACGAAACCCTGGCGCTGTTCGCGCCGGAGGGAGCACGCGACCTCTACGCGGCCCTCGCGGCCTCCCAGCGCGGTGACCGGCAGGCGGCGCGCCAGGCCCTCGAAGCCATGCGGTCCCGGCCGGGATGGTCGGCCTGGCTGGCCTCGATGGCGGGCGACGCCCGGGTGGCAGCGGTCTCGCGGCTGCTCGACTGAGGAGGCGGGGCCTGGCCCCTGGTCAGCGCGGGATCAGCGGGTGACGACGCCGAGGACCACGCACGCGGCCCAGGCGGCCCCCATGAGCAGCAGCACGCGGTCGCGCAGCACGATCTCCTCGGGTGCGCCGGCCTCGCCGCGGTCGACGTCGACGGCGTAGCGCAGGAGCGCGAGGACGAACGGCGCGATCGAGATCGTCTCCCAGGGGAACCCAGGGTGCGCGCGCCGGAGCTCGAACGCCCAGAGGCTGTACGTGGTGCACGCGACGCCGGCCGACAGGCTCCAGACGAAGCGCAGGTAGCTGGCCGAGTAGGCGCCCAGCAGGCGGCGGGTCCCGGCGCCCTCGCCCAGGGCCACCACCTCGGCGTACCGCTTCCCGGCCACCATGAACAGCGCGCCGAACGCGGCCACCAGCAGGAACCACTGGGAGAGCGCGATCCCGGCCGCCGCTCCTCCGGCGACCCCGCGGAGCAGGAAGCCGGACGCGACCACGGCGAGGTCGATGACCGGCTGGTCCTTGAGGAGGAACGAGTAGGCCAGCGAGATGCCGACGTAGGCCCCGAGCACACCCGCGAGCTGCGGCCGGGTGAAGAGGACCGCACCGGCCAGAGCGACGCCGAGGAGCACGATCCCGACGACGACGGCCAGCGCCGGCGGCACGATGCCGGCGGCCACCGGCCGGAAGCGCTTGCGCGGATGCCGGCGGTCCTCGGCGACGTCCCGGACGTCGTTGATCAGGTAGACCCCGCTCGCGGCGAGGCAGAACAGCACGAAGGCGAGGGCGGTCGCGCGCAGGACGTGCAGGTCGAGGATCACCCCGCCGGCCACCGGCGCCGCGAGGACGAGCACGTTCTTGACCCACTGCCGCGGGCGCATGGTGCGGACGACGCCGCCCACCAGGCCGCCCGACGGCGCCCGGAATTCCGGGGTGATGACCTCGGGTACGGAGACGGCGAAGTTGTCCTCGTACCGGTGGGCCGCGGACGCCGTCGGCCGGCCGCCCTCGACGTCCACTCGATCGCCTCCCCTGACCATCGTTCTCCCGTCTGCGTCCCCGCCGGCCCCGGGAGACCACTGCTGCCCCGATCCGTCCCGGGTAGTCAACCCCGTGGCCGGGACCCGCGCCAACGGTTCCCGCCCGCAGCAGCCCAGGACGTGAGATCTCTCCCACGTCCGGGAGCCCACGTTCACCTGGCCGGGCGATCCCCCCAGCCCGGCGGGGCCGCCCAGCCGGACACCGTCGTCGCGTGAGGAGTCAGCGTGTATCGCCCCGACGGGTAGGGGTTCTCGAACCGGTAGACGAGCACGTCGTGCACGTTCGGCGCGCCCGGCAGCGACGTGGGCAGCATGGTCACGGAGGCCTCGCGGAAGAGCGGGGCGAAGATCCCCCCACGGATGACCAGCATGGTGGCGTCGCCGAGCTGGTCGGAGACCGACGACCCGTAGAGGACGCCGAACCGCGACGGCTGGGTGATCCCGCTGCGGATCGTCGGCAGCTGCTGGCAGGGGAAGAGATAGGTGATCTGCCAGGACACCGCCACCGTTCCGGCCCCCCCGAGGTACTGCTGAATGGGGACGATCCGGTGCACGGCCGGCTGCGAGAAGGCCAGCCATCCGCCGGCACCGGTGGTGCCGTCGGTGGCAACCAGGCGCACGGTGTCGGCGCCTGCCTTCCGTGCCACGGCGGAGTCGATCAGCAGCGTCCGCCAGTAGGGCAGGTCGAGCCCGTCGTCCAGGGTCTGGCGGGCCACCACGGTCGTCGAACCGTCGGACGCCCGGCCGTACTCGGCGACCAGATGGTTGCCGTCGGTGAGCCGGCCCGCGGCGGTGAGTGCCACGCGTTGGTGCGCCTCGTCGACCTGGGGAAGGCGGTACCACGCCGAGGTCGTGGTGCCGATCGCGTTCTCGCCCGCGGGCGGCTGCAGGCTGCCCCACACGGGCCCGGCGGTGGTGGCCGGCGGGACGGCGGTGTACCAGCCGGACCCCTCGCGGAAGACCGGGCCGGCAGCCGCCGGTGCGGCCGGGCCCCCGGGCAGCTGCTGGAGCAGTTGGGCGCCGGTGTCGTCGAGGACCCGGAAGGCGCCGGCAGCGTCGCAGTTCCTCGCCAGGGGGTCCCGGACCCCGTCCGCCCACGGTGACCAGGTGCCGAGCGTGCGCACGGTGCCGATCGTGAAGCTGCCGAGCAGGTAGGCGGACGAGAGCACCAGCGCCCCGACGAGGAGGACGGCGGACGCCGCGGCCAGTGACCCGGGCCCGTCCGCGCCACGCGAGCGCCGTCCGCGCCACCACCACAGCGCCCCGCCGAGCACGCAGACGAGGGCTCCCCACAACGCCACGCTGTCGAACCGGACCCCGAACAGGTGCGGCGGCACGTTCGCGTACGGGACGCCGAGCAGCCACGAGACGGGCCAGGCGTTGTCCCCGGAGAACGACAGCGCCACGGCGAGCACCGTTCCCACCGCCACGGCGGCTGCCGCCGGCCAGCCGAGGGCGCGTCCGGCCCGCAGCTCGCGCAGGGCCCGGGGCACGTTCACCAACGCCAGCGCGAGGAAGACCGCCCCGACGCCGGCCACGCTCCCGAAGTGGAAGCTCCACTTGCTGGGCGTCGGCCACAGCAGCAGGAAGCTCATGACGGTGCTGACCGCGCTCAGGTGCGTCAGCCAGGGCAGCGGGCGACCGCGGCCGCGCAGTACAGCGGCGAGCACGAACCAGCCCAGCAGGACGGCAAGGGTGACCAGAACGGCCAGCCGCTTGGCGTAGGACCCCATGAAACCGGGGCCGAGCAGCATGGCGTAGCGCTGGTACTCGTCGGTCCAACCCAGCTGCGGCTGAGCAGCGAGGAAGATCTCCTGGCCGCGGAGGAAGTCCCGGAGGGTGCCGTCGCCGAACGCCACCACGCTGGCCAGGGCCCCGGGCGCGACGACGCAGAGGAGGCGCGCGATCGTCGTCCACGCCCGCCCGCTGCGCACGAGGCGGGTCAGGGAGGGCAGCCCCGCGATCAGGGGCGCCAGAACCACGAAGCCGGTGGGGTGGCACACGAACCCGACTCCGGCGACCAGGACCGCCCCGGCCCACCAGGCCAGGCTCTCCCGCAGGATGGCGGTGACCACGGCCAGCAGCGTCGCGGTGCCGGCCAGCGCGACCGTCGACTCGGGACGCACCCCCATGTCGTTCGGGAGCCACCACACCGCGAAGGCCAGCGCGAGAGCGATGTGCGCGGCGGTGCGCGTGCGTGCCCGCGCCCACGGCACCAGCGCCACGAGCCGGGCCGCCATCGCATAGGTGAGCAGTCCGGCCACCAGGGCCGGGACCTTGAGCACCACCGGGCTGCTCCCGGCGACCTGCTCCCACCAGCCCAGCAGCCGGTAGAACCAGGTGAAGGGCGTGAAGCTCTGGTTGAGCAGCTGGTAGTAGTTGCCGACGTAGCCCTCGAACGGGGCGTTCCGGGCCATCGCCGCGTAGTAGCCGTCGTCCCCGGTCATGGGAGCGATGAGCGTCCAGAGCAGCAGCACGCCCACGACGACGGCGTCGACGGCCCGCCGGAGCCAGAACGGCGGACCCCGTCGTGTCCGCCGGCGCCCGCGTGCCGTTCCCGGCGCGGTCCGGCGCAGCCAGACGATGGCCCCGACCGCGGCCAGCACCGCCA
Source organism: Frankiales bacterium (assembly GCA_025465155.1). Classification (GTDB taxonomy): domain Bacteria; phylum Actinomycetota; class Actinomycetes; order Mycobacteriales; family Geodermatophilaceae; genus Geodermatophilus. The sequence continues at coordinate 36,394 of JAODNJ010000375.1, forward strand.
GAACGGTCAGTGCGACCTTGGCGGGCGTCGGGCTCGTGGCGAACTGGTCGTCGACCTGCAGGCGCACCGCGAGGTCCTCGCCGGCCCCGGGCGCGAGGGTGCCGAGCGAGGTGGCGAGGACGTCGACCTGCGGCAGAGCGGACGAGGCTGCCCCCCCGACCGTTGCGCCGTCCCGGCTGATCCGGAGACCGTTGCCGTCGCCGTGCAGGACGTAGTCGCACGCCCCTGGACGCACCTGCTCGCGCAGCACCGTGGAGCCGGCCGAGATGACCTGCAGGACGCCGGCGCGGGCGGTGACGAGGAGCCCCTCGGTCCCCGCGCTCGCCGCCTCGGGCCGGATCGTGGCCAGCAGCACACCGGTCGGTGTCACCGCGGCGGCCCGGACTGTGGCGCAGCCGAACCGGATGTCAAGGGTCAGCGGCCGCTGCGAGGTGAGCTCCAGCATCGTGGAGACCGGGGAGCCGGACTGCTGCGGCCAGGTGACTTCGGGCGTGCTCATCCGGACCGGGGCGACCGGCAGGAGCACCGCCGTGAGGATCGCGACCAGCCCCAGAAGGATGCCGAGCAGGGTGAGCCGCCGGCGGCCGGACGGAGGCGCGACGACGGCCGGCCGGTCCTCCGGCGTCCCCGCCGGGGCGTCCGGGGCGGCGCTCGTCCGGGACGTCACTCCGGCCACCTCCTGAGTTCCGGTCCGGTGTGGCCGGGAGTTCTAGTGAACACCGCGGCCGACCGTGCGGCCGCATCGCCGTCCCCCGACCGGTGGACCGCGCGGCATCCCCCGGCCTGCCCGGCTACCGTCGTCCCGTGATCATTCCGGAGGGCACGACCGACGGGACGGCGTCCTGACCGCCGCTCCGTCGTCGACCCGCACCTCCGTCGCCGTCTCGTGGGTGGCGGCGTGCATCGTGGCCGCCGGCGTCCTGACCTACGGTTACCTGGCCGTCGTCGC
>JAODNJ010000377.1 GCA_025465155.1 Frankiales bacterium
GCAGCTGACCCGGCGGCGACACCAGGACCATCCCGGTGAGGATGGCGGGGACGTCGTCGGTGCTGCCCAGGGCCGTGATCCGCGCGTGACCGCGGGGTGCGTGCCGGCCGCCCTGCGGCCAGAGGAACGAGGCGTACACCCGGCCGTCGGCGATCGCGGCGTGGGCAGCCCGCAATGCGGGGGAGTGGACGCTCAGGAGCGGATGGTCCTCGAGGCCGGGGAGCGGGTGTGTCCCGCCGTCCCTGCGCAGCACGACGCCGGCCGTCGCGCCCTGGACCAGTCGCGCCGCGGACAGCAGGGAGCGCATGGGATCGATGCCGTGGGCGACCAGCGGAGCGACCCGCCTGAGCAGGGTGCGCACGCGCCGGGAGGGCGGTTCGCCGCCGCCGGCGATCAACGCCAGGTAACCGACGTGCCGCTTTCTCGGGACGAACAGCGAGACGACGAGAGCTTCCTGGAGGCCGGCGGGGATGAGGCAGTCCGTCCACGTCCGCAGCTCCGCGGCCGCGTACGGCAGGTCGGACAGGCCGATCGGTGGCACCGGCCGGCGGGTGCCGGACGCCTCGATATCGCGCACGTGCGCCGGGCCGGACAGATGCGCCACCGTCGCCACGCCGAGGTCGACACTGCCCGCCGTCACGTAACCGTGCCGGTGCGGCTCGGCCAGCGCCAGCCACGCTCCGTCGTAGGGCACGACCCGGCGCAGGGCCCCGAGCAGCGCTTCGGCGCGCTGGGGCAGGGGACCCGCGGAGGCCGCGGCCTCGGTCAGTTCGAGTAGGGCGGTCTCGCTCGTGCTCATGGCCCCCAACCCTCGGATGGACGCGACGTCTGCGGCAGCCGGGGAGAGCTGCGGACGTTGTCATCTGGCTGTCGGAGGACGACGGGTCGTCGCAACGCTGCGCCGTCGTCAGCCGTGGCTCAGCTGACGACCAGCACAGGCGGGAAAGCAGCCGGTATGCCGTCGGGCCGTGGCGCAACTCCCCCGTGCCTGGAGTACCCCATGGGGCCTGCTCACGCCACTTCAACCGGATGAATTCGTCCCGTATGCGGCCGGGCCTCCGGTGGCCGACGTCCGGCAGGCGTGGGCGGTGCTTCAGCATCGGCAGTTCGACCGATTCCGGTTCCGGCCGCCCCGGCGGAGCGTGGAATCACCGCGTGCGTGCCACCGGGCCGGCACGTCCCGACCGACGATGGAGGACGGGCTGCGATGGACCCCTGGGCCTCGGGGAACGAGCCGGCCGGCAACGGCAGCGGGGGAGTGACGCTGGTCGAGGGTTCGAGCTTCTGCATCTGCGCCCCGAGCGGCGACCTCGGCGCGGTCGGCCCGCAGGGCGTCTTCTTCCGCGACACCCGGATCCTGTCGCGATGGGAGCTGCGGATCGACGGGGAGGCGCCGCAGCCGCTGACGGCGATGACGCGGGAGCCCTACCGCGCCACCTTCGTGGCGCGGCTGCCCCGACGGGTCGGGCGGACCGACATGAACCTCCTGGTGCAGCGCGACCGCCGCGTGGGCAACGGGATGCGCGAGGACATGGTGATCCGCAACCCGTCCTCGGAGACCACCGCGTGCACCGTCTCGGTCGCCGTGGACGCCGACTTCGCGGACCTCTTCGAGGTGAAGGAGGGCCGCGCTCAGCCGCGTGGCAGCCGGCGAGCCTACGTCCACGGGCGCCTGCTGGTACTCGACCAGCGCTGGCGGGACACACAGCGAGGGGCGGTCGTGGACGCCCCGGGCGCCGACATCGTCGTCTCCGGCGGGGTGGACTGGGGGCCGGGAACCGTGACCTACCGCGCCCTCATCCCGCCGCGCGGGGAGTGGTCGGCGTCCCTCCTGGTCCGACCCGTCGTCGAGGATGCGGACGTCGAGCCGTTCTTCCCGCTGGACCGCCCGCTCGACGAATCCGTCCCGGCGATGCGCCTGCAGCGCTGGCAGCAGAGCACCCCGATCGCCACGACGGGGCACGAGGGTCTGCAGCGGGTGCTCCGCCGGAGTCAGCAGGATCTCGGTGCGCTGCGGATCTTCGACCCGGAGGATCCGGCCATGGCCGCCGTCGCCGCCGGGGCGCCGTGGTTCATGGCGCTGTTCGGCAGGGACTCGCTGCTCACGGCACTGATGGGGCTGCCGATGGACAGGAACCTTGCGCTCGGGACCCTGCGCACGCTCGCCCGCCACCAGGGGCGCGCCGTCGACCCGCTCACCGAGGAGGAGCCCGGCCGGATCCTGCACGAGGTACGGCTCGGCGCGGAGTCGGGCCTGTCCCTCGGCGGCGGCAGCATCTACTACGGCACGGCGGACGCCACGCCGCTGTTCGTCGTCCTGCTCGGAGAGCTGGCCCGCTGGGGCGCCGATCCGGAGGACGTCCGGGACCTCCTGCCACACGCCGACCGCGCCCTCGACTGGGTGCTGCAGTACGGCGACCGCGACGGCGACGGCTTCGTCGAGTACCAGCGGGCGACGGACCGGGGGCTGAAGAACCAGGGCTGGAAGGACTCCTGGGACGGCGTCACCTTCGCCGACGGCCACCTCCCCGAGCCACCCATCGCGCTGTGCGAGGTCCAGGGGTATGTCTACGACGCCTTCCGCAGCCGCGCGGTGCTCGCCGGCGAGCTCGGTGACGAGGCGATGGCGGGGCACTGGGCGGAGCGGGCGGCGATCCTGAAGGCCGAGTTCAACGAACGGTTCTGGCTACCCGACCGCGGCTGGTACGCCCTGGCGCTGGACGGCGACAAGCGCCCCGTGGACGCGGTGGCCTCCAACATGGGGCACTGCCTGTGGAGCGGGATCGTCGACGGCGACAAGGCGCCCCTGGTCGCGGAGCGGTTGCTGTCCCCGTCCATGTTCTCCGGCTGGGGGGTCCGGACCCTGGCCTCGGACATGGCCGCCTATGACCCCGTCAGCTACCACAACGGCTCGGTGTGGCCCCACGACAACGCACTCGTCGCCGCAGGCCTGATGCGCTACGGCTTCGTCGCCGAGGCGCAGCGGGTCGCCGCGGGGCTGCTCGAGGCGGCGGCGATATTCGGCGGCCGCCTGCCCGAGCTGTTCTGCGGCTTCGACCGCGCGGAGTACCCCGAACCCGTGCCCTACCCGACCTCCTGCTCGCCACAGGCCTGGGCCGCGGCCACGCCCGTTCACCTGATGCGGACGCTCCTGCGGTTCGACCCGTGGCTGCACCAGGGAAAGCTGTGGGTCGCTCCGGTGCTCCCCGCGGCCTTCGTCCCGCTGAGGATCGACGGCGTCGCGCTGGGCGACAGCCGCGTGAGCCTCGAAGTGTCGGACGCGGAGACTAAGGTCACTGGCGTGCCCGAGGGCGTCGACGTCGAGAACGGCCCGCTACCGGTCAAGGGCCCCGGTGGCGCGGTCTGAGCCGTGGGGCCGCGTGTCCGGTTCCCGTCCGGCACTCATCGGGCACCGCGGCCTGGGGTGCGGTGTGGTGGGTGGTCACCCGGAGAACACCCTGGGCTCGTTCACCGCCGCGGTGGAGCTGGGCATGAGCTGGGTGGAGACCGACGTCCGCCGCACCTCCGACGACGAACTGGTGCTTGCGCACGACGCGGCCTACGGCGACGGCGCCTGCGTCGCGGACCTGTCCGCGGATCAGACCGATCGGCGCGGCACGCTGCGGCTGGGCACGCTGCTCGACGAGCTGCCGGCCGGCGTCGGTGTGAACCTCGACCTCAAGTCGTCGATGGACGACGGCCTCCGTATCCCCGCGCGGACGACGGCGGGGCTGCTCGGGCCCGCGGTGGCGGCCGAGGTGGCGCGCCGGCCGCTCATCGTGTCCTCCTTCGATCCGTCGGCGCTGCGGCTGGTCCGCGCGGCGGCCCCGGAGGTGTCCCTGGCCTGGCTCACGTGGCACCGGTTCCCGCTGGAGACGGCGGTCGCCGGGTGCGCGCACATGGACGTCGACGTGCTGGGCGTGCACATCGGGTCGCTGGCACGGGAACGGCGCACGGGCGCCGTCGATCCCGCCGTCGTGGCTCGGACGCTGTCGCTGGTGCACTCCAGCGGGCGGCGGCTGCTGGTGTGGTGCCCCGAGCCGAAGAGCCTGCGGGTCCTCGCGGACTGCCACGTGGACGCCGTCGTCGTGGACGGCGTGCCCGAGATCCTCGGCGCGCTGGGACGGACGGCCTGACGGCCCCGCGGTCAGCGCGGCCGAAGCCAGGCCACGCTCTCGCGGCCCCCCCGCCCGGGGCCGGCGGGGACCAGATCCGTGTAGACCCGGATGTGGTCGTCGACCATTCGCCCGGTGTCGAACCTGTGCCGGGCTGACGTCCGGCAGGCGGCGCGATCCAGCGTGGCCGCGCCGAGCAGCGCCCGCGCGAGGGCGACCCGACCGGTGCGCAGGTAGCCGGTCACCCCGTCCTCCACGATCTCGGGGGCCGAGCCGCACGGCGTGGCGACCACGGGGGTCCCGGCGGCGAGGGATTCGATCATCACCAGGCCGAACGGCTCTGCCCACATGATCGGGTTGAGCAGCGCGAAGGCCCCCCCGAGGAAGTCCAGCTTCTCCTCGCCTCCGAGCTCACCCACGTACTGGACGTCCGAGCACAGCAGCGGTTTGACCGCGGCCTCGAAGTAGTCCTCCTCCTCGGGCTCGCGCAGCTTGGCCGCCATCCGCAGCGGGACCCCGGCGGCGCGTGCGATGAGGGCGGCCTCCCGGGGCCCCTTGTCCGGGCTCATCCGGCCGAGGAAGGCCGCGTAGCCCCCCTCTCCGGCGCCGACCGGCACGTCCGAGACGTCGATGCCGTGGTGGATGACGCCCGCGAGCGGGATCCCGCGCGCGGTCGAGGCCTGGTGGTGGGAGATCGCCACGAGCGCGACGTCCCGCATCGAGCGGTAGATCCCGCCGAGACGCTCGTCGAAGGGGCCGTGGTTCGTCGTGACCACCGGGATGTGCGCCTGCGTCCGCCGGTAGAAGGGTCCGAGCACGGTGTGGTCGTGGATCACGTCGACGTCGTCCATGGCTGCATAACTGGTGAGGACGTGCCCGAGTTCGGTCACGACGTCCATGCACACCGGCGCCCGGTCCGGAGCCGCCGTGGTGTCCCGCACCCGGGGCACCGGGCACGTGCTGTTCGCGGGGGCGGCCAGCAGGACCTCGTGACCGGCACGGACGAGCCCCCGCGCCAGGCGGTCCACGACCGCCTCGGTCCCACCGTAGGCCGGAGGCGGTACAGGCAACCATGGGGGAGCGATGAGACCGATGCGCATGGGCACTCCTCGGGGAAGGGGTCCTCTGGACGCCGGCCGCACGGGACCGAGGCTGCCTCCATGACAGCGGAGTGCGCCCCCTTCCCTCCATCGGCAGAGCGACCTATTCCGGGCGAGGACGGCCCGGATCGGCCCGGAGGTGCGGGTACGGCCGGCCCGTTCCGGCACCGGCGTCTCCGGATCGGCAGAACTGCCCATGCTCCCGGCCCACGGCCTGGGTAGGTGTGCAGAGCGGCTGCCGGGGGGCCCGCTCATGGCCGCGCCGGTCGCACCGCCGTCCCCGGAGGGAGGCACGGTGAGAGCAGTCGTCCACGACGGCCTGCGCCTCGGGGAGGACGCCGAGCCCGTCCTGGATCAACTGCCGGTGGACCGGGCCCCCGAGGGATACGAGGACGTGGACACGCGCGACGAGGGGTGGAGACGGTCGTCGTCCACCCGGAGATGGCAGGGGTGTGACATGGCAGGTGAACTGAACGGGCGGCGGGTGGCGATCCTGGCGGCCTACGGCGTGGAGCGGGTCGAGATCGAGAAGCCGCGCCAGGCTCTCGACGAGGCCGGCGCGCGGACCGAGGTGCTCTCCATCAAGAGTGGCGAGATCGCGGCGCGCAACCACGACCTGGAGGACGCCGG
>JAODNJ010000370.1 GCA_025465155.1 Frankiales bacterium
GGGGAATGGAGGAACGGCGTGGCAGTCAGTCTGACCAAGGGCGGCAACGTCTCGCTCACCAAGGAGGCGCCAGGCCTCCGGGCGGTCACGGTGGGCCTGGGCTGGGACGCCCGGACGACCGATGGCCAGCCCTTCGATCTGGACGCGTCCGCGATCGGCTTGAAGGCCGACGGCAGGGCCGTCTCGGACCAGCACTTCGTCTTCTTCAACAACCTCCGCAGCCCCGACGGCGCGATCGAGCACACCGGCGACAACGTCACGGGGGAGGGTGAGGGGGACGACGAACAGGTCAAGGTGCATCTCGCCGACGCGCCAGCCGAGATCGACCGCGTCGTGTTCCCGGTGTCCATCTACGAGGCTGACACCCGTGGGCAGAACTTCGGCCAGGTCCGCAACGCCTTCATCCGCGTGGTGAACCAGGCGGACAACGCCGAGATCGCCCGCTACGACCTGTCCGAGGACGCCTCCACCGAGACGGCCATGGTCTTCGGTGAGCTCTACCGGAGCGGATCCGAATGGAAGTTCCGGGCCGTCGGTCAGGGCTACTCGTCGGGTCTGGCCGGGATCGCCCGGGACTTCGGCGTCAACGTCTGACCGGCTCGCACCAGCGACCCGCACGCATCCCCGCAGGACGAGAAGGGAAACAGGACATGAGTGTCAGCCTGTCCAAGGGCGGCAACGTCTCGCTCACCAAGCAGGCGCCCGGCCTGACGGCCGCCCTGGTGGGCCTGGGGTGGGACGCGCGGACGACGTCGGGCGCGGGCTTCGACCTCGACGCCTCGGCCCTGCTGGTCAACACCGGGGGGAAGGTTCTCTCTGACCAGCACTTCGTGTTCTTCAACAACCTGACGTCGCCGGACGGCTCGGTGGAGCACACGGGGGACAACCTGACCGGCGAGGGTGAGGGCGACGACGAGGCGATCAAGGTCGATCTCGCCCGGGTGCCCGCCGACGTGGACAAGATCGTGTTCACCGTGTCCATCTACGACGCGGAGAACCGCCGGCAGTCCTTCGGTCAGGTGCGCAACGCCTTCATCCGGGTCGTGAACCAGGCCGACGGTGTCGAGATCACCAGGTACGACCTGTCCGAGGACGCCTCCACCGAGACGGCGATGATCTTCGGGGAGGTGTACCGCAACGGCCCCGAGTGGAAGTTCCGCGCCGTCGGCCAGGGTTACGAGTCCGGTCTGGCCGGTATCGCGCGCGATTTCGGGGTAAACGTCGGCTGATCGGAGCTCGCGGCGTTGCGCCGCCGGGCTCGCCAGCCGTGAGCCCGGCGGCTGGGAGCGCCCATCGGATGTCGCTCTCCTGAGTGACCGCCCGCGTGGGCTCCTGCTCCCCGGGGCCTGCTTCAGGAAGAGTTGGGCACTATGTTCCTCCGCACCTTCGGCGGGTCCTTCGTCGTCACCATCGTCGCCCTCGCCGCGGCATTCGCCTATGGCGGGACGCCGGCCCTGGTCCTGGCGGCGATCCTCGGCGTGCTGGAGGTGTCGCTCTCCTTCGACAACGCCGTCGTCAACGCGACCGTGCTCAAGAAGCTCAGCCACGCCTGGCGGCGGATCTTCCTGACCGTCGGCGTCCTCATCGCCGTCGTCGGGATGCGGCTGATCTTCCCCATCCTCATCGTCTCGGCGACGGCCAAGCTGTCTCCGGTGGAGGTGGTCCGGCTCGCGTTGCAGGCGGGGGACCCGAACACGCCCGGCACCTACGGCTTCCTGCTCCGGGAGGCCCACCCGGCGATCGCCGCCTTCGGCGGCGCGTTCCTGCTGCTGCTGTTCCTCAACTTCGTCTTCGAGGAGCGCGAGCTGACCTGGCTGACCTGGCTGGAGCGCCCCTTGGCCAGGGTCGGCAAGCTCGACCAGCTGGCGGTGGTCGTCACGCTGCTCTTCATCGTCGGCGCGGCGTATCTCTTCGCGCCCGCGGGCAGGATCGCCACGGTCCTGCTCGCCGGGATTCTCGGCACCGTGACCTACATCCTCGTCGACGGGCTCGGCAGCTTCTTCGAGACGACGATGGAGGACGAGGACGAGGACGCCGACGTCCCGGTCCCGGAGGATGTGCCGGGGATCCATGGCGATCCGGCGACGATCGGCGAAGCGGTCGACCGGCCGACGTCCCGCGCGACCGCGCTGCTCGTCGGCAAAGCCGCGTTCGCGAGCTTCCTCTACCTCGAGGTCCTCGACGCGTCGTTCAGCTTCGACGGCGTCGTCGGCGCCTTCGCGATCACCTCGGACCCGATCCTCATCGCCCTCGGGCTGGGCATCGGTGCCCTGTTCATCCGGTCGCTGACGGTCTACCTGGTCAACAAGGGGACGCTGGACGAGTACGCCTACCTCGAGCACGGTGCGCTCTGGGCCATCGGCGCGCTGGCCGTCATCCTCCTCGTCACGATCCGCTACGAGGTGCCCGAGGTGGTGACCGGCCTGATCGGGGTCGGCTTCATCCTCGCGGCGTTCATCTCCTCCCTGGTGCGCAACCGGCGTCGGGCCGACGGATCCGGGCCCACGCTGGGGGGCGAGCCGGCGGAGATGGCCAGGTCCGCCAAGGCATAGCAGCCCGGCCCGGAGCCCCTGCCAGGCCCTTGGCCGATGCCAGGGCCTAGGCAGAGCGCCGGTGAGTTGGTTGCATGAGACGACGCCGGCAACCACCGCGAATCCGCGTCGGTGCACCGGCGTGCTGACAGGAGAGGGAGTCGACGTGGGAATCGACTACACCAAGCGCCCGCCCGCCGCCGGGGCGCCGCAGGGCACGGTCCAGCAGGGAGGCGGTGTCGTCTCCCTGTCCAAGGTCACCTTGACCAAGTCGGCGCCGACCGTCTCCCTCACCAAGCAGGACGCCTCGGGCGGACTGCTGCGGGTCAACCTCAACTGGAACTCGCGGCCGGCGGGCGGGGGAGGGCTCTTCGCGCGCCGCGAGCCGCCCATCGATCTGGACCTCGGCTGCCTCTACGAGTTCACCGACGGCAGGAAGGGCGTCGTCCAGGCGCTGGGCAACGCCTTCCGGGTGGCCGTCACGGGCGCGTCCGAGGCCAGCATCTGGCTCGACGGCGACGACCGGTCGGGCAGCACCGCGGGTGGCGAGAACCTGTTCATCAACCTCGCCCACGCGACCTCGATGCGGCGGGTGCTGATCTTCGCCTACATCTACGAGGGGGCGCCGAACTGGGCCGCCGCGGACGGTGTGGTCACCCTCTACCCGCCGGCCGGTCCGCAGATCGAGGTACGGCTGGACGAGCCGCGGCCCGGGGCGCGCACCTGCGCCATCGCCCTGCTCACACCCAGCCAGGGCGACCTCTCGGTGCGGCGGGAGGTCCGCTACATCGAGGGCACCCAGGTCGCCCTCGACCAGGCCTTCGGATGGGGCATCCGCTGGGCGTCGGGCAAGAAGTAGCACGTTCGGGACGGACTTCTTCCGCCCGGGATACAGCGATCCATCTCCTCGTTGAAGGGAACCGGCGACACATGAGCGTGAGTCTGAGCAAGGGACAGAAGGTCTCGCTGACCAAGCGGGACGGCGGATCGCTGACCCGTGTGCGCATGGGGCTCGGGTGGGATGCCGTCAAGAAGAAGGGGCTGTTCGGCGGCATGCGGAACCAGTCCATCGACCTCGACGCGTCGGCCCTGCTCTTCGACACCCAGGGCAACCTGGTGGACCAGGTCTGGTTCCAGCAGCTGCGGAGCAAGGACGGTTCGGTCCAGCACACCGGCGACAACCTCACCGGCGCCGGTGAAGGCGACGACGAGTCCATCCGCGTGGACCTCACCGCCGTGTCGCCCGGGGTGGCCACTCTGGTCTTCACCGTCAACTCGTTCACCGGGCAGGACTTCTCGCAGATCGAGAACGCCTTCTGCCGGCTCATCGACGAGACCAACGAGGCAGAGATCGCCCGCTTCGACCTGAGCGGCTCCGGCCGGCACAACGCGCAGATCATGGCCAAGGTGACCCGGGACGGCGCCGGGTGGTCGATGACCGCCCTCGGCGTTCCCGCGACGGGGCGTACCTTCCGGGATCTGCTGCCGGCCATGGCCGGGGTCCTCTAGCCCCTGCCCTCCCCGACACCTTTCCTCAAGGAGGAACACCCATGTCCGAGCTGGACCTCGGCTCCACCTCGACCCCCGGCGTGGCCGCGCCGGCGGCCGCGCCGGCGGGCGGCGCACTCGTGCTCGCGCCGCCCCAGCCGGTGGTGGTCGTCGCCCCCGAGCAGGCCGCCGACGCCGTGCCGCTCGAGGACGCCAAGCAGGTCGAGCTGCGGAGCAAGGCCACCGCCTTCGCCACCGAACTCGTCTCGCTGGACACGAAGTCGCCGGCCTTCGCGCAGAAGGTCTCCTCCATCACGAGCATGGGCGACCGGGAGATGCGGTCGTCCGCGGCCGTCTCCAACCGCATGCTCGAGCGACCCGCCGCGGCGATGGGGAAGGGCAAGGGGGGTGACGCGCAGACCCGCGTCTCCGGCACCCTGGCCGACCTGCGGCACACCGTCACCGACCTCGACCCCAAGCGTGCGGATCTCACCGGCGTGAAGAAGGTCCTGAAGTGGCTGCCCGGCGGCGACAAGATCGACCGGTACTTCGACAGGTACAAGTCGGCCCAGTCGCAGATCAACGACATCATCAAGGCGCTGGATTCCGGTCAGGACGAGCTGCGCAAGGACAACGCGGCCATCGAGACCGAGAAGGCCAACATGTGGACGCTGATGGGCAAGCTGCGCGAGTACAACGAGCTCGCCGCCGCCCTGGACGGCGCCATCGAGCAGAAGGTCGCCGAACTGGAGGCGGCCGGCCGGACCGAGGACGCGAACACCGTGCGGTCCGACGCGCTGTTCCCGGTGCGCCAGCGCCGCCAGGACATCCAGACGCAGATGGCGGTCGCGGTCCAGGGCTACATGGCCCTCGACCTCATCCGCCGCAACAACCTGGAGCTGATCCGGGGCGTCGACCGGGCCCAGACGACGACGATCGCGGCCCTGCGGACCGCGGTGATGGTGTCCCAGGCGCTGAGCCGGCAGAAGCTGGTGCTCGATCAGATCACCGCGCTGAACACGACGACGTCGAACCTGATCGAGTCCACCTCCGAGCAGCTGCGCATCCAGGGCGCGGCGATCAACCAGCAGGCGGCGTCGTCCACCGTGGACGTCGCCAAGCTCCAGGCCGCCTTCGACAACGTCTTCGCCACGATGGACGCCCTCGACACGTTCAGGGCCCAGGCGGTCGACTCGATGGCGGAGACGGTGCAGGCGCTCGAGGGACAGATCCAGCGGGCCCAGCCGTACCTGGAGCGGACCCGCCGGAACGAGATCGCCGGCAACTGAGCGAGCGGTCCGCCGTCGGGCTGCCACCGGCAGCTCGACGGGGGACCGGCACGAGGAGGAGGAAACGCCGGTGCCGTGGTTCCGACGGGGAGAGCCGGCGCCGCTGGTCCCCACCGGGCCGCAGCCCGACGAGGGGGACAGCCCCGAGGCGCTGCAGGCGGCGATCGCGTCGGTCGTCCGCCTGGTCAACGCCTCGGCGGGACGGCTGCCGCTGCGGGCGGTGGTCACGGCCCGCCGCGTCACCGACGTCCTCACCGAGATCGTCGGCACCTCCGACGTCCGGCCGCTCGACGTCTACGCGGTCATCTCGGTGCGCTCCGCGGCGACGGACTACCTGCCGACGACGCTGCGCAGCTTCCTCGCGCTGGACGAGGAGCTCGTCGAGGTGCCGCGAGGCTCCGGGCGCACCCCGGTGCAGTCGTTGCTGGAGCAGCTGGACACGCTGGAGGAGTCCGCGACCGCCGTGCTCGAGGCCGCTCAGCAACAGGACGTGGATGCCCTCATGACGCAGGGAAATTTCCTGCGCACCAAGTTCACCCGATCGGACCTCGACCTCTGATGACTCGACCTCTGATGACTCGACCTCTCGTGGCGGACCTGTAGATGCCCCCCATGAGCCGCGGCGCCAACGTGGCGCTCACCCGGGAGATCCCGGGCCTCAAGCAGCTCGTCGTCGGCGTTTCCTGGAACCCCGGCGCCGAGCACCTGCTCGAGGACAACATGGTGTTCGCCGTCGTCCTCTGCGATGCGGCCAGCAAGGCGCTGTCGCCCGAGCACTTCGTGTTCTTCAACCAGCTCACCACGCCGGATGAGTCGGTGACCCGGATCGAGAAGGCGCTGGCGGGGGACAAGGAGCAGGTCGAGATCGACCTGCCCGACGTGCCGGCCGAGGTCGCCCGCATCGTCGTCGTCGTGTACGTCAACGACGGCACGGCCCAACGGCGCACGCTGGGGCAGCTGCGCGAGCTCTCCGTCGTCGTGCGGGAGGCTCCGTCCGATCGCGAGCTGGTGCGCTCGGAGAACCTGGCCCCGGCCCTGAGCAACGAGACCGCGGTGGTCCTGGGCGAGGTGTACCGCAACGGGCGGGACTGGAAGTTCAAGGTCGTCGGGGACGGTTACGCCAGCGGTATCAGCGGGGTCGCCTCGGACTACGGCCTGCCCCTGTGACGGGTCCATCCCCCGCAGCCGCCCGTCCGCGCCCCGACCTCACGTGGCTGCGGCACCGGACACTGCGGCGGCCGCCGGGGGCCGGGCCGGCGGCCGAGACGCCGAGCTCGGCGGTCACCGATTTCTTCACCGGCCGCGCGCCCCGGCCCGCACGCGGGTCGACGCCGGCACCGCCGGCGCAGACGACGCCGGTCCCGTCGCGGGCGCCGTCGTCGGGGGCGGACCTCGGCTCGGGCCTGGACCTCGGCTCGGGCCTGGACCTCTCGCCCGATCTCGACCTGTCGTCGACCGCTCCGGGCGGCAGCGGGAGCCCGCAGCCTGCCCGCCCGTCCGGACCCGCGCCGGCGGCGCCTCCGGAGTCCCGCCGCCGTCCGGTGCCGCGGGTGCGGCCGGGGCACCGGACGATCCTCACGTCGCGGGACCCGGTGGT
>JAODNJ010000410.1 GCA_025465155.1 Frankiales bacterium
GCCGTGGTGTTCGATCTGGGCGGGGTGATCACCGAGAGCCCGATGCGTGCCTTCGCCGCCTACGAGGCCGAGGCCGGCCTGCCCGACGGGCTGATCCGCCGGCTGAACAGCACGGATCCGGACACGAACGCGTGGGCCCGGTACGAACGCAACGAGCTGGACGTGGCCGGCTTCTCGGCGGCGTTCGAGACCGAGGCCCTGGCGGCCGGCTACCGCGTCGACGCCGCCCGGGTGCTGGCCGCGCTCTCCGGGGAGGTCCGCCCGGAGATGGTTGCCGCCGTGCGGCGGCTGCGTGATGCCGGGTTCCCGTTGGCGCTGCTCTCCAACAACGTCGCGCCGATGCAGCGCACGGGACGCCTCGGTGAGGTGCTCGGCCTGTTCGACGTGATCGTCGAATCGTCGGTCGAGGGCGTACGCAAGCCGGAGCCGGAGATCTACGCGCGTGCTCTGACGCGGCTCGCCGACGCCGCCGGGCGGCCCATCGCGGCGTCCGACTGCGCCTACCTCGACGACCTCGGCATCAACCTCAAGCCGGCCCGTGCCCTCGGGTTCGTCACGATCAAGGTGGCCGACCCGGCCGATGCCCTGGCCGAGCTGTCGGCGCTCACCGCCCTCGACCTCACCGAGGCCGCCGCATGACGCACTCCCCGGAAACGTGCGCTCCGAGTGCGCGGCGCACCCAGAACACGAGCTTCGGCGGAGATCGGTCCTGACCGTGGACGTCGACGCCGCCATGGGCCGCGCGCTCGAGTTGGCCGCCGCCGCGCAGACCTGGGGGGACACGCCGATCGGCGCCGTCGTCCTCGGCCCGGACGGCGCGGCGCTGGCCGAGGCGGCCAACGAGCGGGAGAAGCGCGGGGACCCCACCGCACACGCCGAGGTGCTGGCCCTGCGGGCTGCCGCGGCGGTGCACGGCGACGGCTGGCGGCTGACCGGCTGCACCCTCGTCGTCACGCTCGAGCCGTGCACGATGTGCGCCGGCGCGAGCGTCCTCGCGCGGGTGGACCGGCTCGTCTACGCAGCCGACGACCCGAAGGCGGGAGCGGCCGGATCACTGTGGGACGTCGTCCGCGACCGCCGTCTCAACCACCGTCCCGAGGTCAGCGCGGGGGTTCGCGCCGAGGAGTCCGCCGCGCTCCTACGCGCGTTCTTCCGCGATCGGCGGGGCCTGTAGTCTTCCCGGCGGTGGCGTGTCCGAGCGGCCGAAGGAGCACGCCTCGAAAGCGTGTGAGGGGCGACCCTCCGTGGGTTCAAATCCCACCGCCACCGCCCTCCCCTCGCGAAGGCCCCACCGAAGATCCGGTCGGGGCCTTCGCCGTGTCCGGCGTCGGTGGTCAGCGCGGTGTCACCCGAGGGCCTGCACGAACTCGTCGGCATCCAGCAACAGACGCCCGTCCGCACCGCGGACCAGCGTGAACCGGTGCAGTTCCCGTCGCCTGCTGCCGTCGGTCAGGTCGTACTCGATCTCGGCGGTCGCGGTCGATCCGCCCTGCGCCTGCACGTTGTTCAGCCGCACCCGGCTGAACCGGGACCAGAACTGCTGGTAGTCCGGATAGCTCTCCCTGCCGCGCAGCGTCGGGCCGGTCAGGGCGTAGGCCGCCTGCGTATTGCCGGGCAGGAGGCCGTGGTAGCTCTCCAGAAAGCTCCGCATCTGATCGGCGGTCACCGGGCCCGCGGCTGCTGAGCCGGCTGCGGAACTCGCCGGGGACGACGCCGACGCCCCGGCCGACGTCCCCGCCGACGTCCCGGCCGGGGAGGAGCCCGCGGGCGGCGTCGCCGTCGAGCCGACGGTCGATGCGGCGGAGGTCCGTTGGGCGCTTCCCCCGCTGCCACCGTTCCCCTGCGGGATGAGGGCGACGGCGAGCACGACGGCCGCGGCGACGACGACAGCGCCCACGAGCAGGGGTACGAGCCCCCGCCGTCGTCGCCGTCCCCCGGCCCCCGCCCCGGGTGGGACAGGAGGTACGGGCTCGGGCGGCACGACCGCCTTCTTCTCGGCCTGCGGCTCCTCCTCGACGGGAGTCGGGACGGGGATGGGGGGCACGGGCGTCGGCGTCACGGGCGGCGCCGAACGGAAGCGGGCAGTGCTCGACCGGCCGGGCGCGGAACGCAGGTCGGTGCGAGCCATCAGCACCGTCGTCGTGTCGCCGTCGCGGCCGGCGGCCAGCCGCACCAGTTCGTCGCGGACCTCCGGCATGGTGGGCCGGTCGGCCGGGTCGGCGGCCAGCATCCGCATCAGCGGCCGGGTCAGCGGACCGGCGTAGCGGGGCGGGGTCACCTCGCCCCCGGCGACCCGGTGCAGCAGTTGCAGCGCGTTGTCGCCCATGCCGAACGGGGGCTCGCCCTCCATGCAGGTGTAGAGCGTCGCGCCCAGGGAGAAGACGTCGCTGGGCGCGAGCGGTTCCACGCCCTGGGCCACTTCGGGGGCGAGGAAGGCCGGTGTCCCCGTGATCTGCCCGGTCTGGGTGAGCGTGACGTCGCCGGAGGCGTGCGAGATCCCGAAGTCGGTGATCTTCACCAGCCCCTCGACCCGCTCGCCGCGACCGATCAGCACGTTGGCCGGCTTGACGTCCCGGTGCACGATTCCCGCCGCGTGCGTGGCCGCCAGCGCGTCGGCGACCTGCGCTCCCACCTGGGCGACCTGATCGGCGCGCAGGAGTCCGTCCTCGGCGAGCACCTCGGCCAGGCTGCGCGAGGGCAGGTACTCCATGACCAGCCACGGCTGCTCCTGCTCGACGGCGACGTCGTAGACCGAGATCGCGTGCGGGTGAGACAGCCGCGCCGCGATCCGGCCCTCCCGGAGCGCTCGCTCGCGCTGCCGCTCGGCCTCCCGGGCATCGGTGTTCGGCGGCGGCACCACTTGCTTGACCGCGACCTGACGGCCGAGCCGCTCGTCGCGCGCCAGCCAGACCGTGCCCATGCCGCCGCCCCCGATCTGGGACAGCAGCCGGTAGCGCCCGGCCACCAGGCGGCCGGGCGCAGTCAGGGACCGGGTCACGGGAGGTCCGGCGGTCGTGTCGGTGATCGGGTCAGACGGCCGACGGGACGCCGAACCGCCGCTGGTACTCCTCCTGCGCGCCGGCCGGCAGGGCGTCGTACAGCGTGCCGAGCTCGTCGAGGGCCTCGGGGGAGAGATCGTCGAAGATCCGCTGCCAGGTGGGGGGCTCGTCGTAGCTGCGGGTCAGCAGCAGCTCCCAGGCGTGTGCCTGCCGGTCCCGCTTGCTGCGCTCGGCGAGGACCTCGGAGAGATAGCGGTCCTTGGCCGCGTCCTTCTCGGCGCGCGTGGCCGAGCCGGGCAGTGCCGCCGGGTCGCCACCCTGCAGGACGCCGAGGATCGCGTCGACCACACCCGGCCGAAGCTGCTCCTGGCCGTCGTCGGTCCCGCTCATGTCGCCCCTCCTCGGTGGCCTCCGGTCGTCGGAGGCCCTTCCCCGGTGATCGGATCCCCAACCACTTCGGTGCAGCTTGCCGCACTCGGGCCGCCGCGGCCCACCCGCTGGGGAGGCCGGCTCGGCCGCGCCGACCTCCCCGGTACGATGCGGGCACTGGAGGATTCGCCTAGTGGCCTATGGCGCTCGCTTGGAAAGCGGGTTGGGGGCAACCCCTCGGGAGTTCGAATCTCCCATCCTCCGCAGGTACAGCGCCGCGACGGCGCTGAGCACGAGCAGGCCCCCCGCCAGCGCCGGCGCGGTCAGCCGCTCACCGAGGAACGAGGTCGCCAGCACCGTCGCGG
>JAODNJ010000418.1 GCA_025465155.1 Frankiales bacterium
GGCGCCGGTGCCGGACGCGGCCACCAGCCCGACCGAGCCGCGGCGCACGACGTTGGCGAACCCGAGCGCGAGGCCGGAGACGATCGCCGTCCCGCAGTCGGGGCCCATCACCAGCACGCCGGCCCGGCGCGCGGCCTGCTTGAGCGCGACCTCGTGCTCGATAGGGACACCGTCGGAGAAGACGAGGACGCTCCGGCCGGCGGCGATCGCATCGGCGGCCTCGGCCACGGCGTACTGGCCCGGCACGCTCACGATCGCGAGGGCCGGGCCGTCGCGCAGCTCGGCCAGCCCCGCGCCGACGGTCCGCAGCGGGACCGCGGTCACCGGCCCCGTGGACCGCTCCCGTGCCACGAGGGCCGCCTCCACCGCTGCGGTCGCTGACGCGAGCGCGGCCTCGTCGTCGGCCCGGATGGCGATGAGCAGCTGTTCGGGGGAGGCGTCGCCGTTCGGGGCCAGGCCCATGCCCGCGGCGAGCTCGAGGTTGAGCGGTGTGGCCATGGCGACCAGCACGGCGCGGACGCCGTCCAGCGCGCCGACCTCGCGGCTGACCTGCATGAGGCGGACCGAGTCGGCGTAGACGCCGGACCGCAGGACGACCGACCGGAAGCCGTCGGTGTCGGGCGGGGCAACGGTCACCCGGCGACCGTACCGAGCGATGTCTCAGCGGTGAAGTATCGGCATCCACCGGCAATAACGATTTAGCACTGAGGCACTTCCGCCGCGGTCGCTGTGCGTGGCACATTGGCGCCTCCGGTGACGGCGGAGCAGTCGAGCGGCACCGGCCAGGGTCGGACAGTGCACGTCGAGGAGGCACTCATGGCGTTCGGCTGGAAGCTCTACGAGGGCGGCAGGACGCCGCCGCTGGGCGCGGCTGTCGCGCCCGACGAGCGGCTCTCGTGGCCGCGCACCATCGGCATCGGCGCTCAGCACGTCGTGGCCATGTTCGGTGCCACATTCGTCTTCCCGATCGTCATGGGCCTGGACCCGAACCTGGCGATCATGATGAGCGGCATCGCGACGGTCATCTTCCTGCTGATCGTCAACAACAAGATCCCCAGCTACCTGGGCACCAGCGCCTCGTTCGTCGGCGGCGTCGCGGCCATCCGGGCGCAGGGCGGCAATTCCTCCGACGTCGTCGGCTCCATCCTGATCTCCGGCGTCGTGCTGGCGATCGTCGGCGTGATCATCCACTTCGCCGGGGCCCGCGTCGTCAACCGCGTGCTGCCGCCGGCCGTCACGGGCGCCGTCGTCATGCTGATCGGGTTCAACCTGGCGCCGGTCGTCGCGACGATCTACTGGCCGCAGGATCAGTGGGTCGCACTGCTGACCATGGCGTTCGTGATCGTGTGCTCGCTGGTGCTGCGCGGCTTCCTGGCCCGCATCTCGATCCTGCTGGGCCTGCTGTTCGGCTACGCGGTGTCGTGGCTGTGGGACGTCCTCGGCGGCAGGATCACGTCGGTCACCCCGGTGAGCGGCGGCAAGGCCCTCCCGCACTTCCGGACCGACTTCGGTCCGGTCGGGAAGGCGGACTGGTTCGGCCTGCCGCACTTCACGGCGCCGCACTTCCACGTCAACTTCGCCTTGCTGGTGCTGCCCGCGGTCATCGCGCTCATCGCGGAGAACGCCGGGCACGTCAAGGCGGTCAGCGAGATGACCAAGCGCGACCTCGACCCGCTGCTCGGCCGCGCCATCGCCGCCGACGGCCTCGCGACGGTGGTCGCCACCTCGGTCGGCGGCTCGCCGACCACCACCTACGCCGAGAACATCGGCGTCATGGCCGCGACCCGCGTCTACTCGACGGCGGCCTACTACGTGGCGGCAGTGGTGGCGATCCTGCTGGGCCTGTGCCCCAAGTTCGGGGCCCTCGTCGCGCAGACGCCGGGCGGGGTGCTCGGCGGGATCACGGTGATCCTCTACGGCATGATCGGCCTGCTCGGCGCCAAGATCTGGAAGGAGAACCGGGTCGACTTCGCCAACCCGATCAACCTGGTGCCACTCGCGGCCGGGATCATCATCGCGATCGGTGGCGTGGCCCTGAGGTTCAGCTCGACGTTCTCGCTGTCGGGCATCGCCCTCGGCACCATCGTGGCCGTCCTGGGCTGGCACATCGCCCGGGTGCTGGCGCCGCCGGAGATGCGGGAGGCGCTGCGCTCCGAGGGTGGCTACTACGGCGGCACCGGTGTCGCCCTCGGGAAGGCCGGGAGCCACGCGTACGGCGACGGCGTCCCGGCGGACCCGTCGTCGGTCGACGAGGTCGGCCGTCCGGGCGTGACCGGTTCCACCCGATAGGACACGCTCTCCAGGTGAAACCGGCTCCGTTCCGCTACGCCGACCCCGGCACGCTCGACGAGGCCCTCGCGGTTCTCTCCGGCGAGGGTGAGGGCGCCAAGGTGCTGGCCGGTGGTCAGTCGCTGCTGCCGCTGCTGTCGATGCGGCTGGCGGCGCCGACCACGCTGGTCGACATCAACCGGCTGCCCGGCCTCGACACCGTCGAGGCGACCGGGGACGGCGTGCGGGTCGGGGCACTCGTCCGGCATGCCTTTCTTCTCCACGACGACGCCGCCGCGCGGGTCCAGCCGCTGCTGGCCCGGGCGACGGCGAACGTCGCCCACGCGGCCATCCGGAACCGGGGCACCACGGTCGGCTCCATCGCGCACGCCGACCCCTCGGGCGAGATGACGGCGGTCCTCGCGGTCACGGACGGCTCGGTGAGCGTCGCGACGCCGTCCGGCACCTCGGACGTGAGCTGGCGCGACCTGTTCGTCGGGCCGCTCGAGACGTCGCTGCACGGCCCCGCCGTCGTCACCTCCGCCTTCTTCCCGGCGCCGCCGTCGCGGTCCGGCACGGCGTTCGCCGAGGTGGCCCGCAGGAAGGGCGACTACGCCGTCTGCGGCGCCGCCGTCGTCGTCACGGTCGACGAGAACCGCCGGGTGACCGCCGTCCGCGCCGCGTACCTGTCCGTCGGGCTCGTGCCGGAGGTGCACGATCTCACCGACGCCGTCGTCGGCAAGCCGGTGGACTCGGCCGACTGGGCGGCGGCGGGGGCTCTCGCGCGGACACTGGTCGACCCGGACGGCGACCTGCACGCCAGCGCCGACTACCGGCGCCTGCTGGTGGGGGCCCTGACCGAGCGGACGCTGATCGCGGCCGCCGCCGAAGCCGCCGGGAGGTCCTTGTGAGCGTGGATACGGAACGGACCGTCGTCGTGACGGTGAACGGTGTTCCACGTGAAGCGACGGTGCCGGTGCGCCGGCTGCTCTCGGACGCGCTGCGGCACGACCTCGGGCTGACCGGCACGCATGTGGGCTGCGAGCACGGAGTGTGCGGGGCCTGCACGGTGCTGGTGGACGGCGCCCCCGTCCGCTCCTGCCTGATGCTCGCCGTCCAGGCCGACGGGCATGCCGTGACCACCGTGGAGGGCCTGGCCAGGGACGACGGCCGCGGCGGCTGGGTGCTGCACCCGGTGCAGGAGGCGTTCCGGGAGTGCCATGCCCTGCAGTGCGGGTTCTGCACGCCGGGCTTCCTGACGACGATCGCGGCCGGCCTCCACGCGCGCGACTCCTCGGCCGAGATCACCGACGAGGAGGTCGACGAACTCGTCGGCGGCAACCTCTGCCGCTGCACCGGGTACGCCAACATCAAGAAGGCCGTGAAGCACGCCGCCGCCGCGATGGCCGAGGACGCCCGATGACGACGAAGCTGTTCGGGGAGCCGGTCCGCCGCCGTGAGGACGCCCGGCTGATCGTCGGCCAGGGTCGCTACCTCGACGACATCGGCTCCGCTGCCCTGGCCGCGGCGTTCGTCCGCAGCCCGCACGCGCACGCGCGGATCGTCGGCATCGACGCGGACGCGGCGCTGGACGTCGAGGGGCTCGTGGCGATCTACGCGTACGAGGACCTCACCGGCCCGATGGCCGAGCCACTGCCGGTGCTCATCCCGCACCCGCAGCTGACCTCGCCGCGCACCGGGTATCCGCTGGCCAACGGCGAGGTGAACCATGTCGGCGAGGCCGTCGTCATGGTGGTCGCCACCGACCGGTACATCGCCGAGGACGCCTGCGACCGGATCGTCGTCACGTACGAGGAGCTGCCCGTCGTCGTGGGCGTCGACGCCGCGCGGGAGGCGGAGGCCGCCGTCCACGAGGAGATCCCGGACAACGTGGCCGCCGTCCACCACCAGGAGACCGGCGACGTCGAGGCGGCGCTGGCCGCCGCGCCGCGCACGCTGTCCTTCACGCAGTACATCGAGCGCAGCGGGTCGATCCCGATGGAGGGGCGCGGCGTGCACGCCCGCTGGGATGCCGACGACGCCTCGCTGCGGGTCTACTCGAGCACCCAGGCGTCGACGTCGGTGCGCGCGGCGATCGCGGCGAAGCTCGAGCTGTCGGTAGACAGGGTCGAGGTGATCGCGCCCGACGTCGGCGGGGGCTTCGGGATGAAGATCGTGCACCCGTGGCCCGAGGAGCTGCTGGTGCCGATGGCCGCGATCGCCCTCGGGCAGGAGGTGAAGTGGTCGGAGGACCGCCGCGAGCACTTCATCTCCTCGGCCCACGAGCGGCAGCAGCGCCAGGAGATCACCGTCGGGTACGACGACGACGGGCGGATCACGGCGCTCGACGTCCACGTCTGGCACGACAACGGCGCCTACACGCCCTACGGGATCATCGTGCCGATCGTGACGGCGACCCAGCTGATCGGGCCGTACGTGATCCCGGCGTACCGGGTGAAGGTCGAGAGCGTCTACACGAACACCGTGATCGTGACGCCGTACCGGGGCGCCGGCCGGCCGCAGGGCTGCTACGCCATGGAACGGACGCTGGACCGCATCGCCGACGCGCTGGGCATGGACCGGGCGCTGGTCCGCGAGCGGAACCTCATCCAGCCCGACCAGTTCCCCTACGACCAGCACCTGACGTTCCAGGACGGCCGTCCGGTCATCTACGACTCGGGTGACTACCCGGGGCTGATGGCCAAGCTCAAGGCACTGGTCGGCTGGGACGACGCCGCATCGCTCCGGTCCGCCGCCGAGGCGCGCGGCAAGCTGCTGGGCATCGGCATGGCGATGTACGTGGAGGGCACCGGGCCGGGGCCGTACGAGGGTGGCCACGTGCAGGTGCTGGGCAGTGGCAAGGTGCTGGTCTCGACCGGGCTGACGTCGCAGGGCCAGGGCCACGAGACGGTGTTCGCGCAGATCGTGGCCTCGGAGCTCGGGGTGCCGATCGAGGACGTCGAGGTGCATACCGGTGACACCCGCCGCTTCGGCTACGCGGTCGGCACGTTCGCCTCACGGGCCGCGGTGATGAGCGGGAACGCGGTGGCGCTGGCCGCGCGAGGGGTGCGGGAGAAGGCGCTGCGCATCGCGGCGGACGTCCTCGAGGCCGACCCGGGTGACCTGGAGATCGACGACGGCCTCGTGCAGGTGAAGGGGACGCCGGGGGCGTCGATCCCGCTACGGACGATCGCCGTCCTCTCGAATCCGCTGCGGTACGCGTTCGACGAGGCAGCCAAGCAGGCGACCCAGTTCGCCATCCCGGGGTCGGACGACAAGCCCCCGGTCGCCGTCGGCGATGCGCCGGGGCTGGAGCACCGCGACTACTACTCGCCAATCCGCTCGACGTTCGCCTCGGGCGCGCACGCGGCGGTGGTGGAGATCGACCCGGCGACGTGGGAGATCGACGTCGTCACGTACGCGGTCGTGCACGACTGCGGCAACGTGGTGAACCCGATGATCGTCGAGGGCCAGGTGCACGGCGGCGTCGCCCAGGGCGTCGGCGGGGCGCTGTACGAGCGGATGGCCTACGACGCCGACGGGCAGCTGCAGAACGCGTCGTTCATGGACTTCCTGATGCCGTTCGCCTCCGAGGTGCCGGACGTGGTGATCGACCACCAGCAGACGCCGTCGCCACTGAACCCGCTGGGCATCAAGGGCGCCGGTGAGGCCGGGGTGATCCCGGGGACGGCGGCGATCGCCTCGGCGATCGAGGACGCGACGGGACGGCGGATCGCGTCGATGCCGATCGCGCCGAGCCAGCTGTACGACCTGATGAGAGACGAGAACGCGGAACGGACGATGGCGTCGGCCGCACGGACGACGGGAGCGAGAGCGTGAACCTCGACGGATCTGCGGTGCTGCACGCTGACCCGGATCGCGTGTGGGCGGTGATCACCGACCCGGCGGTGCTGGCGCGGACGATCCCGGGCTGCGAGTCGCTGGAGCAGGTCGGCGACGACCAGTACAAGATGCAGGTCGCCGTCGGCGTCGGCGCGATCCGCGGCTCGTACGCCGGCGAGGTGCGGCTGTCGGACCAGGAACGGCCGTCGTCGTACGTGATGCACGCGTCCGGGGCGGGTGCGCCGGGGAACGTGCGGGCGACGGTGACGATCAACCTGGAGCCGGACGGCGACGGGACGACGCTGACGTACTCGGCGGACGCCGTGGTCGGCGGGCCGGTGGCGGGGGTGGGCCAGCGGATGATCACCGGCGTCGCCAAGCGGATGGCCGGCCAGTTCTTCACGGCGATCGACGCCGAGCTGACCGGCACCGTGGTGCCGATCGCGACGGCCCCCTCGGCCGGGACGGCGGGCCGGCCGTCGACCGCCGCGCTGAGCGAGACCGAGGGCCACGCACCTGCAGGAGGGCGCGTCTTCACCGGCAGAGTCGCCGCGCCGTCCGGCGCCGTCGACCTCCGCTCGCTCGCGGTGGGCGCCGCTGCGGGTGGCCTCTTCACCGCCCTCGGCGTCGTGATCGGCTACCGCCTCGGCCGCCGCCGCTGAGCGCCCCGCAGCTCGAACACTCCGCCGAGCGGTGATCAGCACCCGCTGAGGGACCCTCGATCGGGGTGGCGCTCCGGAACGCGCGCACGCGCGACCGGCTGCGGGGGAGGCCGATGCGCGTTCTCGAGGCGGTGCACGCCCGGCGGAGGGCGCTGGTCCGCCGATCCGGCGTCCGAAGCGCTGACGACGCGGCGCCATCTCCGGACCGCCATCGTCCCGCTCCTCGTCGGCCTCGCGGCGCCGGTGGTCCACGAACACGGAGAGAGCGCGACCGGGTGCCGGCGGGCTTCGCCCAGCGCGTACTTCTACGTCCCCGCTGCCGCTGGGGAAGTCCCGCCAGCAGGACGACGGGGCGAGCGATTCGCCGCCCTGGAGGCGGCCTTCGGCAAAGGGCGGGCACGCCATCGAACTCGACTCCGGCCCGGGCAATGCGGCGAGGATCAGGAAGGGCCAGCACTCGGTGCTCACCGGTGCCGACGCCGAACGGCCCGGCCACCCGACGAATGCGGCGCGGGCCGAGGTCGTGCATGCCCTCCCGGGAGGATGGGGCCGTGGACATCGAGACGACGCTGCTGTTCGTGCTGGCCGCCGTTGCCGTGGTCGTGCTCGTCCACTGGATCGACGACCGGACCGGACTGCCGGCGGCCGCGCTCCTCACCGTCATCGGCATCGGCTACGCGCTGCTCCCCGGCCCCAACATCCATCTGGACCCGCACCTCATCCTGACGGTGGTGCTGCCCCCGCTGCTCTACAGCGCCGCCCTCGACTCCTCGCTCCTGGCCATCCGCCGCAACCTGCGCACGGTGGTGAGCCTCTCCGTCGTCCTCGTGCTGGTCACGGCGGTGCTCATCGGCGTCGGCTTCGACCTGCTCGTCCCCGGGGCGACCCTCGCGGCCGGCATCGCGCTCGGCGCGGCCGTCGCTCCACCGGACCCGGTGGCGGCGCTCTCCGTCGGCCGCCGCGTGGGTCTGCCGCCCCGCATGATCACGCTCATCCAGGGCGAGGGTCTGCTCAACGACGCCACCGCGCTGACCATCCTGACCGTGGCGGTCG
>JAODNJ010000431.1 GCA_025465155.1 Frankiales bacterium
CTCAGGGCTGGCCGTCGCGGCGGCTGGTCCGGGCACGCACGACGAAGGTCGCCAGCAGGACCAGAAGGGCGCCCAGGACGGCGGCGAGCAGCAGGGCGATGATCAGCGGCAGCCGGACGTTGCCGAAGACGAGGCTGACGTCGACGGTCTGGGTGTTGAAGACGACGAACAGCACGAGCACCACGGTCACGAAGATCAGCAGCCCGAGGAACAGCCCGCGGCCGGTGGCCCGGGCTCGCCGGCGCGCCGTCGAGGGCGGCGGGGGAGCGGTCCCGATCGCGCCGGTGGCGGGGGAGGGGGCCGGTACCTCGGTCGAGGGCGCCTCGGGTCCCGGCCCCCCGGACGACGGGACGCCGGACGACGGGACGCCGGACGAGGCGGAAACGGGGCCGGTCGGCTCGGAGGTGGTCACGGCCCGAGTCTGCTGCCGACTCGGGTCGGGCGCACCCGTTTCGGGTACGGCAGGGTGCCGGTCAGCCACGCGCCGGGTCTCGGCCGGTGGGCACGTCCGTGCCGCTGGCGGGCCCTGGTGCCGCCCCGCCGGAGGCGGCATCGTTCAGCGGGCGGTGCCCTGGAACGCGCTGTCGATGAGCCGCTCGGCCAGCTGCCGCCCGTGCGCGGCGGGACCGTCGGGGCCCAGCAGGCCACCGGAGAGGTACATGCCGTCGATGATCAGGTGGATCTGCGCGGCGAGGTCCTCGCCGCCGCCCGGGATCAGCTGGTCGGCGAGGTCCTCGAGACGGGCGTGCAGCTCGAACTTGTAGTCGGCAGCGGCGCTACGGGCGGGATGCTGCGGGTCGTCGTACTCGCTGCTGACGTTGGTGAACGGGCAGCCGCGGAAACCCGTGCGGGTGACGTCGCGCTCGACGGCGTCCACGACCGACAGCAGCGCGGCACGCGGGTCGCCCTGGAGGCGGGTCAGCTCGGCGTCGATGAAGGCGAGGACCGTGGCCGCCTTCCGGCTGAGGTAGGCCCCGACCAGGTCGTCCTTGCTCTTGAAGAGCCGGTAGACCGTCATCTTGCCCAGCCCGGTCTCCCGGACCAGCTCGTCCATCCCCACGCTGCGGGAGCTCCGCGAGGCGAACAGCCGCTCGGCGGTGTCCAGGACGATGGTCTGACGCTCTGCGCGGCTTCGGCGGACCGGTGCCGTGGCGTCGTCGGTGAGGGCGGCGGTCACGCAGGCGATCGTGCCCCAGCCCGTGACGGAGCGGTTCGCGGCACGCCGGGCGAAACGCGCAGGTGGGTTGCGCTGTGTGACCAGGGGCGGAGGGGCACGCCGGGACGCCGGGGATCGGTGGGACGGGTGTGACTCTGGGTCACCGTCCGTGTGCCCGGCCGACCCCCGGCGGGCGGTTCAGTTGCGGCGGACCCGACGGGGGTTGGCCAGCAGCCGGGCGACGATCGCGGCCGGTGCCTCCTGGCCGCGGGTCTCCTCCGACTGCTCCTCCTCCGACGTGCCGGATGCTCGCGGTTCGCGCTGCGTGTCCTCCATGCGTCAAGCGTGCCCCCGGCCCTGGCGGCGGAAACAGCCCTGAACCCGTGATGGCGCGCACAGTGGGTGAGATGTCGGTCACGACGGACCGGACGAGTCCCGCCCCCGGTCAGTGGAAGGCGGCCACCAGCGGGCTCCAGAGGTCGAGCGGCGCGGGGTAGGAGGCATAGACGCTGAACCTGTCCACCATGCCGTCGAAGCGCTCGTGCACCCGCGCTGCGACGTCGTCGGGATCGGCGACGACGGCGAAGGTCTCGAGCACCTCGTCGTCCACGAGGCGGGCCATCGCCAGCCACTTGTCCTCGCGGCGGCCGACCGACAGCGCGTGAAGTTCGTCGGCCAGCCGTTCCCAGCCGTGCAGCTCGAGCACCGGGCGGTAGGCCGGCGTGCTGCCGTAGAACGCGATCGTCGCCTTCACCGCGGCGGCCGCCTCGGCGCGCTCGGCGTCGGTCCGCCCGCTGACGACCAGCCCCGGCAGGCTCACCGTGACGTCGGCGCGGGTGCGGCCGCCGGTGGCCAGCCCCTCCTCGAGGGCCGGCAGCGTCCGCTCGCGCAGGTACCGGGGGGTGGTGAAGCCGTGCACGAACAGGCCGTCGGCGACCTCCCCGGCAAGGCGGGTCATCAGCGGGCCCACCGCCGCGAGGTGCACCGGCGGGCCGCCCCACTCGTGCGCCGGCGGGCTGAACATCGGCGTCATCAAGGTGTGCCGGTAGAACTCGCCCTCGAACCGCAAGGGCGTGCCGTCCTGCCACGCGGCCCAGATCGCCCGGAGCGCCCCGATGTACTCGCGCATCCGCGCCGCGGGAGCGCTCCAGGGCATCGAGTACCTGCGCTCGACGTGCGCCTTGATCTGCGTGCCCAACCCGAGCACGAAGCGGCCCCGGCTGTAGCGCTGGAGGTCGTGCGCGGTCAGTGCCACGGTCATCGGTGAGCGGGCGAACGCGACGGCGATCGCCGTCCCTGTCGTCACCCGCTCGGTGGCCCGCCCAGCCGCGTGCAGCAGCAGGAACGGGTCGTGGTCGATCTCCGCTGCCCAGATCCCGGCATAGCCGCGCCTCTCCAGGTCGGCGGCGAGGTCAGGGACGTCGTCGATGCCCCCCGGGGAGAGCAGCGCGGCGTCGAGGAGCACGGTTCGGGAGCCTGCCCGACGCCGCCCCCTGACGCGAGACCGGGCAGGCCTTGTGGTCGCGGCCACACCCGTGGTGCGCTGCGCCCCGTGACATTGGACTTCGACGAGGGCGACGAGCTGCGGGCGCTGCGGGGGGCCGTCGCCGATCTCGGCTCCCGCTACGGGCAGGCCTACTTCCTGGAGCAGGCCCGGTCCGGTGGGCGCACCGACGCGCTCTGGGCCGAGGCCGGCAAGGCGGGGTTCCTGGGGGTCAATGTGCCGGAGGAGTACGGCGGCGGGGGCGGCGGGCTGGTCGAGCTGTCGCTGGTCCTCGAGGAGCTCGGGGCGGCCGGCTGCCCGCTGCTGATGATGGTGGTCTCCCCCGCCATCTGCGGCACCGTGATCACCCGCTTCGGGACGGCGGAGCAGAAGGAGCGCTGGCTGCCCGGCCTGGCCGACGGCTCGCGGACCATGGCCTTCGCCATCACCGAGCCCGACGCGGGGTCCAACTCCCACCGGATCGGCACCGTCGCCCGCCGGGACGGTGACGAATGGGTGCTCTCCGGCCGCAAGGCGTGGATCAGCGGGGTCGATCTCGCCGACGACGTGCTCGTCGTCGGACGGCTGGCCGACAGCACCGGCGGCACGCTGCGGCCCGCACTGTTCGTCGTCCCCGCCGATGCACCGGGGCTCGAGGCCCGGCCGATCCCGATGGAGATCATCAGCCCCGAGCGCCAGTTCGCGCTCTTCCTCGACGAGGTGCGGCTGCCGGCCGACGCGCTGGTGGGCCATCCGGACCAGGGCATCGCGCAGCTGTTCGCCGGCCTCAACCCCGAACGCGTCATGGCCGCGGCCTACTCCCTCGGCGTCGCCCGCCTGGCCATGAGCAAGGCCACCGCGTACGCCCGCCAGCGGGCCGTGTGGGGCACGCCGATCGGGTCGCACCAGGGCCTGGCCCATCCGCTGGCCGCCTGTCAGGTCGAGATCGAGCTGGCCCGGCTGATGACGCAGAAGGCGGCCTGGCTGATCGACTCGGGCCAGGACGCCGGCTCGGCGGCCAACAGTGCGAAGTACGCCGCCGCCGAGGCCGCGGCGCGGACCGTCGACCAGGCCATCCAGACCCACGGCGGCAACGGTCTCTCCCAGGAGTACGGCGTCGCCGCGCTGCTCGCCATGTCCCGTGTCAGCCGGATCGCCCCGGTCAGCCGCGAGATGATCCTCAGCTTCGTCGCCCAGCACGACCTGCGGCTGCCCCGCTCCTACTGACCTCCACCACAATGGCCATTTTGGTGGGAGAAACCCCCGGAGGACGCCGTGCCGACGCCGCTCGTCCACACCAGCGGCCTGCCGCCGGTCGAGGTCCCGACGACGCCCATCTGGCGGACCGTGCTCGCGGACGCGGCCGCGCGAGGCGACCACCCGGCCATGGTGGACGGCGTCACCGGGCAGACCATCACCTACGCCCAGCTGGTCACGATGGTCGAGCGCATGGCGGCCGGCCTCGCCGAGCTCGGCGTGCGCCCGGGCGACGTCGTCGCGCTGCACAGCCCGAACACCGTGCTGTACCCGGTGGTCTTCTACGCCGCGAGCCGCGCGGGGGCCACGGTGACCACTCTCTCGGCCCTCGCGACGGCGAAGGACATGGCCGGCCAGCTCGCCGATTCCGGCGCGACCCTCGTCGTCACGGTGGGCGCGCTGCTGCCGGTGGCGCTGGAGGCCGCGGGAACGCGACCGGTGTGGACCTGCGACCGGGTGGAGGGCCATCCCAGCGTGCAGGACCTGCTCGCCTCGACCGGGCCGGTCCCTGACGTCGAGGTGGCGGCGGCGGAGGACGTCGCCGTCCTCCCCTACTCCTCCGGCACCACGAGCCTGCCGAAGGGCGTCATGCTCACCCACGCCAGCATCGGCGTGAACCTGCGGCAGGTCGCGGCGCTGCGCCCGATGACGCCGGACGACCGGATCATCGCGATCCTCCCGTTCTTCCACATCTACGGGATGACCGCGCTGATGAACCTGCCGCTGCAGGCCGGCGCAACCGTCGTCGTCCTTCCGCGATTCGACCTCGGGCAGTTCCTCGACGTTCTCCAGCGCCACCGGATCACCAAGGTGTTCGTCGCCCCGCCGGTCGTGCTCGTCCTGGCCAAGCATCCGGCTCTCGACGGGCTCGACCTCTCCGCCGTCGACTCGGTGGTCTCCGCGGCCGCGCCGCTGGACGCCGACCTGGCCGATGCCGCCGCCGCCCGGCTGGGCGTGCCCATCACGCAGGCCTACGGCATGACCGAGCTCTCGCCCGGCACCCACCTGGTCCCCGTCGGGCGGGAGGGGGACGCGCCCGCCGGGACGGTCGGCCGGCTGGTCCCGACGACGGAGGCGCGGCTGGTGTCGGTCGAGACCGGCGAGGACGTCGGCGTCGGCGAGGAGGGCGAGATCTGGATCCGCGGGCCGCAGCGGATGAAGGGCTACTTCGGCCGGCCCGAGGAGACCGACACCCTCATCGACGCCGACGGCTGGCTGCACACCGGCGACATCGGGATCGTCGACCGCGACGGCTGGTGGTTCGTCGTCGACCGGGTCAAGGAACTGATCAAGTACAAGGGCTACCAGGTGGCGCCGGCGGAGCTGGAGGCCGTCCTGCTGGCGTCGCCGGACATCGCCGACGCCGCGGTGATCGGCGTCTACGACGAGCGTGGCGACGAGGTCCCGAAGGCGTTCGTGGTCCGGGCGGCGGGCAGTTCGGTCACCGAGGACGACGTGCTCGCCTTCGCGGCCGAGCGGACAGCGTCCTACAAGCGGGTGCGCCGGGTGCAGTTCATCGACGCCATCCCCAAGGCCGCGAGCGGCAAGATCCTGCGCCGGGAGCTGCGCGACCGGGAACGCGCCGTCGCCGGCCAGACCTGACCAGGTGCCGAAATGGCCATTCCGGCACCTCGGGGTCAGGTGTCGCGCGGGGGGTCGGCCGGCCCGGGGCCGAGGTCCTTTCCCTCGGCGGGTTCCTCGCTGCGCGGGGTGCGGCCCGTCGCCTCGTCGGCGCCCGGCCGATCGGCGCCCTCGGCCGGCTCCTGAGTGTGCTCGCGGTCGGGATCGGTCATCGCGGGGCCTCCTCGCCTCTATCGGTCCACGTCCGGTGCCGGTCGCCCTGTGCCCGCTGGCCCCGTGCCTAATCGCTGCGGGCCCCGAACCGCCGTCAGCCCACCTCGACGGCGGCCGGGACCTGCGGCATGACCCCCAGCACGGCGGTGACGGACACGAGCGATCTCCAGGGTTTCGCGCGATCATGTGCGCATGACCTCGGGAGACGGGCAGACGACGGTTCCCGCGTCATGATCGCCGCCCCGGCGCGGCGCAACGACCCGGCTCAGTACGACCAGCTGGCCGACGAGTGGTGGCGGCCGTCGGGTGGGTTCGCCGCGCTGCACTGGCTGGCCGCCTCCCGGGCCGAGCACATCCCGCCGGCGCCGTCTCCTGGTTCCGTGCTGGTGGACCTCGCGTGCGGCGGGGGGCTCATGGCGCCGCACGTCGCCCGGCTCGGGTACCGGCACGTCGGGGTCGACCTGGGGGCGCGCGGCCTGCAGGTGGCGCGCGGGCACGGCGTCGTCCCGGTCCGGGGCTCCGTGCTCGCCGTCCCCCTGGCTGACGGCTGCGCCGACGTGGTCGTGGCCGGGGAGATCCTCGAGCACGTCGAGGACGACGTCGGTGTGCTCGCCGAGTGCGCGCGACTGCTCCGCCCCGGCGGCACGCTGGTCATCGACGCGCTCGCCGACACCCGCCTGAGCCGGTTCGTGATGGTCGCCCTGCTCGAGCACGTGCCGGGCGGACCCCCTCCCGGCCTGCACGACCCCGCGTTGTTCGTCGACCGTCAGCGCCTGCTCGCGGCCGCCGACCGGCTCGGGCTCGACCTCCGGCTGGTGGGCCTGATCCCCTCCGTGAGGGAGGCGGTGGCCTGGCGGCTGGGCCGCCGGGCGACCGTCCGCATGCGGCCGTTCCGCTCCACTGCGGTCGTCTTTGCGGGCTACGGGCGGAAACGATGAGCGGGCGACCACCGGATTGCGCACGTACGGTTCAGCCATGACGCCGAGCCCGGGCCTGTCGCGCGGGGATCCGCGGTGGTGACCGCGGCGATGGTGACGGGGGCCGGCTCGGCGCTGCCGGCCACCCTCGACCAGGGTGCCGTGTGGGACGGCTTCTTCGCCCAGCACTATGCCGGGGTCCGGGCCGCCCGCCGCATCTTCGCCGGCTCGGGGGTGCGCAGCCGGCACGCGGTGGCCAACCCCATGGACGAGGACGTCAGCGCCTGGGGCACGGGTGCGCGCATGGCCCGC
Organism: Frankiales bacterium; assembly: GCA_025465155.1. Lineage (GTDB taxonomy): Bacteria > Actinomycetota > Actinomycetes > Mycobacteriales > Geodermatophilaceae > Geodermatophilus. Next base: position 6,920 of record JAODNJ010000431.1, read on the forward strand.
TACGTCCAGGAGGCGCTGCCGTTGGGGAAGCAGGCGGTCGCCGGGGCACTGGACGACGCCGGTCTCGCGCCGGGCGACCTGGGGCTCTTCGCCGTCGCGACCTGCACCGGCTACGCCACCCCGGGCCTGGACATCCGGCTCGCCAGCGACCTCGGCATGCCTCCGGGGCTGCAGCGGCTGCTGATCGGGCACATGGGCTGCTATGCCGCGCTCCCGGGACTGGCGGCGGTCGGCGACTTCGTGGCCGCGCGGTCGCGGCCGGCGGTCCTGCTCTGCTGCGAGCTCACCAGCCTGCACGTCCAGCCGGCGCAGGCCGACCTGGACCAGGTCGTGGCGCACGCGCTGTTCTCCGACGCCGCGGCGGCTGTCGTCGTCGAGCCGGCAGCCGGGCGCGGGCGGCGGCTGGCCGGGATCGTGGCGCGGACGGATCCCTCGGCGGCCGACCACATGACCTGGGACGTCACCGATCTCGGCTTCCGCATGGGGCTCTCCCCGCGGGTGCCCGACGTGCTGGCCCGGCACGTCGGCGACGTGGTCGACGAGCTGCTCTCCGATGCCGGGCTGCGGGTGGAGGACGTCGCCGG
>JAODNJ010000433.1 GCA_025465155.1 Frankiales bacterium
CGAGGAGAGTCGTGGCGACCCTGCAGGTCGAGTTGGTGGCCGTCGAGCGGACCATCTGGTCCGGTGAGGCGACCATGGTCATCGCCCGGACGACGGAGGGCGAGCTCGGCGTTCTGCCCGGGCACGCCCCTCTCCTCGGCGAACTCGCCGAGGGCGGCGTGGTGACCGTCCGCACGCAGAGCGGGGACGACCTCGTCGTAGCCGCACACGGCGGCTTCCTCTCGGTGACCGACCGCGGCGTCTCGATCCTCGCCGAGACGGCCGAGATCTCCGGCGACATCGACGTCGAGCGTGCCCGGGAGGCCCTGCGCCGTGCTGACGACGCCGGCGACGACCCCGACGCGCGGGCCGCAGCGCGCCGCGCCCAGGGGCGGCTGCGGGCCTCCGGGCAGGACGCCTGATCGCTCTCCGCCGCTGAACCCCGCTGCCTCTGAGCCCCCTCGCCCTGACCGCCGGGACGCACCGTGATCGAGGCGCTGCTGGTCCTGGCCGGGGTCGTGGTGGGGGCGCTCATGGTCGCCTTCCTCCTCCGCCGTCGCTTCCTGCTGCAGGGGCTCGGCGCGGTCACGATGTGGCTGCGGACCGAGGGCTCACCGCGCTGGTCGGTGGGCGTCGCCTGGTACGGCGGGGACACCCTGCTCTGGTACCGGGCGCTCTCGCTGGCGGTCCGTCCGCAACGCCGCCTGGCCCGTGCCGACCTGAAGGTCGAGGGGCGTCGCGACGTGACGCCCGAGGACGTCGCGCTGCCCTCGGACGTCGTCGTCCTCACCTGCCGTACCGCTGACGGCCGGCAGGCGCTGGCGATGGAGCCCTCGACGCTGACCGGGTTCCTCTCCTGGGTGGAGTCCGCGCCCGGCGTGCGGTGACCCGCGCCCTCAGCCCTCCGGGGGCCGCTTCGCGGCCGCCTCGGCGCGCTGCGCGTGCGCGCCGCTGTGCGCTCCCGGCTCCCACAGCACGTCGCCGCCGGGGTTGGCCGCGCGGGCGAGGATGAACAGCAGGTCGGAGAGCCGGTTGAGGTAGCGCGCGGTCTCGGGGTTCGTGCGCTCGGGGTCGGTGGCCAGCAGCGCCCACACGCTCCGCTCGGCGCGTCGTATGACGACCCGCGCTTGGTGCATGAGGGCGGCGGCGGGGGTGCCACCGGGAAGGATGAAGCTGGCCAGCGGTGCAAGCGCCGCGTTGTGGACGTCGCAGGCCGCCTCCAACCGCTGCGTGTAGGCGGCCGTGATCCGCAACGGTGGGTGCTCCGGATCCGGCGTCATCGGCGTGGAGAGGTCGGCGCCGACGTCGAAGAGGTCGTTCTGCACGCTGCGCAGGAGTTCGGCCACCGGGGCGTCCGGCCGCCCGATGGCCAGCGCGACGCCGAGCACGCTGTTGGCCTCGTCGACGTCGGCATAGGCCACCAACCGTGGATCGGTCTTCTCGACCCGGCTCATGTCGCCGAGGTGCGTGGACCCGGCGTCTCCGGTGCGGGTGTAGATGCGGGTCAGCCGGACGGTCATGGCTCCGAAGCGTAGGTCTCGTGCTCGGGGGCGACCGGAACCCGGCCGTAGGCTGGGTGGCGTGGACTGCTTCGAGGTGACCGGCGGGGCGGCGCTGACCGGCCGCGTACGCGTCACCGGCGCCAAGAACAGCGCGCTGAAGCTCATGGCCGCGGCACTGCTCGCGTCGGGCCGCACCACGATCGAGGAAGTGCCGGACATCCTCGACGTCGCGATCATGAGCGAGGTGCTGCGCCGGCTCGGCTGCGACGTCGCGTACGAGCGGGTCCCGGACAGCGGCGGTGGCGGCCGCGTGGTCGTCGACGTCCCCGAGCACCCCTCCACCGAGACCGACTACGACCTCGTCCGCCGGATGCGGGCCTCGATCAGCGTGCTGGGCCCGTTGGTGGCCCGCTGCGGCTCCGCCCGGGTCGCGCTGCCGGGTGGTGACGCGATCGGCTCCCGCGGCCTGGACATGCACATCTCGGGTCTCGAGCGGCTCGGCGCGACCATCGAGAGCGAACACGGCTTCCTCGTCGCGACCGCACCCCGGCTGGTCGGGACGACGATCTGGCTGGACTTCCCCTCCGTCGGGGCCACCGAGAACCTGGTCATGGCGGCGGTCCTCGCCGAGGGCACCACGGTGATCGACAACGCCGCGCGCGAGCCGGAGATCGTCGACCTCTGCGAGATGCTCGCCGTCATGGGCGCCAAGATCGACGGCGCCGGCACCTCGACGATCGCGGTCGACGGCGTCCCGGCCCTCTCGCCGGTCACGTATACGACCGTCCCGGACCGGATCGTCGCCGGCACGTGGGCGATCGGCGCGGTGATGACCCGCGGCGACGTCGTCATCGGGCGGGCCGTCGCCGAGCACCTCACCGTCGCGCTGGACAAGCTCACCGACGCCGGTGCGCGGATCGAGGCCCGGCCCGACGGCATCCGGGTGGCCATGGAGGGCCGACCCCGCTGCGTCGACGTCGTCACGTTGCCCTACCCGGGCTTCCCGACCGATCTGCAGCCGATGGCCGTAGCGCTGGCCGCCGTCTCCAGCGGCACGGCGCTGATCACCGAGAACGTGTTCGAGGGCCGGTTCATGTTCGTCAACGAGCTGGTCCGGCTCGGGGCCTCGGTGCGGATCGACGGGCACCACGCCGTCGTCCGTGGCCGGGAGCGGCTCTCCAGCGCGCCCGTGGTCGCCACCGACATCCGCGCCGGCGCCGGGCTGGTGCTGGCCGGGCTGGTCTCCGACGGCGTGACCGAGGTGCAGGACGTGCACCACGTCGACCGCGGCTATCCCGACTTCGTCGAGCAGCTGCGCGGACTCGGCGCGCAGGTGGAGCGGATCCGCCGGCCCGGTTGACCCCCGGACCCGGCTACGGCCCCTCCGGGCCGTCGAACGTCGCCGCCAGGACACGGGCACGGTCGGCGTCCTCGGGAAAGACGAGGATCACCGCCCGCTGCCGGTCGGGGAACCGGACGGTCGAGCGGATCCCGGCGTCCGAGAGAACCGCCCGGAGCGCCAGCGCGGACTCCCGCCGCGACAGCGTGGCGATCCGGGTGAGCAGGCCGTCGTCCGCGGGGGCGGGTGGCTTCCGTCGCGACGACGTGCCGGTGCCGAAGGCCCAGCGCAGGAACAACCCGAGCAGGACGAGGACCACGACGACGACGAGGGGCCCCACCGCGTAGTGCAGGCTGCCCGCCTGGATCGGCACCGCCGGCCCCTCCCGTCCGCCTGCCCCGAGTGTCCCACCCGTCGTGCTACCCGCCGGTAACCGCCCTAGACTCCCCCGCTATGCCGTTCCCTTCATCGCCGAAGGACCGCGACCGCCCCTGGGTCATGCGTACCTACGCCGGGCACTCCTCGCCCGCCGAGTCCAACGCGCTCTACCGGCGCAACCTGGCCAAGGGCCAGACCGGCCTGTCGGTCGCCTTCGACCTGCCGACCCAGACCGGTTACGACCCGGACGACGAACTGGCCGCCGGTGAGGTGGGCAAGGTCGGCGTCCCGATCACCTCGCTGGCCGACATGCGCGCGCTCTTCGACGGCATCCCGCTCGACGAGATGAACACGTCGATGACGATCAACGCGACGGCGATGTGGCTGCTGGCGCTCTACCAGGTGGTCGCCGAGGAGCACGGGCACGACGTCAGCACGCTTGCCGGGACCACGCAGAACGACATCATCAAGGAGTACCTCTCGCGCGGGACGTACGCCTTCCCGCCCGGGCCCTCGATGCGGCTGATCACGGACATGATCGCCTACACGGTGACGGCGATGCCGACGTGGAACCCGATCAACATCTGCAGCTATCACCTGCAGGAGGCCGGGGCGACGCCGGTGCAGGAGATCGCCTACGCGCTGTCCACCGCGATCGCCGTCCTCGACTCGGTGCGCGATTCGGGGCAGGTGCCGCAGGAGCGGTTCGGTGAGGTCGTCGCGCGGATGTCCTTCTTCGTCAATGCGGGCGTGCGCTTCGTCGAGGAGATGTGCAAGATGCGCGCCTTCACCCGGCTCTGGGACGAGCTGACGAAGGAGCGGTACGGCGTCGAGGACCCCAGGCACCGCCGGTTCCGGTACGGCGTGCAGGTGAACTCCCTCGGCCTCACCGAGGCCCAACCGGAGAACAACGTCCAGCGGATCGTGCTCGAGATGCTTGCGGTCACGCTGTCGAAGGACGCCCGGGCCCGCGCCGTGCAGCTGCCGGCCTGGAACGAGGCCCTGGGCCTGCCCCGGCCGTGGGACCAGCAGTGGTCGCTGCGGCTGCAGCAGGTGCTGGCCTACGAGACCGACCTGCTGGAGTACGACGACCTGTTCACCGGGTCGGTCGTGGTGGAGAAGAAGGTCGCCGAGCTGGTCGAGGGCGCCCGCGCGGAGATGGCGCAGGTCGAGGAGCTGGGCGGCGCGGTCGCCGCGGTCGAGTCCGGCTACATGAAGAGCGCGATGGTCGGCTCGCTGGCCGAGCGGCGCCGGCGGATCGAGAACGGCGAGGACGTCGTCGTCGGGGTGAACAGGTTCGAGTCGACCGAGCCCAACCCGCTGCTGGCCGACCTCGACACCGCCATCCAGACCGTCGACCCCGCGGTGGAGGCGGCGGCCTGCGAGTCGGTGCAGAAGTGGCGGGCCGAGCGCGATCCCGAGCGGGCGCGGCGGGCGCTCGACCGGCTGCGTGAGGTGGCGGTTACCGACACGAACCTCATGGAGGCCACGCTCGAGTGCGCCCGCGCGGGCGTGACGACGGGGGAGTGGGCCGGCGTGCTCCGCGAGGTCTTCGGCGAGTACCGGGCACCCACCGGCGTGGCGGCGGCGACCGGCGGCGGCGAGGCCGACGATGCCCTGGCCGAGGTCCGGGAGCGGGTGCGCACGACCGGCCGGGAGTTGGGCGGCCGGCTGCGGTTCCTCGTCGGCAAGCCCGGGCTGGACGGGCACTCCAACGGCGCGGAGCAGATCGCCGTCCGTGCCCGCGACGCCGGCTTCGAGGTCGTCTACCAGGGCATCCGGTTGACCCCGGCGCAGATCGTCTCGGCGGCGGTCGAGGAGGACGTGCACGTCGTCGGACTGTCGGTGCTCTCCGGCTCGCACCTGCAGGTGGTGCCGGCGGTGCTGCGCGGGCTGAAGGAGGCCGGGCTGGACGACGTCCCGGTCGTCGTGGGCGGGATCGTGCCCGACGCGGATGCGCGACGGCTGCGGGAACAGGGCGTGGCCCGCGTCTTCACGCCGAAGGACTTCGGGCTGACCC
>JAODNJ010000440.1 GCA_025465155.1 Frankiales bacterium
TTCGGGAGGCCTGCCATGTTCGCTCAAGTCATCCAGGGCCGGACGCCGGACGCGGACGGGCTGCGCGTCGCCGTCGACAGGTGGATGGAGGAACTCGCTCCCGGCGCGGAGGGGTGGCTCGGCTCGACGGGCGGTGTCACCGACGACGGGCGCTCGATCGAGGTGGTCCGCTTCGAGTCCGAGGAGGCCGCCCGCCGCAACAGCGCCCGACCGGAGCAGGGCCGGTGGTGGGCGGAGACCGAGAAGCTGTTCGACGGCGGGGCCACGTTCCAGGAGAGCACCGACGTCGTCGTCGACGCGCAGGGAGACCTGGACCGGGCGGGGTTCGTCCAGGTGATGCAGGGCCGGACCAGTGACCCCGAACGGGCGAGGCAGCTGATGGCGCAGGACCCGGACGCGTGGGCCGCCTTCCGCCCGGACGTCCTCGGCAGCGTCGAGGCCCAGCATGACGGTGGCGCCTTCACGTTGGTCCTGTACTTCACCTCCGAGGCGGACGCTCGTGCGGGCGAGCGCAAGGAGATGCCGCTCGAGATGCGGGCCGCCATGGAGGAGATGGGGAAGCTCATGGTGGAGGAACCGCGGTTCTTCGACCTCAGGCGGCCGGTGATGCACTCGCCGACAAGGAGCACATGAGCGGCCCGGTCGCGGGGTGTCCTAGGGGCGCTTCCACCGCAGGCCGAGCAGGACGGTGTCGTCACGTCGTCCGTCCCCGATGAGCGCGCCGAGCAGTTGGTCGAGCAGCTCGTCCAGAGGCCGGGCCGCGGCCGTCCCGGCAGCGGCGCGCAGCCGGTCCAGGCCGGCGTCGATGACCTCTCCGCGGCGCTCGACGAGACCGTCGGTGAAGGCCAGCAGCGTCGCCGGACCCGCCACGTCGACGGTCGCGGCGGCCGGCGCCGGCCCGGTGAGCTCCACTCCCACGGGAGGGGCGACCGGGCAGTCGATCAGCCGGACCCCGGCGTCGGAGAGCAGCAGTGGCCCGAAGTGCCCGGCGCTGACCAGCCGCAGCCTGCCCGCGGTTGCGTCCAGTTCGCCGAGCAGCACGGTGGCGAACTGGTGGTCGGCGGTGACGTCGAGCAGTCCGCGAACCAGGCTCAGCACCGTGTCGATGTCGTGGCCTTCGTACAGGAAGCCCCGTATGGCGAAGCGGAGGGCGGCCATGGTGGTGGCTGCGGGGAGCCCGCGGCCCGAGACATCGCCCACGACGAAGACCACGCAGCCGGGGCGGCGCTCGATGACGTCGTACCAGTCGCCACCGACCTCCAGGTCCTCTGCGCCGGCGAGATAACGGGCCGCCACCTGCACGCGGCCGGGGACCGGGACGGCCGGCAGGAGCGCCTGCTGCAGCGTGCGTGCGATCCCGCGCTGCTGGCGGTAGAGCTCGGCGTTCTCTGCGGCCAGCCGCTCGGCGAGCGCCCGGCGGCGCGACACGAACTCCAGGGTCGCGGCGCCGGCGATGGCCAGGGCGGTGCCGACGCCGAGCACGATCCACGGGAGTACGGCGGACAGGGCGCCGGTCAGGCGGGTCGGAGAGGTGCCGACGACGGTGATCGAGTCCGCACCGAAGGGCACCGACAAGGTCTGGGTGCGCCCCCGGATCGGGAGGGGAGCGGTCGTTTCCAGCAGCTTCGCCGGGTCGGGGCTCGTGCCCAGGTACAGCGCGAGGTCGAGCCCGGCCAGCGGTGAGTTCGCGGTCGCTTCGAGGCGGTGGTCGGACGGCAGCGGAGACTCCGCGTAGATCACCAGGTCGTTGTTCGGAGCCGACGGCATGAGGGCGTACGAGAGCCGGTCGGGGCGGCCGGGCAGGATGCCCAGCATCTCCAGCTGCCCGGTCGGGCGCAGCCGGGTCAGGGCGGAGGGTCCGTCGGGCGGTAGCCGCGCGTCGACGCCCTGTGCGGCGAGCTGCTGAGCGTGCCCGTCGGTGATCCGCCACAGCGTCAGCGACTGACCGGTCTGCTTCAGCTCGCCGGCAGCGAACCGGGCGAACGCGTTCGGGTTCGCGTTGGTGTTCACGGCGACCTGGCCGATGTCGGCCATCTCGGTCCGGAGGACCGCGGCCTGGTTGGTGAGCAAGGTACCGACCTGGGCGAGCTGGCGGCCCAGCAGCCGCTGCTCGCTGCGGGCGTTGACCTGCCAGGAGAGCGCCGTGAGCGCCACCGTGACGAGCGCCAGCACCAACGCGACGGCGACACTGGCCCGTCGCGGAGCGGGGCGGAGCGCGGCGATCGACCGGCGGTGGTCCGTGGCGCCGCCGGCGGGTCGGGGCGCGCCCTTCGGCCGGCCCTCGACGGGGGGCCAGACCGCCGCCGTGCCGTCAGCGGGAGTTGTCGTGATCACGGCCCTCAGCGCGGGGTCGGGGAATGCGGCCGCCGGTGCGGTTCGGGTCCACAAGGGGTGCGAAGTCGATGCGGGCCCACACCGTCTTGCGGCCGCCGGGTTCCACAGCCCAGCCGTGTGCGCCGGCGATCTGGGCCACCAGGTACAGGCCGAGGCCGCCGAGCGCGGGGTCACGGTCGACGGGCGGTGACGGTGCGATCGCGCCGGCGGCGTCGCTGACCGCGAGCAGCCAGAACCGGTCGGTGGTGGTGACGCTGATCCGGATCGGTGGCCGGCCGTGGCGCAGCGCGTTGGATGCGAGCTCTTCGAAGGCCAGGGCCAACCGCTCACCGGCGTCCCCGTCGGAGGCGGTACGCCCAACATCGCTGCGCAGGGCGGCGCCGAGCTGCAGACGCGCGGCGGTCAGGTCCGCCGACGTGGCCGGGGTCCAGAGCATGACGCGATCGGCGGCTGAGGCGTGGTCGGGCAGCGGTTGTCGCGGCCAGAGCGGCTCGCGCATTCGTCCACCTCCACGACCGAACCAGGGCGCGTTGCTCTTCGTAACCGTACCGCCACGGACGAGAGCGGACACCGAGCCGCTCAGGTTCAGCCCGACCGAACCCCTGCGCTCCGGGGCACCGAGGGCACGTCCGCCGTGGCTCGCTGTCCCGACCCCGGCGGCCCCGGAGAAGCGGCCGGGTCAGGCGCTGAGCGCCTCGCGCCGCTCCAGGCGCACCCGGCGCCGCTCCCGCTCGGACAGGCCGCCCCAGATGCCGAACCGTTCGTCGTTGACGAGCGCGAACCTCAGGCACTCGGCACGTACCGGGCAACCCGTGCACACCCGCTTGGCGTCCCGGGTGGAGCCGCCCTTCTCCGGGAAGAACGCCTCCGGGTCGGTTTGCGCGCAGAGCGCCTTCCTCCGCCACGCCTCGGGGGAGGTGTCGTCGTCGGTCCACGCGGGTGTCGTGTCCCAGGCGCGCGCGTCCTGCCACTCCGGCGGGGCGAAGGGGTCCACCCTGAAAGGGGCGGCGACTGGATCACCGAGCAGGCTCAGCGGCGGGCGGGAGAAGGAAGGCACGGGAAGCTCCTCGGCGGCGGCGCCGCATCGATGTGACGGACCGGTACGGCCCCACTGCTGTCGGTGACGTTACGGAGGGCCGACAGGGGTTGGCACTGGCACAAACAGTCCGAAACCGTCTCGGTCTCTTGGTGGATTGTGTCGGGCCCCCGGATGTGCCATGGCCTGCGCGTGTCGGATACACGGTGTCGACCGCCCCCCGGGAACGGCTCGGTCTCCGATTCGGTGGGCGCGTCGCCCCAGGACGGGGTAAGAGGGTGCGGGTGGTGAGCAGCGAGGACTCGAGGGACACGACGCCCGGCACCGCGGCCGTGACGTTCCCGGCCGCTGATGCCGGGTCGCAGCGGGGAGGGCTGGACCAGCGCAGGATCCTGGTGGCCGCGGTGGAGTTCATCGACCGTCAGGGCCTGCACGCATTGACGATGCGCAGACTGGGCGCTTTCCTCCAGGTCGAGGCGATGGCGCTGTACCGGTACGTCCCGAGCCGAGAGGCCCTGTTGGACGGCGTCGTGGACACCGTGTTGGACGCCCTCCACGGCGATCCCGAGGTGCACCTGCACGCCGACCACGGCTGGCAGAACTACCTGCAGCGCCTGGCACACGGAATCCGGCGGATAGCGCTGGATCATCCCGCGGTGTTCCCCCTGGTGGCGACGCGACCTCCGGCCGCACCGTGGATCCGGCCGCCGCTGCGCAGTCTGCGCTGGTTGGAGTCCTTCTTCACGGTGATGGCCGACGCCGGCTTCAGCGACGAGGCCGCGGTGGCTGCCTACCGCG
>JAODNJ010000458.1 GCA_025465155.1 Frankiales bacterium
CCTCCACGGTGGACCCGACCCGCCTGCCGTAGCCGTCCGTGCTGACGACGCGGCGCTGACGCTGCCGCGGACCCCAGATGGCCAGCTCGAGCACGATGCCGAGCGCGCCCGCGATCATCAGGATCCATCCCACCACCCGCAGGTCGAGCCCGCTGACCTGGACCCGCACCGCGAAGGTGAGGATCGCGCCCAGCGCGAGCAGGACGATCGCCGAACCGAGCCGCATGGCAACTCCCTTCCTGGCGGTCGCCCGATTGCGCCGCGGTCCTCGGATGTCCCTCCCGGCGGCGCTCCACGCACTGATCGGGCGCCATGTCCCCCGAACGGGTGGGAAACAGCCCTCCACACGGGGGCCTTACCTGCGCCTGAGGGGCCTCAGACGATCCGGCTCCGCCGAGGAGCGGGGATGTGCGTGGTTGACCGATGTCCGGAACCCCCACTCAGCACGACCGTCGAACTCGCCACAACGACGAGGGAGACAGTCATGACGGACTACACGAACCCGGCGCTCGAGGCCGAGTTGGCCTATCGCCGGCAACGGCTGGAGGCGGCCGCCCGCCCTCGGCGGACCCACTGGCTCCCCCGCCCCTGGCGGCGGGGTCGCTGAGCACCACGACGGCCGGCCCGGCCGGCGCAGACGGGAGACCTCCGGTCCTGTCGGCGGGACATGCCACGATCGACGGCGTGCCACGCTGGGACGACGGACCGCTGGTGGGCCGGGCCGAGGAGCTCGCGCGCCTTCTGGAGCACGTCGACCGCGGGGTGGCCGGCCATCCGTCGGCCGTGCTCCTGGCGGGGGACGCCGGAGTGGGGAAGACCCGGCTGCTGGCCGAGCTCGCCGTCCGGGCCGCGGATCGGGGGGTGCGGGTGCTCACCGGGCACTGCGTCGACCTCGGTGACGTGGGCCTGCCGTACCTGCCCTTCGTCGACCTGCTCCGCCCCGTCGCGGCCGACCCGCGGCTGGCCTCGGCCGCCGCAGGGCTGCCGGCCCTCACCGACCTCCTCACCGTGGGCCGGGGGGCGGCTCCGATGGTGCCCTCCGGCTCCGGCGCCGCGGGGGTCGCTCCCGCGCCCGCCCAGCGCAATCTCCGCCCGGCACTCGACGACGGCCGGCTGCAGCTGTTCGAGTCGGTGGCTGCCCTGCTGGGTGAGCTGTCCGCCGCCGCCCCGCTGCTCCTCGTGCTCGAGGACGTGCACTGGGCGGACCGCTCCAGCCGCGACCTGCTGCGCTACCTGCTCGCGCGGCTGACCGACGAGCGGCTGACCATCGTCGCGTCCTACCGCTCCGATGATCTGCACCGGCGGCACCCGATGCGCCCTCTGCTCGCGGAGCTGGTGCGGCTGCCCGGGGTCGAGCGCATGGAGCTCGGGCCCCTGTCCGACGCCCACGTTGCCGAGCTGGTGCGCCGCCTCGCCGACTCCGGCGGGGGTGTGGCCGAGAGCGAGGTCGCCGGGGTGGTCGCCCGGGCCGAGGGCAACGCCTTCTACGCCGAGGAGCTCGTCGCGGCGGGGTTGCAGTGCGAGAGCCTGCCGTGGGTTCTCGCCGACGTGCTCCTGGCGCGGGTGGAGCGGCTCCCGCCCGATCCTCAGCAGGTGCTGCGGGTGGCCGCGGTCGCCGGCCGCCGGGTGCGGCACGAGCTGATGGCGGCGGTCAGCGGGCTGGCCGCTGTGCAGCTCGAGCAGGCGCTGGCCGAGGCGGTGCACCACCACCTGCTGGTCGTGGACGACGACGGCCGCTACCGCTTCCGGCACGCGCTGTTGCGCGAGGCGGTGCTGCACGACCTGCTGCCGGGTGAGCGCGTGCGGCTGCACGCAGCCGTCGCGGCCTACCTGACCGAGCACCGTTCGGCCGGCACCGCGGCCGAGCGGGCGCACCACGCGCGGGAGAGCAACGACCTGCCCGGAGCCCTCTCCGCCTCGGTCGAGGCGGCCGAGGAGGCCCACCGGAGCGGCGCCCCTGCCGAGCAGCTGCAGCACCTGGAGGCGGCACTGGCGCTGTGGCCGGCCGTGCCGGACGCGGTCGCGAGGGCGGGCCACGACCAGGGGCAGCTGCTCGTGGAGGCCGCCCTGGCCGCTCGTGCCGGGGGAGATCTGCACCGCTCGGTCGCTCTGCTGCGGTCCGCGCGGGACGTGCTCAGCGGCGGCGCCGACGTCGCCCTGCGCGCCCGCGTGCACTACACGCTCGCGCAGGCGCTCATCTGGCTGGACGACTTCCAGGGCGCGCACGCCGAGAGCAGTGCCGCGATGGCGCTGGTCCCGGCCGACCCGCCCTCGCCGGAGCGGGCCTGGGCGGCGGCCACGCATGTGCGGTCCTCGCTCTACGTCGGCCGTCGCAGGGAGGCCGACGCGGCCGCGCAGGAGGCGCTGGCCATCGCCGACGTCCTCGGGCTGGACAGCGCGTGGGCGGACACCGCCGTTTCCCTCGCGCGGGCTTTCGACGACGACGACCCAGCCCTCGCCCGGGGACGGCTGGACGAGGCTCTGGCCCGGGCGCGGCGTTCCGGCGATGTCGACGTCGAGATGCGCGTGCTGTTCAACCTGGCGATCGTGGCCCACGAGGCCGGCCGGCTCGGCGAGGCACTGGAGTGGACCGCATCGGCCGTGGAACGGGCCCACGCGCTCGGAGTGGAGTCGTCGTTCTACCCGGCGGAGCTACGGCACCTCCGGATCGTGACGGCGTACATGGCGGGGGAGTGGGACACCAGCCTCGCCGTCGCGGACCAGCTCTTCCGGCTGCCCGAGACGGCGGCGCACGTCAAGGCGGCTGGCCTGCTGGTCCTGGTGGGGCGGGGCGACCCGGCCGCGAGAGAGCGGATCGACTGGGCGCGGGGCCTGTCGGCCCGACCCGGGGACCAGGGCGTGATGCTCCTGGTCAACACGTCGGCCGCGGAGGTCGACCTCGCCGCCTGGGAGGGCGACGCCGGGACCGCGGTCCGGCGGGCGGACGAGGGCGTGCGCCGGCTCGCCGAGCTCTGGCCGGTCGACCGGCTCGCCGCCCTGCGGATCGTCGCCACCGGTGTCTCGGCCGCCGCCGACGCCGCCGCGGCCGCTCGCCTCGTCGGCAACGAAGCGCTCGCCGCCCGGTGGGTGGCGGCCGGTGAGGCACTCGCCGGCCAGGCGGAGGAGGCGGCGGCCTCCTCCGTCGCCTCTGGGGGTGTGCTGGGCCTCGAGGCCCGGGCCTGGCAGCAGCGGATCGCCGCGGAACTCGCGTGGCTGCGCGGTCGGGCGGGGCCGGAGGAGTGGCAGGCCGCGGTCGACGGGTTCGCCGCGCTGGGCCACGTGTACGAGGAGGCCCGGACGCGGTGGCGGCTGGCCGAGGGGCTGATCGCCGCCGACCGGCGGGAGGAGGCCGGGGCCGAGCTTCGCGCGGCGCACGAGGTGGCCGTCAGGCTGGGAGCCGAGCCCCTGCGCGCGGCCGTGGAGGCGCTGGCCCGCCGGGCCCGGCTCGACGCCGGCCTCCCGGGCGCCGGGCGCGTGGTCGATCCGTCCGAGGTGTTCACACCCCGGGAGGTCGAGGTGCTCGCGCTCATGGCGCAGGGGCGCACCAACCGGCAGATCGGTGCGGCTCTCTACATCAGTGAGAAGACGGCCAGCGTCCACGTCAGCAACATCCTGGGGAAGCTCTCCGCCGGCAGCCGGACCGAAGCCGTCGCCGTCGCCGCCGCACGCGGCCTGCTGCCTCAGGCGGGAAGGGCGACGCGGGCCTGACCCTGGCCGCGGTGTCGTCCGGTAGGGCGACCGTGTCAGAGCATCGTGCGGAGCCGCTCGCGGCGGGCGCGGAGGACGTCCACCGAGGCCGATGCCGACGGTGGCCCGGGCACCGACTGGCGCAGCTGCGTGTGCACCACCGCGTGCGGCATCGAGGTCTTCGCCGACACCCGGCTGACCAGCCGGTTGATCTCCCGGCGCAGCTCGGCGGCGTCGCGCCAGGAGCGCCCCGCGTCGTCCTCGTCCGGATGGTCCTGGACGATCGGGAGCTCGCCGGTGTCGTCGTCGTGCCGCTGCGCGATCCGCAGCCGCAGCTCGTCGTCGCGCTTGGCCAGGAGCTCCGCCGTCTGGGCAGGCGTGAGCAGCCCTGGGATGCCGAGGAACTCCTCGTCCTCCTCGTCGAGCGGCGCGGCCGGGGTGCCCTCGCCCGTGTGCGCCGTCCCGCTGTGCAGCACGTGCGCGAACCTGGCGTCGGCCTCCAGCGCCTCCCACTGCGGAAGGCCGTCGGGCGCCTTCTCCCTGGGCGGCAGCGGCTCGAGGTCCAGCTCGTCGCCGGCGACGGTCTTCGGCGGCGGCATGACGTGGTTGCGCTGCTCCTCCATGGACGCGGCCAGGCTGAGCAGGGGACGGACGGCGGGGAGGAAGACCGTCGCGGACTCGTGCGGGCCCCGGGCGCGGACCACGCGGCCGACGGCCTGGGCGAAGAACAGCGGCGTCCGGTAGGAGGTCATCCAGGCCAGGACGGCGGCCCGCGGGATGTCGACGCCTTCGGACACCATGCGCACGCAGACGGCGATCCGGGCCGACCCCGAGGCGAACCGCTCGATCTTCTTCGACGCCTTCGGGTCATCGGAGAGGATCAGTTCCGCGGGTTTGCCGGTCACCCGGCGGACGATCTTCGCGTAGGCGCGGGCGTCATCCTGGTCGCTGGCCAGGACCAAGCCGGCGGCGTCCGGCATGCCGCTCTCCCGCAGGTGGGTGATCCGGTCGTCCATCGCGGCGATGACGTGGGGCACCCACTGGCCCTTGGGGTCCAGTGCGGTGCGCCAGGCGGCCATCTCCACCGAGCGCGTGCCGGCCTCCGACAGCGAGGCCGCCACCACGTCCCCCGCGGAGTTCCGCCAACGGGAGGTGCCGGTGTAGGCGGCGAAGACGACCGGCCGGACGACGCTGTCGGCCAGCGCCTCCTTGTAGCCGTAGGTGTAGTCGGCCCGGCTGACCAGGCCCTCCTCGTAGCTGTCCTCCTCGTAGCGCACGAAGGGGATCCGCTCGTCGGGCTTGGTGCGGAACGGCGTCCCGGTCAGGCACAGCCGCCGGGCGGCGAACCCGAACGCCTCCTCGGCCGCCTCGCCCCAGGACAACCCGTCGCCGGCGTGGTGCACCTCGTCGAGGATGACCAGCGTCTTCACGGCGGTGGCGCGCGCGGCGTGCAGCATCGGCTTGCCGGCCACCTGGGCGTAGGTGGTCACGTAGCCCTGCGTTCCCGCACGCACCGGGCCGACGGCGTTGGTCAGCCCCGGGTCGAGGACGATGCCCAGCTGGTCGGCGGCGTCGGCCCACTGCAGCCGCAGGTGGTCGGTGGGGCAGACCACGACGACGCGGGCGACCTCGCGGCGGCCCAGCAGCCGGGCGGCCAGGGTGAGCGCGAACGTCGTCTTCCCGGCCCCGGGCGTCGCGGTGACCAGGTAGTCCTTGGGGGACTGCTCCTCGTACCGCTCGAGGGCCTCCTGCTGCCAGGCCCGGAGGGGCCGGGCCGAGGTGGTTGCCGAGGTCTGCGGGCGTGCCAGTGCTGTCTCTCCCATCGCTCGGTCATCGTGTGCCGGACCGATCCGACACGCCCATCACCCGGGGCACCTCGGTGTGCCGCCTCCGGTGTGGCAGGCCCCCAGTCTCTCAGCCGCCCCCGACATCCCCGCGCCCCCTGGGGCGCCCGCGTCGTCCGGGGCGCCCGCCAACCGGCATGGCCATGTCGGTGCGCAGGGGCCTTTGCGACGATGCCGTGCGTGATCCTTGCCGCCACCGAGTACGACGACGACCCGGCGCGCGTCGATCGGGACGCCGTCTGGGCCTTCCTCAGCACGGACGCGTACTGGGCGCGCTGGCGGGACCGCGCGACGGTCGAGGCGCAACTCGACCGGGCGTGGCGTGTCGTCGGCGCGTACGACGCCGGCAGCGGGCGCCTGGTGGGGTTCGCCCGGGCCGTCTCCGACGGGGTGGCGCTGGCCTACCTGGCCGACGTGTTCGTCGTTCCCGATCGTCGTGGCCGAGGCATCGGGCACGGCCTGGTGTCCGCGATGATCGACGAGGGGCCGGGTGCCCTGTTCCGCTGGCTGCTGCACACCGCCGACGGGCACGGGCTGTACCGGGAGCACGGTTTCGCCGAGCCGGACGCCACCCTGCTGGAGCGCCCATCACGGCTGGGCTGACCCCTCAGTCGGCGGGCTCGTCCACCCAGTCGGGGCCGTTGACCTCGCCCGGGCCGGCCAGGTCGGCGGCGTCGACGATCGTGTAGGCGTAGCCCTGCTCGGCGAGGAAGCGCTGCCGGTGGGCGGCGTACTCGCTGTCGAGGGTGTCGCGGCTGACCACCGTGTAGAAGTGCGCCTGGCGGCCGTCGGCCTTGGGCCGGAGCACCCGGCCGAGCCGCTGGGCCTCCTCCTGGCGCGAGCCGAACGTGCCCGACACCTGGACGGCCACGGCGGCCTCGGGCAGGTCGATGGAGAAGTTCGCGACCTTCGAGACGACGAGGGTCTTGATCTCGCCGGTGCGGAACGCCTGGAACAGCCGCTCGCGCTCCTTGTTCGTCGTCGACCCCTGGATGACCGGGGCGTCCAGTGCCGCACCGAGCTCGTCGAGCTGGTCGAGGTAGGCGCCGATGACCAGCTTCTGCTCGTCGGGATGGCGGTCGAGCACCCGGCGGATGACCGGCAGCTTCGACGCCGCCGTCGCCGCGATCCGGTAGCGCTCCTCGGGTTCCGCGACGGCGTAGGTCATCCGTTCCTCGTCGTCGAGAGCGACCCGGACCTCGATGCACTCGGCCGGAGCGATGTAGCCCTGCGCCTCGATGTCCCGCCAGGGGGCGTCGTAGCGCTTGGGCCCGATGAGGGAGAAGACGTCGTCCTCACGGCCGTCCTCGCGGACCAGCGTGGCCGTCAGCCCCAGCCGGCGGCGGGACTGCAGGTCGGCGGTGAGCCGGAAGATGGGCGCGGGGAGCAGGTGCACCTCGTCGTAGACGATCAGCCCCCAGTCCTGCGCGTCGAACAGGTCCAGGTGCCGGTATTCGCCCTTCCGGCGCGTGGTGATCACCTGATAGGTCGCGATGGTGACCGGCCGGATCTCCTTTCGCTCGCCGGAGTACTCGCCGATCTCCTCCTCGGTCAGCGACGTCCGCGCGATCAGCTCCCGCTTCCACTGCCGCCCGGCGACGGTGTTGGTGACGAGGATCAGCGTGGTCGCCTTGGCCTCGGCCATCGCCGCGGCGCCGACCAGCGTCTTCCCGGCGCCACAGGGCAGGACGACGACGCCCGAGCCACCGGCCCAGAAGCCGTCGACCGCCTCCTGCTGGTAGTCGCGGAGGTGCCAGTCCGACTGGTCCAGCTCGATGGGGTGCGCCTGGCCGTCGACGTAGCCGGCGAGGTCCTCGGCCGGCCAGCCGACCTTGAGGAGCGCCTGCTTGAGCCGGCCGCGCTCGGACGGATGGACGACGACGCTGTCCTGATCGATGCGCGCGCCGAGCATGGGGGCAACCCGCTTCGAGCGGACGACCTCCTCCAGGACCGCTCGGTCGGAGGTGGTGAGCACCAGGCCGTGCACCGGGTTCATCGCCAAGGTCAGCCGGCCGAACCGGTCCATGGTGTCGGCGACGTCGACGAGCAGCGCGTGGGGCACGGGATAGCGGGAGTAGCGGACCAGCGCGTCGACGACCTGCTCGGCGTCGTGGCCGGCGGCGCGGGCGTTCCAGAGCGCCAGCGGCGTGACCCGGTAGGTGTGCACGTGCTCGGGCGAGCGTTCCAGCTCGGCGAACGGCGCGATCGCCGCACGGCACTCCCGGGCCAGCGGGTGGTCGACCTCGAGCAGCAGGGTCTTGTCCGACTGGACGATGAGAGGGCCGTCGTTCACCAGGTCTGCTTCCTCGTGCTCGGGGATGGGGCGGATGCCGCGGCTCGCCGGCGGTACCGGGGCGGCTGCGGGACCCACCACGGTAACGACGCGGGCGGGCGGGTGCTTCCCTCCGGTGCGACGCCGCTACGCCGACGGCGAACCCGCGCAGGGTACGGCCGGGCCGGTGCCCGTCGGCCTGAAGGCTACGAGAGGGCGGCCCGCTCCTCGTCCTCGTCCACCAGCGCCACCGAGGTGATCCGGTGGACGGCGAAGGTGCGGTTCTCACCGCGCCGCTCGTCGTATCCCTGGAGGAATCCCCCGACCAGCGACACCGGCCGGACCATGCGCTGGCTGCCCGAGCCCTGGTTGTCCACGTAGCCCAGCCACACCGGCGTCCCCTCGCGGACCGCCCGGGAGAGCAGCTCGAGGGTGCCGGCAGTGGTCACGCCGGGCACCTGGCGGACCGCCTCGGTGCGGCGCGCGGAGAGCGCGGCGTCGCCGGCCCGGATCTCGCGCACGGTGGCCGCCAGCTGGTCGGGGGAGAGCCGGCGGGGGACCGGCGACGGCTCGGATCCGGTCCGCCGTCCCATGGCCCGGGGCCGGACAGGGGGACGGGTCAGGACGGCGCCGCCCGGCGACTCCCCGGCGGGGGCGTAGCCGGCGTCGCGCAGCACCCGGAGGACCTCGTCGGCGGGCAAGGGACTGATCAGGACGCCGGGGGCCAGCCGGCGCAGCTCCGCCGCCTCGCTGCGTCGGTCGCCCAGGACCGAGGACAGCAGCCCGTGGTCGTCCGAGCGGACGTAGCACTCGATCGCGCCCACCCGCAGCCGGCCGTGCTGGCGGGCGACGTCGTCCACCAGGTAGTCCAGTGCTTGCGGCACCGGTGTGCGGGACGCGCGGGCGAAGAAGTCGTGCAGGTCCGCCGCCGACCAGCCGGTGTCCAGCGCGCGACGCACGGATGCCTCGGACACGCGGTAGACCGTCGCCCCGCCGGAGGACTCGACGTCGGCGACGACGGCGAGGGTGTCGGCGAGGTCGGCCACGAGCGGCCCGGGGGCGACCAGCGAGAGGTCGGGCTGCGCCAGCACGTGGTCGACGGGGTCGGGGAGCAGCCCCCGCATGCCGTCGGCGGCGCCGTCCTCCCCGGTTGCGAGCAGGCCGCGGCCGGCGGTCGAGAGGACGCCGCCGACCGTGACGCCGAGACGCCCGGCCTCGGTCAGCACGTCGGGGACCGGCGCCAGCCGGTCGGCCCTCCGCGGCGTCCGCCAGCGCAGCACCGACACCAGGTCGTCCGGCGAGGGGCCGGCGCCGCGGGGGTACTCGGCGAGGGTGGTCAGCGCCGACCGGCGGATGGCCGGGGCGGTGTGCCGCACGAGGTCGGGGGAGAGGGCGTTGACCGCCTTGCCCGCCACGTCGCGCTGACCCACCAGGGACGGCAGCCGCACGCTGTCGAGCCATCCCGCGGCGAGGACCGCCCAGCGGTCGGGAAGCTCCTGCTCGCGCCAGATGTCGTACGCCCGCGTCGGCAGCCACTCGTCGCGGTGCGGGCCGCCGACGTCGAGCAGGCCGGCCGCGAACGCCAGCTCGAGCAGCCAGCCGACCCCGGGCTCGGTCACGTGCACCGACCGCGCCAGCCTCTTCTGGTCGCGTACCCCGATGCCGCCGCTGCGCAGCAGGCCGGCGGGCTCGTCCTCCAGCGCGGTGAGCAGCTCGCCGACCCGGCCGACGATGTCCAGGGCCGCCCCCGCCGCCTGCCGGTCGACCGTCGCGGGGTCCCGCCCGGTGACGCCCGGGTCGGGCCGCAGGCGCGGCGGCCCGTAGGGACGGTCGCCGCGCAGCAGCAGTCCGATCTCCCGCGGCAGCTCGACGTTCAGCGCGTCGATGCGGGCCAGCAGTCCGCGCTGGAGCAGCCGGCGCGCAGGGCTCGCCGCGCCGTCGGCCGGGGTGTCCGGCAGGTGCCCGACCGGGCGGTCGGCAGCCAACCGCTCGAGTACCGCCCGCTCCTCGGGTGGCAGCTCGGCGAGCACGGCGCGGAGGTCGGACGGCAGCGAGAGCCGCAACTCCACGGCGGGGCGGCCGAGCCCTGCCGGGTGGCGGACGGCGCGGCGCACGGGATCGGGGGCGTGCAGGACGTCGTCGCCCCACAGCAGTGCCCGCGCGGTGAGGGTCCGGATGCCCGCGTCGACGACGTCCTCGGGGAGCTCGGTGAGCCGGGCAGGGATCTCCTCTGCCGGCAGCCCGTCGGTGCGGGTGAGGAGCACGACGTCGAGCACCTGCAGCGTCGCGGCGTCCAGCTCGTCCAGTGCCCGGTCCACCGACACGGGCACCGCCAGCCGGCTGGCCAGCGCCACGACGTCCGAGGGGGCGGGCCGGCCGACGTCGGGCCGGGCGGCCAGGAGCGCGCTCAGTTGCTCGTCGCTGCGGGAACGCAGCCAGGCGGCGAACGTCGCGGGGGCCTCGGAAGACATCCGGACCACGTTACGACGCGCTCGTTGTCGTCGTCGTCGCCGGTTCCGGTGAGGGGTGATGCGGCCCGGGTACCGGACGGGAGAAGATGACCTCGACCTGCACCGCACGGTGCAGCCGCGATCCGGAGGAGACATGGCCAAGCGCAAGTCCCGCAACCCGCACCTGGTGGAGCCCACCTGGGGCCAGTCGGTCGACGGCGGTCCGCCGCTGACCGAGCTCACCAGCGAGGCGGCCGGGCCGCTCTCCCCGTTCGGCGAGGACCACAGTTTCCCGCTGCCGATCGACCGGCTCCGCTACGCCCACCCCACCGACAAGCCCAACCGGGCCGGCGTGCAGCTGGTGGACGAGTAGCGGGCTCGAGGAGACACCGAGCATGACGACACCGGCGCTGCCGTCCTACGCCAGCGGAACGTCCACCGTCCCGCTCCTCGGCGACACCATCGGGGCCAGCCTGGACCGGACGGCGGCGCGGGTGGGCGAGCACGAGGCCCTGGTCGAGCGGGCCACCGGCCGCCGCTGGACCTATCCCGAGCTGGTCGCCGAGGTCGACGCCTGCGCCCTCGGCTTCGACGCGCTCGGTATCGCGAAGGGCGACCGGGTCGGCATCTGGGCGCCGAACTGCGCCGAGTGGGTGTTCGTCCAGTACGGCACCGCCAAGCTCGGCGCGATCCTGGTCACCATCAATCCGGCCTACCGGACGCACGAGCTGGCCTACGTGCTGAAGCAGGCGGGGATCTCCGTGCTCGTCGCGGCGCCGGAGTTCAGGACCAGCGACTACCGGGCGATGGTGGCCGAGGTCCGCGGCGACTGCCCGGACCTGCGCGAGGTCGTGTTCCTCGGCGACCCCGAGTGGGCGCGGCTGATGGCGACCCGCCCGGCGGTCGGCCGTGACCTGCTGGCCGAGCGCGAGACGCAGCTGTCGGCCGACGACCCGATCAACATCCAGTACACATCGGGCACGACCGGCTTCCCCAAGGGCGCCACGCTCACCCACCACAACCTGCTCAACAACGGGTTCTTCGTGGCCGAGGGCTGCGGCTACACCGAGAACGACCGGGTGTGCATCCCGGTGCCGTACTACCACTGCTTCGGCATGGGGATGGGCAACCTCGGCTGCACCTCGCACGGCGCGACGATGGTCATCCCGGCGCCCGGGTTCGACCCCGCGCTGACTCTGCAGGCGGTTCAGGACGAGCGGTGCACGTCGCTGTACGGCGTCCCCACGATGTTCATCGCCGAACTGGCACTGCCCGACTTCGCCGACTACGACCTCTCCAGCTTGCGGACCGGGATCATGGCCGGCTCACCGTGCCCGGTGGAGGTCATGAAGCGGGTGGTCGCCGAGATGGGCATGGCCGAGGTCACCATCTGCTACGGGATGACCGAGACCTCGCCGGTCTCGACGCAGACCGGCGCCGACGACGACCTCGACCGCCGCACCTCCACCGTGGGCCGGGTGCATCCGCATCTCGAGGTCAAGGTGGTCGATCCGGCGACCGGCCTGACCGTCCCGCGCGGGGAGACCGGCGAGTTCTGTACGCGGGGCTACTCGGTGATGCTCGGGTACTGGGACGAGCCGGAGAAGACCGCCGAGGTCATTGACGCCGCCCGGTGGATGCACACCGGCGACCTCGCGGTGATGGACGCCGAGGGCTACCTCAACATCGTCGGCCGGATCAAGGACATGGTGATCCGGGGCGGGGAGAACGTGTACCCGCGGGAGATCGAGGAGTTCCTCTACACCCACCCCGACGTCGTGGACGCCCAGGTCATCGGCGTCCCCGACGAGCGTTACGGCGAGGAACTCGTGGCCTGGGTGCGGCTGCGGCCCGGCGCGGAGCCGCTCACCGCCGAGGCTCTGCGGCAGTTCTGCGCGGGCCGGCTGGCCCATTACAAGGTGCCGCGCTACGTCAAGATCGTCGACGACTTCCCGATGACCGTGACCGGAAAGGTCCGGAAGGTCGAGATGCGCGAGGTCTCGGTCGACGAGCTGGGGCTGCAGTCGGCCGCCGCGACGAGAAACGCCTGAAAGCGCGGTTTCCGCGCCGAGACCGCCACGCTCAGACCTTGGACCTGGTCCCGCCGGTGGGCGCGAAGCGGACGATCAGCTTCGACACGAGACTGCCCGCGACCACCCAGATCACCGCGGCCAGCCCCGCGTTGATGGTCTGGCCGTACTTGGGGTTCGACGAGGTGGCGAACAGGTCCTTGGTGAAGCCGCCGAAGTCCTCGTAGATGCTCCGGGTGAAGGTGACCAGGCCGTTGTTCGGATTGGCCTCGAAGAGCAGGAAGATCGCGTAGACGAGGATCACCGCGGCGATCGCCGCGGCCACACCCCGCACGACGGCGGCGACGATCCCCAGGACGCGGGCCACGCTGCTCTGCATGCGGTGATCATCCACCCGGGACGGCGGAGGCGCGAGCGGTCGGCTCGGCCTCACGCCACCTCGCAGGACACCACCAGGGCGCGGTGGTCCGACAACGGCAGGCGCACCGCCTCCGCCGGCCCCGCGGCCCGCAGCGGGCCTCTGACCAGCACGTGGTCCAGCTGGCGGCTCGGGGCCTCGGCCGGGAACGTGGCCGCGCAGGCGATCGGGCGCAGCCCGCTCACGCGGGCAGCCTGCCGGGTTTCCATGTTGAGGTCGCCGGTCAGCACCAGCGGCTCCCGGGTGCCGGTGAGCGAGCGGACCAGCCGGCGCAACTGCACCGAGCCCCACCCGGGCACGAAGGACAGGTGCGTCGTCGCGACCGTCAGCTGCCCGTGCGGGGCGTCCAGGACCGCGGCCACGGCCACGCGCGGCTCCTCCTTGACCACCGCGGCCCGCCGCTGGTCGCGGAACCACACCGGTACGCGGGTGGGCAGCGTCGGCAGCCGGATCACCCGCCAGGACACCACCGGCAGCCGGGACAGCAGGGCGATGCCGTAGCTCGCCGATCCCGGTTGCTCGTCACCGGTCGCGGCCATCCAGGTGCCGCCCGGCGTGCCCGACAGGGCGGCGACGAACTGGGAGTCGACCGCTCCCATGGCCTCGGCCGCCACCGCCGTCAGGTCCGCCCCCATCGAGCGCGGCTGGTCGCGGTCCACCTCCTGGAGACCGAGGACGTCGGCGTCCAGCCGCTTGACGGCGGCGGCCAGCCGCTCGACGTCGACCCGGCCGTCGTCGGGGGACCGTCCGTGCAGGATGTTGAACGTCGCGATACGCACGTCCCTCCTGTTCCCCGGCGACGCGCTGGGTAAGGGCCGGTCGTGCAGCGATCCGAACCGAGCCGGGGTCCAGGTGACCAGGATCCCCGCGACACCGTCCGTGACCTGCTGAAGCGCACGGCCGTCGCCCTCAAGCAGTCCGGCGTCCCCTTCGCCCTGTGCGGCGGGTACGCCGCGTGGGTACGGGGGGCGCCCGAGCCCGAGCACGACGCCGACTTCCTGGTCCCGCAGGCGGAGGCCGAGCGCGTCGCCAAGGCGCTGGCCGACGCCGGCCTGGACGCGCGCGAACCCGCCGAGGACTGGCTGGTCAAGGTGGTCGGCGAGAGGACGACGGAGGTCTTCGTCGACGTCCTGTGGCGCACCTGCGGCGTTCCGGTCGAGACCGACCTCATCGACCGGTCCGACGTCCTGCCGGTGCTGTCGGTGCAGATGCCGGTGCTGGGCGCCACCGACATCCTCACCACGAAGCTGATGGCGCTCGACGAGCACTACTGCGACTTCGCGAGGCTGCTGCCGGTGGCGCGGGCCCTGCGTGAGCAGGTCGACTGGCCGCGGGTGGGTAAGGCCGTCGCGGCCAACGACTTCGCCGTCGTCTTCCTCCAGCTGCTCGACCGGCTGGGGATCACCGGGACGGAGGTCAGCGGCGCAGTAGCAGGGTGACGACGACGCCCGTCAGCGCGGCCACCTCCGTCATCAGGACGGCGCCGGTGAGCACCGCGACCGGCCGGGGGGCGGAGGCCCCGGCGTCGGCCGCCATGGCACAGCGCACCTGTCGGTAGCGCAGCGGCGCCAGAGCACCCACGGCCGCGAGGCCGAACAGCGCGACGACGGCCGCCAGGACCACCAGCGCGACCCGGCCGGCGGAGAGGGCGGCGTGGGCCAGCAGGCCGGAGACGGCGAGGACGCCCAGCCCGGTCCGCTGCCAGGCCAGCGCGGTGCGCTCCGGCTGCGTTCCCTCGGCGGGGCGCGCCTCCTCGGGAACCGTCACCGGCGGGCGACGTCGATGCCGACCAGCACGGCGACCAGGACCACCACCAGCGCCAGGCCGGCGGCCACGGCCGGCACCAGGCGGCTGACGGGCAGGGGGCGGCCCGCACGGATGGCCGCCTCGTTGGCGCGCCACCGGTCGTAGCCGCCCAGCCCCGTGCCGAGGCCCAGGAGCACCAGGGCGAGAGCGGCGGCCGCGCTGCCCCAGCGCACTCCCAGGTCGGGAGCGTAGGTGGCCACCGCGACACCACCGGCCACGAGCGCGAGGCCGGTGCGCAGCCAGGCCAGGAGGGTTCGCTCGTTCGCCAGGGTGAACCGGTAGTCGGGGTGGCCGGACGGCGGTTCGGTGGGCGGCACCCCGCCAGGCTAGGGGGAGCGGCGCCCGGCGGGACGGCGGCGGGCCCGGTCGCGGCGGTGGCGACTAGCCTGGTGGCCCGGGCGGTCCGCCGTCCGGCCGCCTCCCGGCCCCGCGCCGGGTCCGCCCGCGACCGACCGAGGGATCTCACCGTGCCGACCGGCAGAGTCAAGTGGTTCAACCCCGAGAAGGGGTTCGGCTTCCTGTCCCGCGACGACGGCCCCGACGTCTTCGTGCACAAGGACGCGTTGCCGTCGGGTACCAGCGAGCTCAAGCCCGGTCAGCGGGTGGAGTTCGGCATCGTCGCCGGCCGCCGTGGCGATCAGGCCCTGCAGGTCCGGATCCTCGATCCGCTGCCCTCGGTCGCGGCCTCGGTGGCGGCGGCCAGCCGGAAGAAGCCCGATGAGCTGGTCCCGATCATCGAGGACCTGATCAAACTCCTCGACGACATCTCCAACAGCCTGCGCCGCGGGCGGCACCCCGACCGGGCCGAGTCGCGCAAGGTCGCGTCGGTACTGCGTGCCGTCGCGACCGACCTCGAGGGCTGAGCCCGTTCTCCGGCCCGTCGGTCAGCCCTGGACGGCCCCGGACGACGGCGCGGCGGGCATCGCCGTCGACGTGCCCGCGGTGCCGGCGCGGATCACGCCGATCGGCCATGCCCCCGAGAGGTTCGAGCACTGCGGGGCCTTGTCCTCGACGACGACGAGGTAGAACGCCTGCGGTACGACGTCGGACGTGGTGATCCCGTTGTAGACGGCCTTGCCCTTGTCGACCCGCACGGTCCCGATCGGGCCCTCGAAGTGCTGGTCGAAGACCTGCACCGACCAGCCCTGCGCGGCGACGGCGTCGGGGACGGTGAAGGTCATCCGGGTGGCCGGCGCGGCCGTGACCACCGGCGCCCGGACGTCGTAGCGGTGTCCGGTGCCGTTCACGCAGTACTGCGTGGGATCCAGCGAGATCTGGTCGGCGCCGACGAGGACGCGCACCTGCGGCGGCGCCGGAGCCGCGCGCGTGCAGCTCGCGGCCGCGAGGGCGAGCGCCAGCACCGCGGCGGCCTTCCTGGGGGTTCCCGCCGCGCGTCTCACGACCACGAGGATCCCAGGGGGGTCGTGGGGGCGTCCGGACCGGGTGCCGGGTGGGCAGGGCTCAGCTGCCGGCCGTCGCGCCGGTGCCCCCAGAGGACCAGCCCGACGGCGAGGACGAGCAGGGCCGCGGTGACGGTGAACCCGAGCCATCCGATGGGTGGCAGGGCGATGCCGATGGCTCCGCCCACGACCCAGGCCAGCTGGAGCACGGTCTCGGACCGGGCGAATGCGGAGGCGCGCTGCGAGTCGGGCACCTCGCGCTGGATGATCGCGTCGAGGGCCACCTTGCCCAGTGCGTTGGCCACCGCGGAGACCCCCGCCACGACGGCGAACATGGTCAGGTCGTAGAAGATCGCCGCGACCACCGTGATGCCGGCGGCCACGCCGGCGGAGACCAGCACGATGGTGTCCGGGCTGGTCTTCCGCAGCCGCGATCCCACGCCGGTGCCGAGGATGCTGCCGACCCCCGCTGCGGCCGCGATGGAGCCGAGGGCCAGCGTTCCGTGCCAGCCGTGCGGCGCGGTCGCCTCCACGAGGAAGGCGGCGAAGATGGTGAGAAATCCGCCCAGGAGCCGCAACGCGCCGTTGGCCCGCAGGGCCGTGGCGACGTGCGGACTGACCGCACGGCGGCGCCGGCCCGGAGAGGCACCGGGCCCGGTCATCCGGAGCGTGGCGGGTTCCTCACCGGCCGGCACGTCGACGTGCGCCGGCAGCCGCACGGCCAGCACCCCGCCGGCGGCGAAGACGCCCGCGGTCAGCCACAGCTCCCAGTCGAAGCCCAGCACCTTGGCCACCCCCGCGCCCAGCGCGCCGACGACGCCGGCGGTGACCAGCCCGAAGACCGACAGTCGCGAGTTCGCAGAGGTCAGCGACAGGGCCGGCGGAAGCACCCGCGGGACGACGGCGGCGCGCAGCACGTTGAGGGCCTTCGACAGGACCAGGACGCCGAGGGCCGCGGGGTAGAGCACGAAGTC
Source organism: Frankiales bacterium (assembly GCA_025465155.1). Lineage (GTDB taxonomy): Bacteria > Actinomycetota > Actinomycetes > Mycobacteriales > Geodermatophilaceae > Geodermatophilus. The sequence continues at coordinate 16,882 of JAODNJ010000458.1, forward strand.
GTGGAAGTGCGCCGCCATGACCACGGCCAGGACGGCGCGGCCGATCAGGCTGCCGGCCATCGCCCAGCGGCGGCCGCGCTGCAGCCGGTCCAGCGCCGGGCCGATCACCGGGGCGAGGACCGCGAACGGTGCCATCGTGACGAGCAGGTACAGCGCCACGTTCCCCCGCTGCGCGCCGCTGGCGGCGGCGAAGAAGAGGGTTCCGGCCAGGGAGACGGCGATCAGCGCGTCCCCCGCGGTGTGCAGCGCGTTGACCCAGATCAGCTGGGCCAGCCCGCTCTCCGCGGCGCCGTCGGCCCGGCTGGCCCGCTGAACCCGCCGCACCGCCGCGACCGTGAGCTGCCGGCTGCGGGCGGCGGCCACGCGGGTCACGGTCAGCTTGCGGGGCTGTCCCGGTGGCGGCCGGGACGGCGGCTCCGCCGGGGGGACCGGCTCGGTCGCCGGGCGCGGGACGTCGAGCGGTGTGGTGTCCATCCGGTCGGCCGGGACCGGCGCCGGCCGGTGGCCGAAGCCAGCCCGCCGTCGCGCACCGGGCGGACGGCGGGACGCGGACACCGCCCCATCGTGCCGCACGGCGACGCCGGTCCGGGCGCCCCGCGCTCGGGGTCGCCGGCCGTCGGGGACAATGGCTGCGTGCCCACGCCGACGCAGCCCCCCGAGTCCGCCGCAGCGGCCGGTGGCGACCTCCTCGCCGCCGCCGTGGAGCAGGCCAGAACGGCGGCGGTCGAGACGGCCGGCAGCGCCGATCTCGTCGGCGAGCATCTGGGCAGCGTCCCGGAGGACGCCGTGCCCGGGGCCGCCGACGTCCCTCCCGAGGCGCTGGGGGAGACCCGCACACACGCCTTCGCCAGCCGGCTCCCCGGCTACGTCGGCTGGCACTGGGCGGTGACGCTCGCCCGGGTCCCGGGCGGGGACACGGTGACCGTGGACGAGGTCGTCCTGCTGCCCGGCGAGCAGGCCCTCCTCGCGCCGGCCTGGGTGCCGTGGCACGAGCGGCTGCGCCCCGGCGACCTCTCCGTCGGCGACGTGCTCCCGGCCACCGAGGACGACTCCCGCCTGGCTCCTGCCTACGCAGCTGGTGACGACTCGGCCGGGGACCCGGAGGCCATGGCGGTCGGGTGGGAACTGGGGCTCGGCCGTGAGCGGGTGATGTCGCGCGAGGGGCGCCTCCAGGCGGCGGGCCGCTGGGCGGCCGGCGACTTCGGCCCCGGGGCGCCGATGGCGCGCCAGGCGCCGGGTCACTGTGGCACGTGCGGATTCTGGCTGCCGCTGGCCGGCTCGCTGCGCGGCCGGCTCGGCGTCTGCGGGAACGCCTACTCACCCGCCGACGGGCGCGTGGTGACGACCGACTACGGGTGCGGCGCGCACAGTCAGGCGACCCTGGCGGCAAGCGAGCCGGTGGAGGTCGTGACGTCGGCGCGCTACGACACCGCCGACTTCGACGTCCTCAGCGACTGACCGTCCGCGGCCCGGCGGGTTCGGCGGGGCCGCCGCCGCTCGGGCGCCGGTTCAGGTGGCCCTGCCACCGCATGATCCCGAGGCCGAGCGCGGCCAGCCCGATCGCGGCCACGCAGGTCCAGGTCCACACCCGGTCCACGCGGTCGCCCAGCAGCAGCAGCACGATCAGCGCCACCGCCCACGCCGCCGTCCCGGCGAGGACGACGCGCACCGTGTCCACCTGCAGCGGCGGGGGTGCCTTCCGCGTCGGACTGGGCATGACACGACCCTAGGGCCTCGACGGCCCGGTGCCAGAAGTGGTCCCGTCCGCGTGTGGCACGCTGTGTCGCCGCCCGTCGACCCCCGCCCCGGGAGACTCCGTCATGCCCGACACCCCCCGCCCGTCCACGGGCACCAGCACCGCCGGCACCACCACGACCGGTCCCCGCCGGAGCGAGGGACCGCGGGTGAAGCCGCGCAACGGGCTGGACCGCTACTTCTCGGTGACCGCCCGCAGGTCCACGATGGGCCGCGAGCTGCGCGGTGGGCTGGTCACCTTTTTCACGATGGCCTACATCGTGGTGCTGAACCCCATCATCCTGTCGGGCAAGGACATCCACGGCTCCACCCTGCCGTTCGGCGCGGTCGCGGCGGTGACCGCGCTGGTCGCAGGCGTCATGACCATCCTGATGGGCGTCTGGGGCCGGTACCCGCTGGCGCTCGCCACGGGCCTGGGCATCAACGCGATCGTCGCCGTCTACGCGGCCACCCAGATGACGTGGCCCGAGATCATGGGCCTGATCGTCCTCGAGGGTCTGCTCATCACCGTGCTGGTGCTGACCGGTTTCCGGCGTGCGGTGTTCGCGGCGGTGCCGGCGCAGCTCAAGACGGCGATCGCGGTCGGCATAGGCTTCTTCCTGACCCTCATCGGGCTGGCTGATGCCGGGGTCGTCCGGCCGGGCGCGGGCACGGTGGTCCAGCTCGGGGTCAACGGTCAGCTGGCCGGGTGGCCGCTGCTGGTGTTCGTCCTCGGCCTGCTGGTCACGGCCGTGCTGCTGGTCCGCCGCGTCAAGGGCGCGCTGCTCATCGGCATCGTGGTCTCCACGATCCTCGCGATCATCATCGAGGCGATCGCGCACATCGGGCCACGGACCGGCGCCGACGGCAAGCAGGTCAACCCGCACGGCTGGGCCCTGCAGGTGCCGACCCTGCCCAAGCACGTCGTCGGGACGCCGGACCTGTCCATCGTCGGCCACTTCTCGCTGTTCGGCGGGTTCTCCCGGATCGGCATCATCGCCGCGCTGCTGATCGTCTTCTCGCTGATGATCGCCGACTTCTTCGACACCGTCGGGACGATCACCGCGGTGGGTGCCGAGGGTGGCCTGCTCGACGAGGACCGCAACCTGCCGGGCTCCCAGCCGGTGCTCCTGGTCGACTCCCTGGCCGCCGCGGCCGGCGGCGCGGCGAGCGTCTCTTCCAACACGACCTACATCGAGAGCGCCGCCGGCGTGGGCGACGGCGCGCGCACCGGTCTGGCCAGCGTGGCCACCGGGGTGCTCTTCCTGCTGGCGATGTTCTTCACCCCGCTGGTCCAGGTCGTCCCGTCGGAGGCCGCGGCGCCGGTCCTGGTGATCGTCGGCGCGATGCTCATCAGCCAGGTCCGCGAGCTCGCGTGGGACGACATGTCGCTGGTCATCCCCGCGTTCCTGACCATCGCCCTGATGCCGTTCACGTACTCGATCACCAACGGCATCGGTGCCGGCGTGATCAGCTTCGCGATCCTGCGCACCGCGGTCGGCCGGCGCCGCGACGTCCACCCGCTGATGTGGGTCATCGCGGCGCTGTTCGTCGTCTACTTCGCCCTCGAGCCGATCCAGCAACTCCTCCACCGGTAGTGAGGTAGGCTAACGATCGTGAGCCGGACGACGCTGGACACCGCCGCGCTGGCTCATGATCTCCGACTGGCCGTGATGCGGCTGTCCCGCCGGCTGCGCAGCCAGCGGGTCGACACGACGGTCACGCTCACTCACCTGTCCGCGCTCTCGACGCTCAAGCGGCACGGGCCGATGAGCCCGGGGGAGCTCGCCGCGCAGGAGCGGGTGCAGCCGCCGTCGATGACCCGCGTCGTCGTCGCGCTGGAGGGCATGGGCCTGGTCACTCGCACGCCGCACCCGACCGACGGGCGGCAGGTCGTGATCGACCTGACCCCGGCGGCCGAGGCGCTGCTCGGCGACGAGGCCCGGGCCCGGGAGGCGTGGCTGACCGGTCAGCTGCAGCAGCTCTCCCGCGAGGAACGGGAGACCCTCCGCGACGCCGCGGTGATCATGGACAAGCTGGCGAGCGGGTGACGGCTGGGGTGTCGACGGGCGAGGCCTCCGCGGGGACCCCTGCGCTCCCCCCGGCCGCGCGGAAGGACGCCAACCGCCGGTCCGGCATGTTCGCCGCCCTGCGGGTGAGGAACTTCCGGCTCTACGCCTCGGCCAACCTGGTCAGCCTCACCGGCACCTGGATGCAGCGCATCGGCCAGGACTGGCTGGTGCTGCAGCTCTCGCACGACAGCGGGGTCGCGCTCGGCGTCATCAACGCCCTGCAGTTCGGCCCCACGCTGGTGCTCTCGATGCTGGGCGGCGTGCTCGGGGACCGGTACCCCAAGCGCCGGGTGCTCCAGGTGACCCAGGCGCTCATGGGTGTGCTCGCCCTCCTTCTGGGGCTGCTCGTGGCCACCGGAGGGGTCCAGCTGTGGCACGTCTTCCTGCTCGCGGGGGGGCTCGGCGCGGTCTCGGCGATCGACACCCCGGTCCGGCAGGCGTTCGTCTCCGAGATGGTCGGCCCCGACCTGCTGGGCAACGCGGTCGGCCTCAACTCGACCATCTTCAACGGCGCCCGGCTGGTCGGCCCGTCGCTGGCCGGGTTGCTCATCGGTGGCGCCGGCGGCAACACCGCCCCGGCCTTCTTCGTCAACGCCGCCAGCTTCGTCTTCACCATCGCCGCGCTCCTCGGGATGCGGGCCGACGACCTGCGTCCGAGCCCCCCGGTGGCCCACGCCCGCGGGCAGCTGCGGGCCGGCGTGGCCTACGTCTGGGGCCGGCCGGACCTGCGGCTGGCGCTGCTGCTCGCCTTCGTCGTCGGGACGTTCGGGTTCAACTACGGCGTGACGATCCCGTTGATGGCCCGCCAGCAGTTCGGGCTCGGCGCCGAGGCCTACGGCCTCCTCTCGACGGCGTTCGCGGTCGGCTCGCTGTCCGGCGCGCTGCTGTCCACCCGGCGGAGCCGGCGGCCGCTGCAGCGCTTCCTCGTCGTCGCCGCCATCGCCTTCGGCGCGATCTCCATCGTGGCCGGCCTGATGCCGACGTACGCGTCGTTCGCCGTGCTCCTGATCCCCACCGGCGCGGCGGCGCTGATCTTCAGCGTGGCGAACAACTCGTTCGTGCAGCTCGGCGCCGACCCGCAGATGCGCGGCCGGGTCATGGCGCTCTACTTCATGTGCTTCGTGGGCGGCACGCCGCTGGCCACGCCCCTCGTCGGCTGGATCTCCGACCGCTTCGGCGCGCCGTGGGGGCTCATCTCCGGCGGCGCCGTCGTCCTGGTGGCGGGGCTGGCGGCGGCCGCGTGGCTGGCCCGGGGCCGCCGTGTCCGGCTCGAGGCGCACGTCGCCCCACCCCGGCTGGAGCTGCACGTGAGCGCCCCGGTGGGGGTGCCGTCGGCGCGGCTGCGCACCGCCGAGGAGGTCGCCGCGGAGCAGGCGCCCGGCGCTCAGGTGGGCGGCTGATCCCTCCGGGAGGTCAGCCGGACCGGTCCGGCATGTTCGCCGGGTCCGTCTGCGCGATCCAGAACACCGCTCCGGCCGGATCGGTGAGCGCGCTCATCCGGCCGAACGGGGTGTCGAACGCGGGGGCCAGGACGGAGCCGCCGTGGGCCTCCGCCGCGGCGCCGGCCGCGTCGGCGTCGGCGACCGCGAAGTAGACCAGCCAGTGCGACGGCGTGCCCTCGGGGGCGCCCATCATGCCGCCCATGCCCCCCAGCGGGGCCTCCTCGTCCGGGAGGGCGAACAGGCCGTAGTCAGGGCCGGCCATCTCCAGGGGGTCGATCCGGTAGCCGAACACCGACCGGTAGAAGGCGTGGGCCCGCTCCGGGTCGGTGGACCGGAGGTCGTCCCAGGTCATCCCGCCCGGCTCGTTCACGATGCCCGCGCCGATGTGCCGGCCCGCCTGCCAGACCCCGAAGACGGCGCCGGTGGGGTCGGCCGCGATGAGCATCCGTCCCATCGGGCCGACGTCGCCGGGTTCGAGCAGGACCGTGCCGCCGTTCTCGGCCACCGCCGCCGCCGTCTTCCCCACGTCGTCGCTGGCGAGATAGAGGGTCCAGGCCGACGGCATGCCCTCCTGTGGCAGGGGGCCGATACCGCCGGCGGAGGCGCCGTTCACCTGGCCGATGACGTAGCCGCCGTACTCGTCACCGGTGTCCTCGAAGGTCCAGCCGAGGACGGCGGAGTAGAACTGCCGCGCCGCGGCGACGTCGGGCACGGTGAGGTCTGCCCAGCACGGCACGCCGGTGGGCCACCGCGAGGTCCGGATGCTCATGCCGTCATCCCAGTCCTCCCCGGCCGGGCTGTCCAGGGCCACGGGCACGCCGGGCCGGCTGCGCGCGTACCGTCGAGGGGCCCGACCGGCCGGCATCCCTGGGGCGCGTTGTGATCGGCTCGATCGTCCTCCTGATCCTCCTGGCGATGGCGCCCGTCGCCGTCCTCGTCGCCGCCGCGCGGCTCTACCGCCGGGTGATCGGCCGGCGCAACGTGCGCCGGGCCGCACGACGCCCGGCGGCGCGGGCCCCCCGGCCGATCGAGCACGTCGCGGCGGACCTCCGCCGGCTGCACCGCCGGCTCGAGCTGGTTCCGACGGCGGCTCCTCAGACCCGCGGCCGCGCGCTCGTCGTCGCCTACGACCGGGTCCTCGCCGAGGCCGCGGCACTGCTGGACGTCCCCGAGGCACTGCGGAGCACGCCCGAGGGCTGGGATCGCGACGGCGAGCGGCTGCAGGTCGAGGCGCGGCTGGCCCGGGCCGGCCTGCGGGTGGACGACTGAGTACCGGGGGCCAGCGGCTCTTCTTCGCCGTCACGCCTCCGGCGAGCGCCCTCGCCGACCTGGACCGGGCACTCGCCCCGCTGCGCACCGCGCCGGGCGCCCCCCGGTGGACCGCGCCGGACCGCTGGCACCTCACCCTGCTGTTCCTCGGGACGGTCGACGAGGATCGCGTCGCCCCGCTGTGCGCGGGGGCCGCCCCGGCGGTGGCTGCCGCGCCTCCCATGACGCTGCGCCTGGCCGGCGGCGGCCGGTTCGGCTCCGGTCGCCGTCCGCAGGTGGCATGGGCAGGGCTGGACGGCGATTCCGGCCCGCTCACCGAGCTGGCCGCCCGGCTCGCGACCGTCGCCCGGTCGCAGCGGTTGCCGGTCGAGGACCGTCCGTTCCGCCCCCACCTCACCCTCGGCCGATGGCGCCCGGCCGCGCCGGCCGACGGTGAGCTGATGGACCGCCTGGCCGGCTACCGGGGCCCGGAGTGGCCGGTGCGGCAGGTCGAGCTGCTGCGCAGCCACCTGGGGCCGGCCCCGCGCTACGAACCCGTCGCCACCTGGCAGGTCGACTGACCCAGCGCAGCGTCGGGCGGTGATCGCCGTCCCGTGGAGCCGCGGTCACCGCCCGAGAGTCCGCTCACCAGGCGTACTCCATCGGGGCCGCCTTGTAGCCCGGGAAGATCTCGTCGAGCGCGGCCAGCTGGTCGTCGTCCAGGTGCACGGTGAGCGAGTGCAGTGCGCCCTCGAGCTGCTGCATCGTCCGCGGCCCCACGATCGGCGCGGTGACGGCGGGCTGGTGCAGCAGCCAGGCCAGGCCTATGTCGGCCGGCGCGTGCCCGATCTCGCGGCAGAAGGCCTCGTACCGCTCCAGAGCGGCGCGGTTCGCGTCGACGTCCTGCTTCGCCCGGCCCTCGAGGCGCCGGCTGCCCTCCTGCTGCTTCTCCAGGACCCCGGCGAGCAGACCACCGTGGAGGGGGCTCCACGGGATCACGCCGATGCCGTAGTGCCGGGCCGCCGGGAGCACCTCGAGCTCGACCTGCCGGGTGAGCAGGTTGTAGATCGACTGCTCGCTGACCAGACCCATGAAGTCGCGCCGGGCCGCGGCCTCGTTCGCGGCGGCGAGCTGCCAGCCGGCGTGGTTGGAGCTGCCGACGTAGAGCACCTTCCCCTGCCCCACCAGCGTCTCGCAGGCCTGCCAGATCTCCTCCCACGGCGTGCGCAGGTCGACGTGGTGGAACTGGTAGAGGTCGATCCAGTCGGTCTGCAGACGGCGCAGCGAGGCGTCGCAGGCGCGCAGGATGTTGCGGGCGGACAGGAACGTGTCGTTGGGCCAGTCGGACATCCCGCCGTAGACCTTGGTGGCCAGGACCGTCTTCTCGCGCCGCTCGCCGCCCTGGGCGAACCAGCTGCCGACGACCTCCTCGGTGCGGCCCTTGCCGGCGTCGAAGCCGTACACGTTGGCGGTGTCGAAGAAGTTGATGCCCTCCTGGAGGGCCCGGTCCATGATCGCGTGGGAGTCCTCCTCGGAGGTCTTCCAGCCGAAGTTCATGGTGCCGAGGCAGAGGCGGGAGACGGACAGGCCGCTGCGGCCGAGGTGCGTGTACTCCATGTCCGACCACCCTGGCACCCTGGCGGTCGTGCCGCAGCCCGACCGTCGTCCCCCTGCCACCCCGTCCGGTTTCGCCGCCGCCACCGCCGTCGAGCGGGCCGAGGGCGGTGGCCTCGTCGCGAACCTCGACCCGGGATGGGACGTCGGCGCGGGCATCCTCAACGGCGGCTACCTGCTGGCGGTCGCGGCCCGGGCGGCCGCGTTCTACAGCCCGCATCCGCACCCGGTGGCGCTGTCGGCGAGCTACCTGCGCGCCACCGGCCCGGGCGCGGCCACGCTGACCGTCACGCCGGGCCCGGCCGGGCGCACACTGGCGCACTCCTCGGTGCTCCTGGGTGACGCCGCCGGCCCCAGCCTCGCGGTGCAGGCCACGACGGCGACCCTCGGTACCGACGCCCCTGTCTGGTCCGAGCCCGCGCCACGGGTGCCTCCCGTCGAGGAGTGCCTCCCCGAGGACGCCGGCGGGCCGGCCGACCCGACCGTGCCCGAGGTCGGGCTGCGCCGGCAGGTCGAGACCCGGCTGGACCCGGCGACGGCGGGCTGGGCGCAGGGAGAGCCGTCCGGGGAACCGGTGATGCGCGCCTGGGTGCGGCTCACCGACGGCTCCGTGCCGGACCCGTTCTCGCTCGTCCTGTTCGCCGACGTGCTGCCGCCGACCAGCTGGGGTCTGGGCCTGTTCGGCTGGTCACCGACAGTGCAGCTGCAGGTGCTCATCCGCGCGCTCCCGGCACCGGGCTGGTGCCTGGTCGAGTCGCGGGCCGGCGAGGTGGCCGCGGGATGGATGGACGAGAACTACCGCATCTGGGACGCCACCGGCCGGCTGGTCGCGCAGAGCCGTCAGCTGGCCCGGCTGCCCCGCTGACCCCCGGTCTCCACGACGATGGCCAGTGTGGTGGAGAGGGCGGGTCAGGCGTCCTCGCGGAGGACCGTCGCGGGGTCGGCCCGGTCCGCGGCCCGCTGCGCGTAGCCGGCGGCGGCTGCGGCCACCAGCACGGTGAGCGCCGCCGCGAGGACCACTGCCGGCACGGGGACGGCGAGCATCGGCGTGGGCGGCCGCAGCATGTCGACGTCCAGTCGCCGGTAGACGACGGCCACGGCGGCCGCGGCCAGCAGCGCACCGAGCGCCAGCCCCGTGACGGCGACGCTGCCCAGCTCCACGACCAGTGAGCGCAGATGGGCGCTCCGGGAGAGGCCCATCCGCCGGGCCATGACGTAGCCCGACACCCGGCTGCGGCTGCGCGCCTCCAGGTAGAGCAGGAGGCCCCCGACGGCGATCACGCCGACGAAGACGGCCAGGGCGGACAGGTAGCCGAAGGTCCAGCTGATGGCGAGGAAGTTCGCGGTGGTGAAGACGTCTGCCTCGGTGAACACCAGCGGCGCGCGGCCGCCCGCCCGGAGCAGCGCCTCGGTCGCGGGATCCGGAGGTCCGTTCGTCCAGAGTTCGCTCACCCGGTCGGCGCCGGTGAGGAGGCCGCGGTCGGGGAGCCGGTCGGCGGCGACCACGACCATCGGGTCGGTCGTGCGGCGCCCGGGCAGCACCCGAACGGTGGCGACCACCTGGACCGGGATCATGTGCTGACCGAGCAGGAGGTCGGTCTCACCGGTCGGCAGCCCCTGGGCGACCACCGGGAGCCGCCCGACGGCCTCCGGCCCGCCGAGCCGCGCGACCAGGCGGGCCAGCGGCTCGTCGGCGAAGCTCCCGTCCCAGAAGGCGGTGCCGGCGAAGGTCCGCCGGTCGACCGCGAGCACCTGCACGTCGGTGCGGCCCGGGCGGCCGGCGCCGTCGACGATCCGGCCGTAGGCGGCCTCGCCGTCGTAGCGCTGGACGACGGTGCCGACTGCGTCGGTGCGCGCGTTCGCCGTGACGAAGGAGGTGGAGGCCAGGGCGCGCTCGGCACCGAGCTGTACACCGACCTTGGCGTCGATGGTCGTGCGTGAACTCGAGGTCAGCGTGGCCGTGTAGCCGAGTACGGCGACCGGAAGGGTGACGGCGACGAGCAGAGTGGCCGTGGCCGGCCGGGCGGCCGCCAGCCGGTTGACCGCCAGGAAGACGGCGGGGGATGCGCGGGTGCCCCACCGGCGCGCCGCGGGCAGCAGGAGGGTGAGGAACCGGGTGAGCAGGACGGCCGTCCCGGCGATCCCGAGCAGCGGGAAGGCGACGAGCAGCCCGTTGACCTGGGCCACGCCGTGATCGACGACGAGGGCCTCGCGGTGCTCGAGCAGCGCCCAGCACCAGCCCGCGGCGGCCAGCAGCGCCGTTTCCCAGGGCACCCGCGACGGCCACCGCGGCGCGGCCCCCAGCGGGCGCTCGGCGGTCCCGCGGGCACGCAGGCCCGCCACCACGGCGGCGGAGGTCAGGCCCACGACGAGCGCGGCCACCCCGGCCAGGACGGCGGTGCGGGTGGCCGAGGGATCGAGGTCGTCGGCCGGCCCGACGCCGGCGATGAGCAGCCGGGAGGCGGCCCAGCCGACCACGGTCCCGACCAGCGCCGGGAGGCCCAGCTCCAGGGCGGCCTTGCCCGCGAGAGGCACCGGGCCCACGCCCCGGGCAGCGAGCAGCCGCACCTCGTTGGCCCGCCGGTCGGCCCAGAAGCTGCCGGCGGAGGCGACGAGCACCAGCGCGAGCAGCCCCCCCGCGACGGCGACGGGGACGACCGGCCCGCGCAGCCCCTGCTCGATCAGCGAGGCGCGGGAGACGGCTTCGCCCAGGGTCCGGTTCGGGATCGGGCGTGCCGGGTCGCCGCGGCGCACCGCCGCGCGCTGCGCACGCTCCTGCTGACCGAGCAGGAGGTGGGCGGAACTGACCGACAGCGTCCCCCGGTCGATCCGGACCTGCTGCGACACGTCGAAGAACCGACCGGCAGCGGCGACGGCGAAGAGGGTCTGCCGGTCGGTGGCCAGTACCAGGGCCGGGGGCGGAACATCGCTGGACCCGGGATTGAGGAACAGGCCGGTGTACGCGCACCAGTAGCTGCCGTAGGCGGTGTCGAACAGGTCGGTGTAGACGCCCGCGACCGGCACCGCGGTCCCCGCCATGACGATCCGGTCACCGGCGTGGGCGTTCGCCGCGCGCGCGTAGGACTCCGGCAGCCACGCGCCCGAGGCTGCCGACCCCTCGACCACGTGCACGTGCGCGAGGGCGTCGGGCCGCCAGAACATCGAGGCCGGCTGCGCGAGCGGCCGGCCGGAGGGGTCGTCGACCGGGATGCCGTGCTGAGGGTTCCCGGACCGGCCCGCCGCCGTCTCGATCATCAGGATCTGGTCGCTCCGCTGTCCCTCGGCGGCCCACGCCGCGGGGAACCGGTCGGCGTAGCCGGACATCTGCGCGGCCGTGGTCCCCGCGTCCGGCGCAACGCGCGCCCCCGTCGTCGGCCAGCCGGCTTCGGCGCACTGCGGGGCCAGCTGCTGCTGGAGCGCCGCCGAGCGCGCGGAGGAGAGGAACAGCGGCGCCGAGGCGACGGCACAGGCCAGAATCGCCGACGTCACGAGCACGGCGACGACGGCGGCGGGGGAGAGCAGCCCGAGCCGCGGGGCTCGCGTCCACGGCGGCAGCCGCCACAGCCAGGCCCGCCGCGGCCCGCCCCGCGCCGCGCCGTCCGGCGTTCCGGGACCGCCGTCGCGGGCCAGCTCCGCCACGTCGCTCATCGGGGCGACCCTTCCGACACCCGACCGTCTCGCATGGTCAGTACCCGGTCGGCGCGGGCCCAGGCGACCTCGTCGTGCGTGGCGATGAGGACCGCCGAGCCGTCGCCTGCCGCGCCGGCCAGCGCGTCGAGCAGCCCGTCCGCGTGGCCTCGGTCCTGGTGGGAGGTCGGTTCGTCGGCCAGCAGGACCGCGGGGCGCAGCAGGAGGGCCCGCGCGACGGCGACGCGCTGCTGCTCGCCGAGCGAGGCCTGGTGCGGGTACCGGCCGGCGAGGTGGGTCAGCCCGAAGTCGTCGAGCAGCTGCCGGGCGCGGTCCTCCGCCGGGCCGGCGCCGCTTCGCAACCGGGCCGGCAGCAGCACGTTGTCGGCGAGGGAGAGGTCGGGCACCAGGCCGAGCGCCTGCGGCACGAGGGCCAGCTCCGGCCAGCCCAGTGACTGCGGCGGCCTCCCGGCGAGGGTGCCCGCGTAGGCGAGCGTCCCCTCGTCCGCGGTCTCCCAGCCGCACAGCAGGGCCAGCAGGGTGCTCTTGCCGGAGCCGGAGGGGCCGACGAGGGCGACGAGTTCCCCGGCGGCGACGGTGAGGTCGACCCCGTCGAGGGCGTGCACCCGCTCGGTGCCGCGGGTGAAGGTCTTGCGCAGCGCGGTCCCCGTGAAGCCGCTCATGCCTCGGCCACCCGTCCGTGGTCCAGTCGGACGAAGCCGTCGGCGATCGCCATCGCCCGGGGGTCGTGGGACGAGATCACGAACGCGACACCGGAGGCGGCGAGGTCCTCCATCGCGGTGAGCACCCGCTCGGCCGCGGCGGTGTCGAGCTCGGCGGTGGGCTCGTCGGCGACGACGAGTGCCGGCCCGCCCACCACGCCACAGGCGACCGAGAGGCGCTGCTGCTCCCCGCCGGAGAGCTGACCGGGGCGGTGGTCGGCCCGCGCGCCGAGCCCGAGGCGCCCGAGCAGGTCCTGCACCTCGGCGTCGCTGACCCGCGCACCGCGGAGCGCGGCGGCCAGCCGTACCTGCCCGACGGCATCGAGGTAGGGCAGCAGGTTCTCCCCGGGCCGCTGGAACAGGTAGGCCACCTGCCGCCGGCGCAACGCCCGCCGTTCGCGGGCGCGCAGTGCGTCGACCCGCCGTCCGGCGATCCGCACCTCGCCCGAGTCCGGCCGATCGACGCAGGCCAGCAGCCGGAGCAGCGAGGACTTTCCCGAGCCGGACGGCCCGACGACCACGGTGACCTGCGCCCGGGGGATGGACAGGGTCACGCCGTCGAGGGCGGTGACGGACTCCGTCGCCGTCCGGTAGGTCTTGACGACGTCGCGGCAGATCGCCGCGGGCCCGTCGTCGGGCTCGGGCGCGGACGTGCGGAAGACGGGGTCGGCCAGCGGGTCGTCGGCAAACCGGAACCCCTCTGGACCGGTCATCGCCGGGCAGCCTAGGACCCGCACGTCATCCGGAGGAAGCGACGCGGCGAGCCGCTCAGCCGGGGGCCGGCAGGGAGACCTCGCCGGTCAGGTAACGCTGCAGGGTCGGCGCGAGCGCGGCGATCAGCGACTCCGGTGTCGCCGACGCCAGGGGCTCGAGCCGCAGGACGTAGCGGGCCATGACGAGGCCGACCAGCTGGGAGGCGACGAGCGAACCGCGGGCCTCGCGCTCCTCGGGCGAGGCATCGAGCGTGCTCACCACCCGCCGGAGCACCCGCGTGACGAGGAACTCCCGGAGCAGCCGCGCCGTCCACTCGCTGCCGACCGCCGAGCGGATGAGGGCCAGGGCGGCCGGGCGGCGAGGGCCGTCCCACAGGCGCAGGAACGTCCGCAGGAGATTCTCGCCGAGGGCGCCGGGGCCCCCGGCCAGCACCTCGGGCAGCAGCTCGGCGGGATCGGCCGGCGCCTCGACCGCGGCCAGGAAGAGCGCGTCCTTCGTGCCGAAGTAGTGGTGCACGAGAGCGGGGTCGACGCCGGCCGCCGTGGCGATGCCGCGGATGGTGGCGCCGTCGAAGCCCTTCTCGGCGAAGGCCGCACGGGCGGCGGCGAGCACCACCTCGCGGGTGCCGGGATTGCCGGGGCGGCGCCCGGTCGGCCGGACCGGGCGCCGCCGCTGCGGTGCGCTCAGCTGGTCCTCCTCCGCAGGGTGGCCGCCCCCAGGGCGAGGGCGAGCAGAGCCGCGCCGGCCACGATGCCGACGTCCCGCCACATCGTGCCCGTCTCCGTGGCGGACCTGCCGACCTGCTGCAGGGCGTCGACGGCCCAGGTCAGTGGGAGCACGTCACTGATGGCATGCAGCCAGCCGGCCATCTGGTCGCGCGGGACGAGCAGGCCGCAGAGGAAGAACTGCGGCAGCACGATGACCGGCATGAACTGCACGGCCTGGAATTCGCTGCGGGCGAAGGCGCTGGCCAGCAGGCCGAGCGCGACGCCCAGCACGGCGTCGACGACGGCGATCAGCACGACCAGCCAGAGCGACCCGGCGACCTCGAGTCCGTAGACGGTCCGCGCGACGGTCACGGTGATGACCGCCTGGAGCGCCGCCGCGATGCCGAAGGCGGCGCCGTAGCCGAGCAGCAGGTCGAGCCGGGCGATGGGGGTGGTGAGCAGCCGCTCGAGGGTTCCGGACGTGCGCTCCCGCAGCATCGCGATGCTCGTGACGAGGAACATCACCACGAACGGGAAGACCGCGATCATGGTCAGCCCCACCTGGTCGAACGGGTTCGGCTGACCCGGCACCGAGGGCAGGTCCTTCCAGATGAGGTAGAGCAGGCCGAGCAGCAGGCTCGGCAGCAGGAGCATCATGGCGATCGTGCGGCGGTCGTGCCGCAGCTGACGCAGCACGCGCGCGGCGGTGGTCGCGGTCAGCCGGGGGTTGAGCGCCCGGGGGGTCGCGTGGTGCGTCGTGGCGGTCATGCCGCCACCTCCTCGCGGTTGCGGACCAGGGTGAGGAAGGCCTCCTCGAGGTCCTCCGTGCCGGATGCGTCGCGCAGCTCGGCAGGGGTCGAGTCGGCCAGGAGCCGCCCCTCACGGAGCAGCAGCAGCCGGTCGCAGCGGCCGGCCTCGTCCATGACGTGGCTGGAGACGATCAGCGTCGTCCCGGCGTGGGCCAGGCCGTGGAAGCGCTCCCAGAGCTCGACGCGGAGCACGGGGTCGAGGCCCACGGTCGGCTCGTCCAGCACCAGCAGATCGGGACGGCCGACCAGCGCGCATGCCAGGGAGGCGCGGCCCCGCTGGCCGCCCGAGAGGTCGGCGACGAGCTGCCCGGCGGCCTCGGCCAGCCCGACGTCGGCGACGGCGCGGTCGGCGGCGGCCGACCCCGCGCCGTAGAGCGCGGCGAAGTAGCGGGCGTTCTCCCGGACCGTGAGGTCGGGGTAGACGCTCGGCGCCTGGGTCACGTAGCCGACCCGCGACCGCAGCGCCGGTGATCCGGCCGGCGCCCCGAGGACGGCGACCTCCCCGGACCGCACCTGCTGCACACCCACCAGCGCGCGCATGAGCGTCGTCTTCCCGCTGCCGCTGGGCCCCAGGAGACCGGTGACCTGACCCGGCGGGACGGCGAACGACAGGCCGTGCAGCACCCGGCGGTGCCCACGGTCGACGACCAGATCGGTGACGGTGACGGCGGCGTCCATCGCTGCCTCCAGAATTCAACGG
>JAODNJ010000579.1 GCA_025465155.1 Frankiales bacterium
CTGTTTTGGGCAGGTGACTCCCGCGCCTATGTTTTCGCGCCGGATGCCGGTGTCCAGCAGCTGACCGTGGACGACATCCGGGACCACGGAGACGCGATGACTAACCTTCGCGAGGATTCAGTGGTGAGCAACGCGGTGTCGGCCGACACCGACTTCGTCGTCCACCACCGCAAGGTCGAGCTGACGGCGCCGTTCCTGGTCGTCGCGGCCACCGATGGGTGCTTCGGGTACGTGCCCTCGCCGATGCACTTTGAGCACCTGGTGCTGGCCGCGCTGCGGGACGCCCCGGACGCGGACAGTTGGTCGGGCGCGGTACAGGCGAGGATCAGCGCGGTCACCGGCGACGACGCCGCTATGGCCACGCTCGGCATCGGTGCGGACCACGCCACCTTCCGGGAGCTGTTCGCGCGGCGCACCGCCGAGCTCGAGGAACGTTGGATCACACCATTGGACGACCTGGATGCAGACCTGCGCGAGCACGAGCGGACGCTCGACAGGCTGCGGGCGACCCGCCGGGACCGCCAGGCACAGCTGTGGGCGGCGTACAAGCCGGGCTACGAGCGGTATCTCGGACCGAAAACAGCGGAGGGGACACCGTGAAAGCGGGGGACATGCTGCACGGCTATCGGCTGCTGGAGGACTTCCGGGTGGTCGGCGCCGGGCTCAGTGAGTGGAGCTTCGCCGAGCGCGAGGGTCGGGTGTATTTCATCAAGCGGTTCCTGGCCCCCACCTACCCCGACGACAGCGCCCCCGGCAGCGCCAAGACGAAGGCCAGGAAACGCACGCGCTGTGCTGCCTTCGAGGCGCACCATCGCGGCATCCAGGCGGCGATGGCCCCACTGACCAGCTACGGCGGCAACCTGATCGCCACCCTGGACTTCTTCCGCGAGGGCGCGAAGTACTACAAGGTGACCGAGAAGGTGGACGTGGCCGGGCTGGAACCGGGCGATCTCGCGTCGCTGGGCTTCCCCACACAGCTGGTGCTGCTCAAGACTGTCGCGCACAGCCTCAAGATCCTCCACGATCTGCACATCGTGCACAGCGACCTCAAGCCGAGCAACGTGATGATCAAGCGCACGGAACTTGGGTACACGACCAAGCTCATCGACTTCGACAGTTCCTACATCGTCGGCAGCCCGCCGCCGCCCGAGGAGATCGTCGGTACGATGAACTACTACTCCCCGGAGCTGATCAGCTACATTCAGGGCAGCGCTCCCGCCACCGTCCTCGCGGAGGCTTCCGACATCTTCGCGCTCGGCCTGATCTACGCGGAGTACCTCACCGGTGCGTTTCCAGCCTTCGACCCGACCTACCACGAGGCCGCGATCGCCGTGCTCAACGGTGCTGAGCTCCGACTCCCCCCGGGAGACATACCCGCTCCGGTCGCCGCGCTTGTGGAACGAATGTTGGTTGGTGACCCCGCCGCGCGTCCGAATATCGGCGAGGTCCACGCAACGCTGATGGGTCTGCGGAGCGCGACGCCGACCCTCGGTCGCGCCCCCCGCCCGACACGGGCCCCGAGCACCGGGCGGCCTCCCCTACGACTGGGAACTCCGAGGACTCCCAGTGCCGGGGCCGAACCAGCCATCGCGGCTTCTCCCGCTATGGGATCGCGGTCGGCGTCCGCCAGTGCGGCAGCGCCGTCAGACCCCGCGATGCCCCGGCCTGCACCGCGTGGTTCCGCGCTGCGGGGCAAGGGACTGCGGCTGGCCGCCGACGCTGTCCGCCCGGCGCCCGACGCGTCCCCTCCCGGCCGCGGCCGCGCGCTGATCGGCAAGCTGATTGGCAAGCTCGAGAAGCGTCGACGGTGAACGCCCTGTGGCAGTGCGCAGTATGCGAGACCGTCAACAACGGCGGCCAATCCTGCACGGCGTGCGGCGCGGCCCTGACCCGGCGCTCCGCTGCCGTCACCGCCGTCCGCAGCCGGCTCGCACAAGCACCCCCGCCGGCCCCGGCCGCCGCACCGTTGCCAGACCCTGTGCGCCGCGCGATCAATCGCGAACCAGTTGACGAGGAGGAATGGCCCTACGAGGAGAACAGCTTCAATGTGATGCCGCTGCCGGGCGGCTGCTTGATCACCCTCAAGCCACGCCGAACCGACCGCTGACGGGGCACGGTCCGACTGCGCGGCCGCCTGAGAAGCTGTGCATACCGGGCTCGACGAGGCTCGATACGTCAGTCGCGGTCGCGGCACCGCCGGAGTGTCACAACCAGCAGTCGCCGGTCGCGCCCGTCCCGGCGCGGTGGATGCAGCGGGCGGCGAACCCGGTAGTCACAGCGAGCCATACGGGCATCCCCCAGTCCGGATCGTTCCATGCCTCGGCATCGATGCGGCTGCCTGCGCAGAGGTCGGAGTCGCGTCCATCAAGGTTGTGTTCGCCCGGCTCGCTGATGGGCGCGTCGATGTGTAGGGCGGCCACCGCGTGACCTGTGAGTGGGTCTGCAGCGTTTCCGGGTTGCCGACGGCCGCGGGAAGCTCCGGGTGGGCGGAGTTGGCTCCGGGTGTGCGGACATGAGATCTCCGGGTCCGCGGATGTGATTTCTCCGGGACACGCCTGAACAGGATGGAGGAGTCCGGCCTGCGGGCGGGCTCGACGGGGTGCGGGTCTTCATCCCGGGCGGGGTACTGATCGGCCAGATCGACCTGCCGGAGCGGTGTGCCAACTTCTGCTTCGGGGGCCGGTGGCGCAACCGGATGTTCCGGGCTGCTTCCCGGTCGGTGTACGCGCTCTACGTCAACACCCGGGCGCCGTGCCCTGACGGCCCACGCGGCCCGCCCGCTCAACGCCTCAGCGCCTCAGCGCTCGAGGGCCCCGCAGGCCCCGGCGCAGTCGGCCACCGTCACGGTGAGCCCGGTGCCGCAGCAGCCCGAGCGGTTCGATCCCGCGCACCGGGCTCGCCCGACGGCGGCCGCGGCGTGCGTCACCTGGCGGGACGCCAATACCGCCGCGCGCCACGCGGGCCTCAACTCGGCCATCGGCTACCGGGTGTTCGGCAAGTCGCTTCTCGGGGTGGAGGAACGGGTCTCCGGCACGGTGTGAGCACGTTGCCGGCGGGCCGCAGCGGAGTGCCGACGACGGACGGCGACGATGATCAGTACCAGCGTCATCGCCGGGACCAGAAGCCTGATCGCACCGCTCGGCCGATCCGCGTCTCCTCGTCCGCCGCTCGCCGCATGCCCAGCTGACGGTGTTGCAGCGGGCGTCGGCGGCGGCTCGGCCGGCAGCCTTATCGCATCCCCCTGGCGGTGCGTCACCATGTCACGGATCCGGTCCACAGCGGCCGCTGCCGCCCCGACGGTCTTCAGCGCGCCAGGTGTGGGCGGGGTGTGCGGATGGGGCCGGGTCGGTGCGGCCTTGCGCGCGTCAGCCATCTTGCGGCCCAGTTCGTCAAGCTCGGACCGGTTGATCCGCTCCCGCACGACCGGCCAGACCTGGTTCTCCTCGTAGGCGATGTGCTCGCGCGCGTCGGCGATGATCCGCGACACCAGCTGCTCGAACCGAGGTTCGCCCGGCTCCGCCCGGTCCAGCTCGGCAAGGGTCCGTTTCGCCGACTGCTCCTGTTCCACCGCCGGCCCGGCGAGCTCCTGTCCCTCCGCCAGCAGTCGCCGCACGCTGGGCCAGAAGAACTCCTCCTCCAAGGCCTCGTGGGCGGACTCGGCCATCACCAGCTGGGTCACCAGCTGGCCGCGGGCGGGAAGGTCGTCCGGAGTGACCGGCCGGTCGTCCTCCGCAACCCTCTCCAGCTCCTCCAGCAGACGGAGTACCGCCACATGATCGGCCCGGAGCAGCTCGATGGCATCCACGTCCACTCCTTCGACCCCGGCCATAAAGGCGGAACACGCCGACTTCCCGCTCACCTCACAGCAAAACGTCGCCCACCCGACCCAGTTCGAGTTCGAGCTGG
>JAODNJ010000005.1 GCA_025465155.1 Frankiales bacterium
GCCGGCCATCTCACCTGGTCGCGGCCCTGGGACCAGTACGAACGGCGCATGCGGATCTTCGCGGTCACCGAGACCGACGCGCACCTCCGGCTGCTGGCCGGCCGGGGGCTGGTCGTCGGCGACGGAGCGGCCGTCCAGCGGTGGACCGTCGCCGGCCGGTGACCGCGCCCGGCACCTTCGCCGCCCTGGCGGCACGGGTGCTGTCGGCCCCGCCACGGCTGGGGGCGACCCGGGTGGTCTGCATCGACGGGCCGGCCGGATCGGGCAAGACGACGTTCGCCGGCCGTCTCGCCGGCGCCCTCGGGCGCGGGGCGCAGGTGCTGCATCTGGACGATCTCTACGCAGGCTGGACCGTGACCGGCGCGGTGTCCCGGCTCGCCGCCGGGGTCCTGCGCCCGCTGGCCGAGGGCGCCCTCGGCGCGTATCACCGCTTCGACTGGGACATCGGGCGGTTCGCCGTCGTCCCCACCCCCGTGCCCGTGGCGGACGTGCTGATCGTCGAGGGCTGCGGCAGCAGCCCCCAGCAGCTGGACCCGTGGACGACGCTGCGCGTGTGGGTCGAGGCGCCGGCCGCCCTGCGGCTCGCGCGGGGGATCGAGCGCGACGGCACGCAACTGGCCGCGGAGTGGCGCCGGTGGCAGCTCATGGAGGCGGACGTGTTCGCCAGGGAGCGCACCCGCGAGCGGGCGGACCTGCGGGTCGACGGTGCCGACGTCGACGGCCGGGCCGGCACGGAGTTCGTGCCGCTCCCCTGACGACGGTTGGACAGGCGCACGTCCGGGCTGCCCTGACCCGCGCCGTCGCGCGTCACGACCCGGTGGGACGACGGCCGTGGCGGAGGAGGTACGCCCCCCTCTGCAGGATGACGCCTCCCACCCGATGGCCTGCTGGCGGGAGGACCGGTCCGGCTGGGCCCGGCGGGAGCCCCACGCGGCTGCCGCGTCGGGGACGCCGCACCATGGTCGGGTGAGTGAGCCTCCCGCGCAGCCGTCCGAGGTCCGGGACGGACCGGCGGACGCCGACGCGCTGCCCCTGACCGGCTACACGGTGGCGGTCACGGCTGCCCGCCGTCGCGAGGAGCTGGGCGCGCTGCTCGAGCGGCGCGGCGCCCGGGTGCTCTACGCGCCCGCGATCCGCATCGTGCCCCTGGCCGACGACACCGAACTGGTCGCGGCGACCCGCGCCGTCCTCGCTGCGCCGGTCGACCTGGTCGTGGCCACGACGGGGGTGGGGTTCCGCGGCTGGCTCTCGGCCGCCGGGACGTGGGGCCTGCCACTGGTGGAGCACCTGCGCCCGGCCCGGATGCTGGCCCGGGGCCCCAAAGCCCGCGGCGCGATCCGGGGCGCCGGGCTGGTGGACGCGTGGTCGCCCGGGTCGGAGTCCTCCGCCGAAGTGCTCGCGCACCTGCTCTCCGGTGCGGAGGGCCGGCTCGAGGGTCGGCGGATCGCGGTCCAGCTGCACGGCGACCCGCTGCGCGATTTCGTTTCCGAGCTCCGCCGGGCGGGCGCCGAGGTCGTGACCGTGCCGGTCTACCGGTGGGAGCTGCCCGAGGACGTCGGCCCGGTCCGCCGCCTCGTCGGCCAGGTGATCGGCGGCTCGGTGGACGCGGTGACCTTCACCAGCGCACCGGCCGCGGCCGGCCTGTTGCGGGTCGCCGGCGAGCTGGGACGCCACGACGAGCTGGTGGCGGCATTGCGCGACCGGGTGATGGTCGTGGCGGTGGGGCCGGTGACCGCGGGCCCGTTGACCGACCTCGGCGTCCCGACCGTCCAGCCGGAACGGGCCCGGCTGGGCGCACTGGCGCGGGAGGTGGCGGCGCGGCTGCCGGAGCGGGATCCGGTGACGACGGAGGCGGCCCGATCCGATCGGCCCTGATCATCGGCCGCGGACCTGACCCGGTGTGGTGAGCCCCGGTCCCGTCCGGTGCAGGAGACCGCGACGGGGCCGATGATCATCCTGTGCCCGAGCATCTCGACGGACGGCCGCAGCCCGGGCGTGCGCTGGTGGAGACCGGTGAGCTGGTCGCCGGCTCGATGAGCCGCGCGGTGGCCGGGCTGCTGTTCGACCCGGCGTCCTCCCGGCTCCGGCTCGACGAGCGGCTGGCCGCCTGCCTCCGCGACGCGGCCTCGGCGGCCGCGGACATCTCCTCCACCTGGGAGCGCGCCCGGGCCGGAGGAACGCTCGCCTTCGCCGCCGAACTCGCGGTGACCCGTTCGCACCAGGGGCGCCAGGTGCGCGGCGACGGCTTCTTCGGCGTCCGCGTCCCGCCCCGCTCCGACGGCGAGCGGCTGGTCGAGGCGGCCGTGCAGGCCGCCCGGCGAACGACCGAGGACCGGCGCGTCCGGCATCTGGGCTACCTCGTCGCCGAGGTCGCGGTCTCCCCCGACATCGACGTCGCCCTGGCCGAGCGCGCCCTGATGCTGGCCGCGCAGTGCGGCTGGCGGCAGCTGGTCCTCCTCGCCGCCGTCGGGCGGCGCGACCGCGCACCCCTGCCGCTGACCCCCCTCGAGGACGACCCCGGACCGTGGCGGGCGTGGGGCGCACGCGAGGACATCAGCGACCTGCAGCGCG
>JAODNJ010000382.1 GCA_025465155.1 Frankiales bacterium
ACCCGGAAGCTAAGCCTCCCAGCGCCGATGGTACTGCCCCGGGGACGGGGTGGGAGAGTAGGACGCCGCCGGACACCCCTCACCGAAAGGGCCCCAGCCAACCGCTGGGGCCCTTTCGCATGCCCCCATCTCAGCGGCGGCGGATCTCTTTGGTCGTGGCACCGACATTGCCGGCGAGCCAGATGTTGAGCCCCTGGAGTTCCCGCCACGCGTCGCGCACCTTGTCCAGCGCGCGGCGGTCGTGCAGCCAGTCCGCCGGATCCCAGTGGCGGCCGGCGTTCAGGGACTTGTGCCTCAGCAGGTCCGCGCGCGGCGAGTCCGCCTGGTAGCCCGAGGGCACCCGGGTCAGCCGGTCGCCGCCGATGCCGAAACCGGCGCCGGCCAGCCGGTCCACCTCGGCCTGGAGTCGTGGGCCCTGGACGTCGTCGGCGACCGCGCGCCGGAACCGGTCCACCTGGTCGGACTCCAGCCGCCAGGAGCCGCCCGCCACGTGCAGGCCCTCCGCGGAGATCTGCACGTACCAGCCACCTGCTCCGGTTCCGTCCGGAGAGACGACGGCGCCCTGATGGGTCTTGTAGGGCGTCTTGTCGTTGCTGAACCGGACGTCGCGGTAGGGCCGGAAGACCTTCGCCGTCCCGAACTCCGGCCCGAGCTCCTCGAGCAGGGCGAGTAGGGGTCCGCGGACGTGGCTCTCGTAGTCGGCCTTGTGGCGGGTCCAGTAGGTCTTGCTGTTGTCCGCCTCGAGGCCCTCGTAGAAGACCAGGCCGTCGTCCGGAAAGCCGGCGAAGCTCATGGGATCTCCTCGCCCGTGTCGATGTCGTCGCCCAGGAGTGCGTGCCAGCGGACCTCCCGAAACGGGGCGGCGCCGGTGTCGAGGCTGCGCGCCCAGCCGTCCCGCTCCCAGCCGGCTGACTCGAAGAAGGTCGCAGAGACTTCATCCGCCTCGGGCAGCCACGTCTGGAGCCGTTGGGCTCCGGTGCCGACGGCGAGATCCGCCACCGCGGCCAGGAGCCGGCTGCCGTGCCCCCGGCGGCCCCAACGGGGTTCGACCAGCAGCGTGGCGATCTCGGCGGTCGGGCCGGCGGGGTCCGGACGCTGGCCGGGCTCGAGCTCTGCCGGGCCGAACGCGGCGAACCCCACGACGGACTCCTTCTCGACGGCGACCAGCACGCCATGGCCCGGAGTGGGCGGCGACGCGATCGCCGCGCCCCACGCCTCGGCCGCCGCCGCCTCGTCCCAGTCGTCGAGGAGGGCCGCGGGCAGGACGGCCCGGTACGCCGTCCGCCAGGTCACCGCCTGGACCCGCGCGACCTCGGCGGCGTCCCCCGGGCGCGCGGGGCGGACGGACACCGTCGCGGAGGCCACTCGTCCCGGCGACGGCTCCCTCGGATCCACCCGGGCAGCCTAAGCGGCACCGGATCGGGGGATGCGGCCTGGACAGCGTGGGCGGATGTCGGACCCACCGGGAAGGATCCTCGGCGTGACGACGTCGGTTGCCGAGCGGCTGCCTGCAGGGGTGGCCCGGCGGATCGCCCTCGCGGCTCAGGGCTTCGCGGATCCGCGCCGTACCGGCGCTGTCGACGTCCGGCGGCTCCGCCGCACGGTGGAGCGGCTGGCGGTCGTGCAGATCGACTCGGTGAACGTGCTGTCGCGCTCGCACTACCTGCCGGCGTTCAGCCGGCTCGGTCCCTATCCGCGGCAGGCGCTGGACGACCTCGCCGGTCGCCGCCACGCGCTGTTCGAGTACTGGGCCCACGAGGCCTCGTTCCTGCCGGTGCGGCTGCACCCTTTTCTCCGCTGGCGGATGGACGCCGCCGACCGCGAGGCCTGGGGCTCCATGACCACGATCGCCCGGGATCGTCCCGGGTACGTCGCCGAACTGCTCGACCGGATCCGCCAGGAGGGCCCGCTGAAGGCCAGCCAGCTGGCAGAGAGCCGGCCGAACCGCCCCGGCTCGATGTGGAACTGGCACGCCGGCAAGGCGGCGCTCGAGTACCTGTTCTTCACCGGTGCGCTCACCGCGCGGGAGCGCACCGCAGGCTTCGAGCGGGTCTACGACCTGACCGAACGGGTGCTGCCGCCCGAGATCCTGACCGCGCCGACCCCGGACCGGCCCGACGCCATCCGGGAGCTCGTCCTCGTCGCCTCCCGGGCCCTCGGCGTGGCGACCGAGACCGACCTGCGTGACTACTTCCGGCTCGCCCCCGGAGACGCGCGCACGGCCATCGCCGAGCTGGCCGACGCCGGGGAGCTTCAGCCGGTGGAGGTGGCCGGGTGGGGCCGCCCCGCCTGGCTGGACCCGGAGGCCCGCCGGCCGCGGTGGATCCGCGCGCGTGCGCTGCTCAGCCCGTTCGACTCGCTCATCTGGGAGCGCCCCCGGGTGGAGCGGATCTTCGGGTTCCGGTACCGGCTGGAGATCTACACCCCAGCCGCGAAGCGGGTCCACGGCTACTACGTGCTGCCGTTCCTCCTTGGCGACCGGCTGGTCGCCCGGGTGGACCTCAAGGCCGACCGGCAGGCCGGCGTTCTGCGCGTGCAGGCCGCGCACGCCGAGGAGGGTGCCCAGCGCGCGCTGGTGGGCGCCTCCCTCGCCGAGGAACTGCGGCTCATGGCTGACTGGCTGGAGCTGGACGGTGTGGCCGTCGCCGGCCCCGGGGATCTGGCCCCCGACCTGGCTCGACTGCTTCGGCCGGCCGCGCCGGCGAGCGCGTCCGGCTGACCTCACCGCGCGGGGTGAGACGGCACCGCAGGATGAGCGTCATCGCGCGGTGGCGACACGGCGGATGCGCTGGTCACCCGAGACCGACCGCAGGGTCACCGACAGCTGCGCCGGGTCCTCACCCGCCAGGCCGTCGTCGTCGGTGAGCTGCGAGTCGACGCGCCCGGAGACGCTGGACACGTCGAGCCAGACCCGCAGGCCGGGTGCGACGCCCACCTCGCTGTCGCCGGAGACGGTCGTGACCCGCACCGTGCCGTCGGCGACCCGCCCGATCGTCACGTCACCCGAGGCGGTCCCCACGGACACGTCGCCGGCCGCCTCGCCGACCACGACGTCCCCCGACGCGGTCCGCGCCTCCAGGCCGCCACCGACCGTGTCGACGCGCAGATCGCCGGAGGCGGAGGCGACCGTCGCGCGACCGTCGACCGTCCCGATGCGGGCAGCGCCGCTGGCCGTACGCAGCTGCAAGACGGCGCAGTGCTCGGCCGCGATGTCGCCGCTCGCGGAGGTCAGGTCGGCCCGGCCCAGCCGCCCGCGCAGGACGGTGTCCGCCGAGCCGGCGGCCACCTGCACATCTGCGTCGGGCGGCGAAATGACCGACACGGCGTACGAGCCCGTTCCCATCAGCCGCCGCTCCGGCAGTTGGACCCGGAGCCGGGAGGGGGTGAAGAACAGTCCGGCCCGGTCGAGTTGTCCCTCCGCCGTGCGGTCGAGGGCGGCGATCTCGACGACGAGTTCCCCGACGTCCTCTCGCGCCTGGATGGTCACCGAGCCGGAGAGGTTGCGAATCTCGAGCGCCGGCGTGTCACCGGATACGGGAAAGCGGTGCGTACGGGATTCCACGGGTCCTCCTCGGGACGTGGACAGCGGGGGAGGGGCCGGCCATGCGTGCCGGTCAACTGCGTGCGAAGCCGGAGTAGCGGCGGGGGCCGCGTCCGGACGGCGGGGACGTGCGGGACTCGCGGACCCCGGCTGCGACCGCTCGCACGAGCCAGCCGTTGAGCGACAGGCCCTCGGCCGCGGCGGCCTGCTCGGCGCGGGCCTTGAGCGCGTCGGGAAGGCGGAGGCTGATCCTGGCCACCGAGCCGCCGTCGTCCTCGTCGGGTGGCTCGCCGGGGGCCGGCGGGTCCTCGGCGGCGGCGTGGTGGGCGCGGACGACGACGACCTCCGGTTCGCCGCCGCGGACGCGGATGTCGACGAGGTCGCCGTCGAGTTCGGCGGTCACCTCGGCCGCCATCGCCGACATCGCGTCGATGACCGCGAGCCGGACGGCCGGTTCCATGGTGTCGGCCAGCAGGCGGGCCGTCTCGCGTGCCTGCTCGCCGGCGGCGGCCGCTGCGGTGGTCAGCGAGCCGCGCAGCGCCTCGACGTAGTCGGACAGATCCATGGACACCATGGTGGCGTCAGCCGTCCCGGACGACGGTGCCCGGGCCGCTCCCGTGCATGCGCCACGGAGACAGCGGCGGTGCGCCATCGCGGTCGCGGGCAGGGCCGCCCACGCGTCCGGCCCTGCGGCGCAGCCCGGCCCCGAGCCCGCCGGTGTACGTCCACTCCGTCATGGCGTCATGGTGACGTCAAACTGACGCCATGTCAAGCGTCAGAGCGGCGTCCTCCCGGCCGGCCTGCGGTCGGGCCGCCCGGGTCCGGTGAGGCAGATGTGCCCGGGGGCTGGGTCCTGGCCGACCCCGCCCGTACCCTCGACCACGTGCCGCAGATCGTTCCGCTCAAGGTCCAGGTCATCGCCCAAACGCAGTTCTCACCGCCGCCGGAGGTGCCCTGGGAGGCCGACGTCGACGGCGGACAGGCGCTCGCCGAGTTCGCCGGCCGAGCCTGCTACCAGTCGTGGAACAAGCCGAACCCGGCGACCGCGACCAACGCCGGCTACCTGCGGCACATCCTCGAGGTGGGCCACCTGTCGGTGCTGGAGCACGGCACGGTGAGCATGTACCTGTCCGGCGTCTCGCGGTCGCTCACCCACGAGCTGATCCGCCACCGACACTTCTCCTACAGCCAGCTCTCGCAGCGCTACGTGCCCGAGCGCGATGCCGCCTTCGTCGAGCCCGCCGTCATCGCCGAGGACCCCGAGCTGCACGAGCGCTTCCTCGCCGCCGCCGACGCCGCCCTGGCCGCCTACACCGACCTGCTGGAGGGGCTGGAGAAGAAGTTCGCCGACGTCCCGAACGGCACGCTGCGCCGCAAGCAGGCGCGCCAGGCCGCCCGCGCGGTGCTGCCCAACGCGACCGAGACCCGCATCGTCGTCACCGGCAACTACCGGGCCTGGCGGCACTTCATCGCGATGCGGGCGAGTGAGCACGCCGACGTGGAGATCCGCGAGCTCGCCGTCGCATGCCTGCGCGAGCTGCACCGGGTTGCCGCCAACGTCTTCGACGATTTCCGCATCAGCGAGCTGGCCGACGGCACGGAGGTGGCGGCCAGCCCGTACGTCACCGAGGGCTGACGGCGCGAGGGTCGGTAGATTCCTCGCATGACCACCGATCCTGCCCGGCCGTTCGGGCGCGTCCTGACGGCGATGGTCACGCCGTTCACCGAGGACGGCGAGATCGACCTGGCCGGAGTGCAGGAGCTCGCCGCGCACCTCGTGGACCGTGGCTCCCACGACGGGCTCGTGATACACGGGACCACCGGCGAGTCCCCGACGACCACCGACGCCGAGCAGCACGCCGTCCTCGAGGCGGTCCTGGACGCCGTCGGCGACCGGGCCACGGTCGTCGCCGGCGTCGGGACCAACGACACCGCGCACTCCATCGAGAAGGCGCAGGCGGCGGAGCGGGTCGGCGTCCACGGCCTGCTGGTGGTGACGCCGTACTACAACAAGCCTCCCCAGGCCGGGCTGCTGCGGCACTTCACCTCGATCGCCGATTCCACCGACCTGCCGGTGATGCTCTACGACATCCCGCCACGCTCGGTCGTCCCGATCGAGGTCGAGACGCTCGTCCGTGCCGCCGAGCACCCGCGGATCGTCGCGGTGAAGGACGCCAAGGGCGACCTGGGTGCGGTGTCGTGGACCCTCGCCCGTACCGAACTGGCCTATTACAGCGGCGAGGACATGCTGAACTTCCCGCTGCTCGCGATCGGCGCGGTCGGGGTGGTGAGCGTGGTGGGCCACGTCGTCGGCCCGCGGCTGGCCGAGCTCGTCGCAGCGGTCGAGTCCGGCGACCTGGTGAAGGCCCGCGCGGTCCACGAGAGCCTGCTGCCGGTCTACACCGGGGTGATGGGCGGCGGCCAGGGCGTCATGATGGTGAAGGCGGCGCTGAAGGAGCTCGGCCTGCCCGCCGGACCGGTGCGTCCCCCGCTCGTCGACGCCACCCCGGACCAGATCGCGCAGCTGCGCACCGACCTCGCCGCTGGAGGCGTTTCCTTGTGAGAACCCGCCCGGGCCGCCCCGTGAGCCCCACCTCGTGACCAGGCCCGACCGCGCCCCGAGCACCCAGCCCCACCTGGAACTGAAGGCGCCCCCGCCGCTGCCGGCCGGCGGCCTCAGGGTGATGGCGCTGGGCGGCCTCGGCGAGATCGGCCGCAACATGGCCGTGCTGGAGTTCGACGGCCAGCTGCTGGTCATCGACTGCGGCGTGCTCTTCCCCGAGGCCGAGCAGCCGGGCGTCGACCTCATCCTCCCCGACTTCGGGGTCATCGAGCACCGGCTCGCCGACATCGCGGCCGTCGTCCTCACCCACGGGCACGAGGACCACATCGGTGCGATCCCCTACCTGCTGCGGCTGCGGGGCGACATCCCGCTGGTCGGGTCGCGGTTCACCCTCGCGCTGGTCGCCGCGAAGCTGCGTGAGCACCGCATCGACCCCGTGCTCGTCGAGGTCGCGGCCGGCGACGACCACGTGGCCGGGCCGTTCCACTGCGAGTTCCTGTCGGTCAACCACTCCATCCCCGACGCGCTCGCCGTCGCCGTGCACACGCCCGCCGGTCTGCTGGTGCACACCGGCGACTTCAAGATGGACCAGCTGCCGCTCGACGGGGTGCTCACCGACCTCGGCGCCTTCGCGCGGCTCGGACTTTCCGGCATCGACCTGCTGCTGGCCGACTCCACCAACGCCGAAGTGCCCGGCTTCGTCACCTCGGAGCGGGCCATCGGCCCGGTGCTCGAGGCGGTCTTCGCCGGTGCCACCCAACGGCTGATCGTGTCGAGCTTCGCCAGTCACGTGCACCGCATCCAGCAGGTGCTCGACGCCGCCGAGGTGCACGGCCGCAAGGTCGCCCTGGTCGGCCGGTCGATGGTCCGCAACATGGGCGTGGCGCGCGATCTCGGCCTGCTGCGCGTCGCTCCCGGGCTGATGGTGTCGCTGGACGAGGCGACGTCGATGCCGCCCGAGCAGGTCGTGCTGATCAGCACCGGCTCCCAGGGCGAGCCGCTCTCTGCGCTCGGCCGGATGGCCCGCGGCGAGCATCACCAGGTCACCATCGAGGCCGGCGACACGATCGTGCTGGCCTCCTCGCTCGTCCCCGGGAACGAGACCGCCGTCTACAAGGTCATCAACGGGCTCGCCCGGCTCGGCGCCACCGTCGTCCACAAGGAGACGGCGATGGTGCACGTCTCCGGGCACGCGCCGGCCGGTGAGCTGCGCACGCTGCTCAACGTCGCCAAGCCGCGCTACCTGATGCCCGTGCACGGCGAGTGGCGGCACCTGCGCGCGCACGCCGCCCTCGCCGAGCAGACCGGCATGTCCAGGGACCGGGTCATCCTCGCCGAGGACGGCGTGGTGGTGGACCTGGTCGACGGCAAGGCGTCGATCGTCGGCAGCGTCCCGATCGGCAACGTCTACGTCGACGGGCTGAACGTCGGCGACGTGGGCGAGGAGTCGCTGCAGGCCCGGCGGATCCTCGGCGACGAAGGCTTCGTGGCGCTCACCGTGGTCATCGAGCCCTCGACGGGCACGATCGTCCGGCCCGTGCACATCTCCACCCGCGGCTTCTCCGACGACCCGTCCGCGTTCGACGAGGTGCTCGGCCTGGTCGAGGGGAACCTGAAGCGCGAGCTGGCCGACGGCGACGTCGACGCGCACCGGCTCTCGCAGGTGATCCGGCGGACGGTGGGCAAGTGGGTGTCCGACACGTACCGCCGCCGCCCGATGATCATCCCGACCGTCCTCGAGGTATAGGACCCTCCTGCGCCCCTCGGGCCCCGGCGCGAGGAGGCCGGAGTCCTTCTCCTGCGGGAGGGCCGACCGCTGATGGCGTCAGGTGGCTACCTCTCGACGTGTATCGGGGTGATGCCCTCCTCGGCGGGCAGGTCGAAGCCCCACACCTGGGCGTAGAAGGACAGCTCGCCGTCGAGCGCTGCCCGGATGTTCTCCGCCCGGCGGAATCCGTGCTGCTCGCCGGGGAAGAGCAGGTAGGCGTGCGGAACGCCCTTGTCGCCCAGCGCCGCCACGATCGCCTCGGCCTGCGCCGGCGGCACGATCCGGTCCTCCTCGCCCTGGAAGACCGCCAGCGGGGTGTCCAGCGCGTCGACGTGCGTCAGGGGGGAGCGCTCGGCGTAGACGTCGGCCCCCTCGGGATACGGCGCGACCAGCCCGTCGAGGTACCGCGACTCGAACTTGTGCGTGTCGGCGGCCAGCGCGGCCAGATCGGCGACGCCGTAGTGGCTGGCCCCGGCCGAGAAGACCCCGGGGCGCATGGTGAGCGCGGCGAGCGTCGTGTACCCACCGGCCGACCCGCCGCGGATCGCCATGCGGTCGGGATCGACCCGACCGGCGCCGGCGAGGTAGGACGCGCAGGCGACCACGTCGTCGAGGTCGACCACGCCCCAGCGCCCCTTGAGCGCCTCCCGGTAGCGCCGTCCGTAGCCGGTGGACCCGCGGTAGTCCACGTCGGCGACCGCGAACCCGCGCGACGTCCAGTACTGCACGTCCAGGTTGAGCACCGGGACGGCGGAGGCCGTCGGGCCGCCGTGGACCAGCACGAGCAGCGGCGGCCGATCGCCCGCCGGCGCGCTCACCTCGGGATTGGTCGGGGGATAGACCAGGGCGTGCGCCTCGCCGATGCCGGTCCCGGCGTCCGGGGTCGGGAACGTCAGGTGCTCGGGGACCGAGAACCAGGCCGGGCCGAGCCCGAGGTCGCGGGCGGCGCGGAGCACCTCCGGGTCGCCGTCCCGGCCGATGCGCAGGACGACGGGCTCGCCCGTGGGGCTTCCGGCCACGCCGACGAGCGCATCGCCCTGTGCCACCAGCCGCCCGTAGACGCTGTAGCCGAGGTCGAGTTCCCGCAGCCGCCCGTCCGGCTCGAGGAACCCGATCCGGTCCACGCCGCCGCGCACGAACGCCACCGCGACGCGGCCGTCGGACAGGAGCGCGAAACGGCTCATCCCCAACACCCACTGCGGGCCGGCGATGTCCCCGCCCGTGTCGAGCGCCGCGTGCACGGTGCCGTCGGGATCCCGCCGGTACAGGGACCAGACGTCGGTGCGGTCGCTGAGGAACCACAGGCTGCCGTCCCGTCCCCACACGGGCTGCACCACCGACTCGCCCGGGCCGCCGGCGATGACCTCCTCCGTGCCGTCGGGCGCGCGGACGACGAGCTGGGCGGCGTCCCAGGGCATGTGCGGGTGGTCCCACTGCAGCCAGGCCAGCGTCTCGCCGTCCGGAGCCAGCCGGGGATCGGAGAGGAAGTCCGGCCCGGACACGAGCACGTCGGTGCGGCCGTCCGGGGCCACCCGCACGATCTCGTTGACGACGTCGGCCGCGGCGCCGCTCGCCGGATGGGTCTCGCGGACCGCCAGCACCCCGGCACCTCGCGGCAGCACGCGGAGGTCGGCGTGCCGGACCCCTGACGGCACGGCGGGCTCCGGGGTGACGGCGACGGGCTCGGCCGCACCGGGGTCGAGCCGGTAGAGCCGCTGGTCGGCGAAGTTGGTGAACCAGAGCGTGCCGTCGGCAACCGCCCAGGCGCCGCCGCCGTACTCGTGCACGCGGGTACGCGCGTTCCAGGGCGCGGGGAGCACGTCGTGGCGGGTGCCGTCGCCTTCGCGCCGCACGACCGCTGACCGGCCGCCCTCCCCCGGCCGCATCTCGGTCCACCACACGTCGGGGCCGTCCACGAGCACCTCGCCCGGACGCGCCCCGGCGCGGACGACGAGTTCGGAGGTGATCGGCGTCGGCCAGCTGCCGTACGGGAGGGCGGAGGGCATGGGGAGACCGTAGGTGGGGGACACGACCGTCCGCCTGCCTGTTCCGCGGGACCACCGGGATTACGGTCTGACGCATGCCTGCCCGCAGTACGCCGACCCGCCGGGCCGCCGGTGCGTCGTCGTCCCGGAGCCGCTCCGGTTCGACGGCGTCCCGGAAGCGCGCGCCGGCCAAGCGGTCGCCGGGCGGCAGCCGCCGGCCCGCTGCCCGCAGTAAGCAGGGCGGCGGCCTGCTTCGCGTCGTCGGCGGCACCTGGATGCTCTTCGCCCGCGGCGCCGGCGGCCTGGCCCGCTCGGTCGCCCGGCCGGAGGAGGCCGAGCCGCTCGCGCCGGAGCACCGGCGCGACGGCGTCGGGCTCGCCTACCTCGGCCTGGCCGTGGTTCTGGGCGCCTCCGTGTGGACCCACGGGATAGGCCCGGTCGGCGCGGTGGTGGCCGGCGGCGTCCGCTGGGCGGCCGGCGCGCTGGTGGTCGTCCTGCCGGTGCTGTTCTTCTTCATCGCCCTCTATCTGCTGCGTCACCCGGCGCAGCCGGAGGCGCGCGGTCGCATGGTCATCGGCTGGTTCTGCATGACCGTCGCCGTGGTCGGGATCGCCCACGTGGTCGGCGGCGGACTCACCGACGGGCCACCGCAGGGCCGTCCGGGCTCGGGTGGCCTGATCGGTTGGGCGGTGGGCACCCCGCTGACCAAGGGCGTCGGCTCCGTCGTCGCAGTCGTCCTTCTGGTCCTCGTCGCGTTCTTCGGCCTGCTGGTCACGACGGCGACGCCGGTGCACCAGATCCCCGAGCGGCTGCGCGAGCTCTCCGATCGGATGACCGGCCGCGGCGACTACGCCGACGAGGACGACGACTCCTACGGGGACGACGACGGGGAGAAGCCCG
Organism: Frankiales bacterium; assembly: GCA_025465155.1. Lineage (GTDB taxonomy): Bacteria > Actinomycetota > Actinomycetes > Mycobacteriales > Geodermatophilaceae > Geodermatophilus. The sequence goes on from JAODNJ010000382.1 coordinate 10,758, forward strand.
GCCGGCGGCGGCGCGCCCGGGACACGGCGGACTACCAGGCCACCGGTCCGATCGACCACGGCGCGTTCGAGGAGGCCCCCGAGGCGGTGCGCCACGAGCCCGCGCCCGAGGCGGTCGTGGTGCCCGCGGGGCTGCGAGCGCCGGTGGTCGACCGGACGTTCCCGCCGGAGGACCTGCCGCCGATCGACGAGCCGCAGCAGCTCGTCATCCAGCCGGTCGAGGGCAACTACACGCTGCCTTCGGTGAACTTCCTGCGCCCCGGCGACCCGCCGCGGGCCCGCTCGAAGGCCAACGACGTCGCGATCGAGGCCATCACCGGCGTCCTCGAGCAGTTCAACATCGACGCGGCGGTCACGGGCTTCACCCGCGGCCCGACGGTGACCCGGTACGAGGTGGAGCTGGGCCCCGCGGTCAAGGTCGAGAAGATCACCGCACTGACCCGCAACCTCGCCTATGCGGTCGCCAACGACAACATCCGCATCCTCGCGCCCATCCCGGGCAAGTCGGCGGTCGGCATCGAGGTGCCGAACACCGACCGCGAGAAGGTGAGCCTCGGCGACGTCATGCGCTCGCAGGCGGCCAAGCAGGACCCGCACCCGATGCTCGTCGGCCTCGGCAAGGACATCGAGGGCGGTTTCGTCTGCGCGAACCTCGCGAAGATGCCGCACCTGCTCGTTGCCGGTGCCACCGGCTCCGGCAAGTCCAGTTGCGTCAACTCGGTGCTCGTCTCGCTGCTGCTGCGCGCCACGCCGGACCAGCTGCGGATGATCCTGGTCGACCCGAAGATGGTCGAGCTCACGCCGTACGACGGCATCCCGCACCTCATCACGCCGATCATCACCGATGCCAAGAAGGCGGCCACCGCGCTGGCCTGGCTGGTCGAGGAGATGGAGCAGCGCTACCAGGACATGCGCTCCACCGGGGTGCGGCACATCGACGACTTCAACCGCAAGGTCGAGAAGGGCGAGATCACCGCGCCCCCCGGCAGTGAGCGGGTCTACCGGCCCTACCCGTACATCCTCGCGATCGTCGACGAGCTGGCCGACCTGATGATGGTCGCCCCGCGCGACGTCGAGGACTCCATCGTCCGGATCACCCAGAAGGCGCGCGCCGCGGGCATCCACCTGCTGCTGGCCACGCAGCGTCCCTCGGTCGACGTCGTCACCGGCCTGATCAAGGCCAACGTGCCGTCCCGGCTGGCGTTCTCGACCTCGAGCCTCACCGACAGCCGGGTCATCCTCGACCAGCCCGGCGCGGAGAAGCTCATCGGCATGGGTGACGCGCTGTTCCTGCCGATCGGTGCCGGCAAGCCGATGCGCGTGCAGGGCGCCTTCGTGTCCGACACCGAGATCGAGGCGGTCGTCGAGTTCGCCAAGCGCCAGGCCGAGCCGGAGTACCGGGAAGAGGTCTTCACCGCCGCGGCCGGCGAGAAGAAGGAGATCGACGAGGACATCGGGGGCGACCTCGACCTGCTGGTGCAGGCGGTCGAGCTGATCGTCACCAGCCAGTTCGGCTCGACATCGATGCTGCAGCGCAAGCTGCGGGTCGGGTTCGCCAAGGCCGGCCGGCTGATGGACCTCATGGAGAGCCGCGGGATCGTGGGGCCGTCGGAGGGCTCGAAGGCCCGCGACGTGCTGGTCAAGCCCGACGAGCTCGAGTCGGTGCTGTTCACGCTGCGCGGCGGTGGCGGCGAGTGAAAGGACCCCCCTGCTCCTCCACTCGCACGCTCGCGGCGGCCCCCTGCAGAGGGGCCAGACTACGATGAGCCGGTGACAGCTGTGCCCCGCCCTGCCCGGACAGTGGCGGTGGTGACCCTCGGGTGCGCCCGCAACGAGGTCGACTCGGAGGAGCTCGCCGGCCGGCTGGCCGCCGACGGCTACGAGCTGGTCCACGACGCCGACGGCGCCGACGCCGTCCTGGTCAACACCTGCGGATTCATCGAGAGCGCGAAGAAGGACTCGGTCGACGCGATCCTGGCCGCGACCGACAGCGGCGCCGAGGTGATCGCCGTCGGGTGCATGGCCGAGCGGTACGGCTCGGAGCTGGCCGGCGCGCTCCCCGAGGCCACCGTGCTCGGCTTCGACGACTACACCGCGATCGGCGACCGGCTCGACGA